>NZ_JAPFQM010000006.1:600000-907128 GCF_026241205.1 Thermomicrobium sp. 4228-Ro
TCAGTGTCTCCTCTCGCCAAAGGGTGCCGTTCCGAATCCAGCGAAGCCGAGCGGCTGAGGGGATCCGGTCAGTGATGCGGAGGAAGATCGCCGTCGTTGCACGCTGGTCTGAGACGAAGATCGGGTAACGTGCCGGATATGGGGCCTGTGGTGCGGCGAATGGGCTGAGCAAGATCGTGCCGGTGAACGTATTGCGAGCGAGGAAGCTCCGCCCCTCGTACAGCGCGCTGACGATCGCGTCCAAGCTGTTCGTCCTCGCGAAGACGAACGTCGCCGGGTTCCCTGGATCGATCAGTTCGTGGCTGTCCGTGCCCCAGGACCCGAGGAGCGGTACTTCACGGAGGAGGAGTTCGTCCCAGAGGGCTGCCCATTCTGGCTTCCGCACTTCGATAAAGTCCGCGCCATACGCGCGTTCTTCGCGAATCTCGGAGAGACGGACCGTCGAGCCCGGGTGATTGAGCTGAGCAGGGTAGCCCGCGTTGTGGACGAGCGGGATGCCGTCCGTGCCGAAGCGAAAGCTGGTGAATTCCTCTGGGTGCTCGATGGCGAAGTCGAAGCGGATCGTGTGTCGTTGCTGGCCCATCTCCTGTGCGCAGAACACGCGGAACGAGTCGCTGCTGAAGGTGTGGCAGAGCTGGCTGCGAGCGACGAATTCATCCGCTGGGGGGAGCGGTCGCTGTGCCTCGAGGACAACGGCATCGACCGAGAGGTCAGCCGAACCGGCGTGGGCCGAGAGTCGCAGCGTCGGATAGAGGAAAGCAGCGAACGGGTGTGGTCGCTCGTTCGCTGGGAGCTGGGCGAGCGCCGCGGTGACGTCGATGGTGTACACTGTCCACTCGTTCGCTCGTGGTTCCGGTAGCGGGAAGACGATCACGCGCTGCGCTGGTTCCGATGCGGGGAGAACGGGGTTTCCGAGGGTCCAAGCGAAGGTCACGCCCCGATCGAGCAGCACCTCACCCGACGCTGTCGTATAGCCGATCGTCGATCCGATTTCCGGGTCACCGCCGAGCGACACCGTGGCAGCGAACCCGGTTTCGGGGTCGAAATGGCGGACGAGAACAGCGAAGGAAAGGATGACCGGCCCTGCGGTCACGAGCGGGCCGCGCCGTGCCCACAGCCCGATGGTCCCGGCCGATGGTGAGGAGAGTGCGAGACGAAAAGCGCGAACACCCTGGTAGGCCGTGTCGTTTTCCATGGTTGCGGCGGAGGTCGATACCACACCGCGTCGGAAGACTTTCCAGCCACGATCGTCCTCGTCGAGGGTACGACGGTTCGCGGTGTGGCCGTCGATCTGGTACGCGCTGCCCTCGTTGTGATCGGTGAGGAAGACCGCATCGTAACCGAGCCGACGAGCGGCCGCCGCGAGTACGCCGACGTCGGCGACGGCGTCAGCGCTGAACGCGGAGTGGACATGGGTCTCGATCTTGAGCCGACGATGCGACAGGTTCGCATCAGCCTCGGCAGCAGCGCGGCGTGGCATCGCCAGTGGTTGGGGCACCATCGTGAGGAGGATGAGCAGCAGGGCCAAGGTGAGTGCGCACCGCTTCACGGTTCACCGAGGATTTCCTGTTCGCGTTGTGCCTGCGCGCTCGCCGTGCTCTCTCGCGGCCCCCGTTTCCGCGATCGGACGATCAGGAAAGTCGACGATGCGAGGAACAGCGTGCCGGCCAGGCCGAGCACCGGCAGCCCGTACGACGGACCGGTCGGTGGACTGGCCTCCGAGCCGAGCTGCACCTCCGGTGCACGGGTGGCGAAGACGCGAGCGAGCACGCGAAGCGACTGGTTACCGTAGTTGATGCTCGGCTCGATGTGGGTATTCTCGCTGAACTCGTTCCAGCTGATGAGCCCGACGATGTCGGGTGCCGAGGCGAATGCGGCGGCCAGCTGACGGCGAAGCGTCTCGCCACCCTTGCGCTCGACGACCCGAGTGCCGCCGATCAGCCGGGCATCGAATCCGGGAGCTGCTGGGGCGATCCACAGCCCGTGGTGGGTATGGACGGCTGTGCTGAGCGCCTGCAGCTTCTCCTCGTAGCTCGGATAGCTGTCCGGGTCGACCGATGACCAGTAATACGCGTTGCCGTCGACGTGGTGAGCGAGCCGCTCGTAACCGTCCACATTGCGCTCGGAAGCCAGCAGCAAGAGACACGATCCGACCGCCCGGCGGATGAGCGCGATCTCGTCGGTCGTGAATTCCCAGCTGCCCGAGAGGATCACCAGGGGTTTCCCATACAGGTCGTTGAACACGTTCCGGCCACTCCAGCGCTGGCAGAACCCGACCAGATCACTGGCAACTCGTTCGGCAGGAAGTGGGTCGCGCTGGAAGTCGAGCCCCTGATAGATGACAGCGAGGTGGAACCCTTCGGTCGCCGCGAGATCGGCGAGTTGTTCGAGCCGCCGGTTCAACGTTGGTGTGCTCTTCCAGCTCACGATGAACCCAGTGATTCCGACTTCTTTCGCCCAGCGGATGTGTTGTTGCATGACTGCCCGGTCGTCACTGGAGTAGCGGCCCAGCACAGGGTAGTCGCTCTTGGCGCGATTCCAGGAAGTCGGGTCGAACCAGATGTAGTAATAGGCGAAGACGGGTACCGGTGGCGCTGCCCGGGCCACGTGCGGCAAAACCAGGGTCAGAAGCCAGCTCGAGACGCAGAGAAGGCGCACCGCGTGCAGGAGGATGGACTTCATGAGGGCCTCCGGACGAACGGGTCGCGGATCACTTCGTTCGGCGTTCCGTGGAACTCTGGATAGGAGACGAGCTTGGCCCGCTCGAAATACTGGACAGTGCGACCCGAGTCATCGACGAACGCTTCACTGATCGGATAGCCGAGGAGGGCGAGCGATTCGCGGACCGAGATGTCCGGATCGCCGAGATCGAGACCGACGGAACGCCAGAAAGCGCGGAACTTGCCGCAGAGCCAGTGGCCGGTCTGTGTGAAGTAGGTGCAGTCAGCGGCTGGCGGGGCGTCAGCGGAGCGAGGCTGGAAGGGGGGCGTGGTGTCGAGCCCGAGTGCGTGGGCCTCGTAGGCGCCGAGGCGGGCGAGTTGGATCACGAATGGACCTGGGGTAGCATCGGGCCGATATTCCAGCCGAGCGAGAGCGAAGTCCTGTACGAGGACGGTGGTGCCGTCTTCCGCGTGTGCCCACCTGGCAGGGCCGATCGGCGCGCCGAAGGTCGCCAGGCCACCGTTGCGTTCCCAGAAATCAGCAAATTCCGGAGCGGGATCGAGCATGATCGGCGTCGGGGACGGTGTGGTCTCAGGACGGACCGTCGCGGCGGGTACGCTGGCTGGTGGTGGGGGCGTCGTGAGAACCGGCTGCGATGCGGTGGGTGCAGCCGGTCGTGGCCGCTCGCTCCGGGTGAGTCCCTGCGTGAGGAGGATCGTCCCCGACAGGGTCAAGGTGAGTGCCACGAGCAATGCGATGCGCCGGACGCGGTGTTCTCGGGCAGGAGTAGCGTCGCTACTTTGCCGTGCGGGCGCGAGCCGGTGACGCAGGTACCCAAGCTGGGGTCGTCCAGCCAAGACTAGTGCGACCACTGAACTCAGGACGAGCACGAGCACGAGCAGGATGTCGACTCCGCTGATGACCGTGAGGTCAACTGACTGATTGCGTGAGAGCGCGAGCGGCGCTCGTGGGCTCCAACCGAATATGCCGATGGCCTCGATCCGGTAATCGCCGCGCGGCAGTGATTTGGCAATCCCGCGTCCCGCAGTGAGCGGGACAACTTCGCTGGTCCCGTCCGGATAGATCAAGCGGACAGCCCGGCCGACTGGACGGCCGAGAAACGTATCCCGAACGGTGAATTCGGCGCTGTAGAGGAGCAGCGTGATCGTCCAGTCCTGTGCTTCCAAAGGGTAGAAACGTTGTTGCCTCCGATTGACGACGTTCATACCGTGCATGGTGACTGCTTCGATCGACCACTGCACCGGGCTGACCGCGAGTCCAGCATGTGTCGGAATCGCTCGGCTGGCTTGGACCAGCTGAGACGTGTCCGTGTTTCCAGCGACGGGCAGCTCGCGGACTTCACCGATACTACTCTTGAGGACGATCCGCTCGATACGGCCTGGATCGACTGGTCGACCGTCGAGGTCGACGAACCGGTAGTGGATCGTTGTCTCGGTGTCGTAGCCGGCTTGGAGGATCCGATGCTTGGGGACGAGGATGGTGCGGGTTGCTGCGAATGAGTCATCGTTCCAGCGTGCGAAGGCCGCGTGGAGACTCGGGGTGACGACCGAGCGGCTGACCGTGATCTGGTAACTTCCTGGCTCATCGAACGGGATGGTCACAGTGCCGTTGGCTCCGGTGTAATACTGCTCGCCAGAAGCCTCGACGAGAACTCCAGGTAGTGCCGGTACCGTCTGGATCTCGAGCACAGCGGGCGCGATCGTGATCGTGGTCGAGGCAGCTGCCGGCGCCAGCGAACGCGAGCCGGAATAGACCACGGTCAGCGTGTGGCGACCCACCGGTAGGGTGTCGGTCAGGAGAAATTGCACGGCGCCAGCGAAGTTGGTTCGCGCCCGGCGGGTATGCACGCCGTCGACGAGGAGCTGGAGGACATCGTTCGCGACCGCACCATAGAGTTCACCGTTCGGCCCGGTGAGGCGCGCGATCACTCGAAACTGCTCGCCGACCGGTACGCTGGCTGGAGCGTCGATCAGGATCGCCGTGGGACGGACTGCTTCTTCGGCCCGCAGCGAGACTGGCCAGAGTGCCGTGAACAGCGCGAGCGTACAGGCGAGCAGCAGCGAAGCCCGAGTCATCAACGAGGTCCTTTCGTGTCGTATCGCGATGAGCGGAACCGCCTCGGGAGCCAGTTGCTCACAAAACGGAGCCGTCCGGTCGGGACGAGGAACGCGACGATACCGATACCTGTGACGAGACTGTAGACCCCGTACACAGCGCTCCGGCGCGGTTCTGGGGCCGGCGGTGGGGTTGGCCAATCCCACGGGATGAACACCGGCGCTCGGGGCGGGCTCTCGAAATCGAAGGCGTTCGCGAGACTCGTCGCCGCAGCATCGCGTGCGGCGAGCGGCTCGAGGTTCCAGTTCTCCTCGATGAACTTGAGGATCGACGTGAAGTCATAGGTCGTCGAGTCGATGAAGCCGCGCTTCGCGTAGGGACTCACGAGGAAGGCAGGGACACGGAAGCCGTAGCCGTAGTCATCCACCTGGGGAGGCGGCACGTGATCGTACCAGCCGCCCCAGTCGTCGTACGTCACCATGAAGGCCGACTGGTGCCAAGAGGGGCTGCGCATGAGGGCCTGGATGAGCGATCGAACGAAGCGCTGCCCGGCCTGGATGCTGCCCGGTGGGTGCTCGCTCGCACCGGAGGGGACGATATAGGCGACTTCGGGGAGCGTCCCGTTCTGGAGGTCGGTGAAATACTCGTCCAGGGGCACGATATGACGGAAGAGGTCGGGATCGTCCAGATAGCGTGGCATCGCGAGCAGTGGACACCAGACGACCTGGGCAGCGCGTGGGCCGGCGATTTCGGTGCGTGTCCGGTAGGTGATCGAAGGATCGTAGTTCTGGATGTAGAACTTCCAGGTGATCCCGGCTTCCTCGAGACGATCGAAGATCGTCACGATGTCGTTCGGAAAGCCATCGGCCGGGATGCTGTTTTTGTCGCTGCCCGGAACGCCGGCGATCCAATACATGTGGTTCCAAACACTCCCGCCGTGGGCTGAACTGAAGAAGCGATCGAAGAGGACGTATTCGCTGGCGAGGTTCCAGTAGTACGGGAGATCGCGTCCGTCGTAGTACCCCATCGCGATGCGCCCGTCCTGATTGCGTAGGCGGAGCGCCCAGATGAAGCCATCCATGCGCCCACCGTTGTGCTGGCGACGGAACGTGATGCTGCTGTGGTCGAGATCCTCGATCGGGAGACTACCGATATGGAAGGGTTCGACGCACTCGCTTGCAGGATCCGTCGGATCGAGCGGCATGCAGGTCTCGGGCGGAAGCCCGTCGGCGCCGGGATACGTCCCGAAGTAATTATCGAACGTGTGGTTTTCCTGCATGAGCACGATGAAGTGGCGGATCGGTGTATTGGGTTCACGTCGCGCAGCGGAAGCTGATGCCGATGCGAGTGTAATCGAGCACAGCGCTGCGAGCAGGAGCGCGATGCGGAGTCCAGTCATGGGCGCACCTCGTAGATCACCATAACGGGTAAGTCGATCGGCTGGCCCTCCGCATCGACTGTCCGGATGCTTTCGGTATGGACGACACGGCCGTGATACCGTCGGGCATAGGTGAGGAGTTTCTCGGAGAAGAACGTCGAACGGTTGGCCGAATAGGCATCCCAAACGATGTATTGGATCTCTCCATTGCGCAGTCGGAGATCAGGATTGACGACGGGTTCATAGGTCGGATTTCGATGCAGCGGGTTTGGACTCACCGAAAGCCCGTACGCTTTACGATGCCCGTAAAACTGGAGGATGTTCGCCATCGACGGGCCGATGGTGAGCAACTGCGCTCCCTCAGGCGTGTGTGTGCCGACCCATGCTCCGGCCTCACGACCGCCCGGGACTCCCCCCGAGCCCGCCAGGAAGGTCCCGTTCGTCGCTGCCCGGAGTTGTGTTGTCGTCGTGAAAGCGAGCGAGGCAGCGACGAGCAGCGTGGTGGCAACCCCAGCCACCCGGCGCCAGCGGGGTCGGCTGTGCAGTGTCGCCCCGGGTTGCGTCGAGCCCAGTGCGAAAAGGCGGCCGAGCGTGCGGGCAGCGAGGATCGCGACAGCGGGCGCGGTGGCGACCAGATACGGGAAGCCCTTCGTGGGCCAGACCTGGAAGAAGGCGAAGGGTACGACGATCCAGGTCACGAGCAGCGTCTCGCGCCAGCTCCAGACGCGTCGTACCGCGAACAGACCGATGACTGCCAGGCCGACGATCGCCAAACCGAGGGCCGGTGGAATCGTCCACAGGTAGAACCACCATTCGTGGTTCGGCCGGCGGAAGAGCTGCCAGACGAGATACTGAGTGGTTCGCTCTGTACCGCTGCCACCGGCAAGGAGAGCCGTGAGCGGGTGCAGAACGACGACGCAGGCGAACGCAGCGAGCGCTCCCACCAGGTGACGGGAGTGGCTGGACAGTTCGGCGTGCAGTGCGAGCGTCACGATCATCGCACCCAAGAAGATGACTGCGGTTTCCTTGGTCAGCACCGCGAGGCCGAGTGCGACGCCACTGGCGAGCAGCCAGCTCGACCGGCGTGTGGCACCGTAGTGAACGAGCGCGAACAGGCTGAGCGTGACGAAAAAGGCCAGCGGGCCGTCGAGGAGTGCCTGCCGCGTCACGACGACGTGATACGGCATCAGGGCGAGGAAGAGGGCCGCAGTAGCGCCGACCCAGCGACCGAAGAGCACGCGTCCAGTGCCGAACGTCACGGCGACGGTGGCGAGCCCGAACGCGACGACCAGCAGGCGACCCACGAGGTCGAGGCCCTGGTAGCCGACGAACGGGATAGTGAGCGACGTGACGAACGGAAAGAGCAGCGGGTGGGCCCGGAAAAGCGGGAAGAAGCGACTGAGCATCGGTTCGTCCGCCAATGCCGCTGCTTGTCCGAGATAGACCGCTTCGTCGCTGTTGACCCCGTGGAGATTCAGCTGCCAGAGGCGGAGGAGCGCGCCGACGATGAGCGCTACAGCGAACAAGGCGGCAGGACCCAGACGGTCGAACAGCGAACGAGATGTCCGGGGAGCGTGAGATCGGAGTGCCGAGCGAGGACTCTTCGCGCGTGAGTGCAGACGGGCTGACCCAGTCTCGCGCTGGACGTTGGTCATGGTCAGTGTGCGGAGGATGTTCATCGGGCAATCCGCTGCTCGGTCGGCGAGACAGTGAATGGGATCAGTACCTCGGGCTCGGTTCGGAACGCTTCGAATCCGACCCAAGATGCGATCGTTCGCCACCAATCGAGCTGTGGGCGTCGGAAGAGCTGGCAGGTCGTCCCCTGCAGCGCGCTGGCGAGCGTCTGGCGTTCGACACTGCTGAGATCTTTCCCGAGTGGTCGCGAGAGATAGTCTCGGAGAGCTGGATACGGCGGGAAGCCGTAGGCATCGTCCCCATTCGCCAGGAGGATCTCCAGCGCCTCGTCCAGGTCGAGCGGACGGGCTGCTTCATCCGGCCCTCGCTCGATGACGATGACGTGGGCAAGACGTGCACTGGCTCGTCGCTGCACGTGCGGGATCAGTTGTTCGATATGGTACTTGGGTGGCGGAACGAGCCACTGCATGTACAGATTGATCGTCGCGACTGGAAGGCGCGTCGAGGCTAGGAGCATGGCGAAGCGACGACCGGAGCGGGAGTGGATGCGGCTCTGGACGAAGAGCGCCAGCCGCTGTCCGAGTGTCAGCTGAGCAGTCCGTACTGCAGCCACCGTGTGTCGGCTGATCGTGAGCGGCTTCGGATAGGAGAGTACCAGCCCGTCAGCGCGCACGAGCGTGAGGTCGTCGGCGAGGAACGCGCCTTGATCGCTCGACCGGCGCTGCCGCTGGAGCAAGCGCAGGATCGTCGTCGTTTTACCGGTGTCGGTTCGGGCCGTTACCAGTGTGGCGCGGTCACCCTTGCTGATGCAGGCAGCGTGGACCAGAGCATAACCATGCCGGGCGGACGTCCAGCGCAAGATCGGCTCGAGCACGTTCGTGTAGAGCACGTGCGGAGAGTGCCGCAAGGCAGGCGAGACGGTGATGCGGATCGGCTCGGCGAGATCGGCTTCGAACCAGAAG
This sequence comes from Thermomicrobium sp. 4228-Ro, assembly GCF_026241205.1. Classification (NCBI taxonomy): domain Bacteria; kingdom Pseudomonadati; phylum Thermomicrobiota; class Thermomicrobia; order Thermomicrobiales; family Thermomicrobiaceae; genus Thermomicrobium; species Thermomicrobium sp. 4228-Ro. The sequence goes on from NZ_JAPFQM010000006.1 coordinate 608,713, forward strand.
CCGAAGGGACCGAGCCCATCGTCGTACCGAATCCTCCGTGGCTGCTCAGTACTCGGCGCAACATCGACCCAACCGAAGCGACCGATCGGCCCAGGCGAACGGCGACCACCGACCTCGATCGTGATGTCCGGCTGCTCCACGGTCTCGACGCGGAAGCGCTCGAGTTCCGGTAGCCGGACGGGGGACTGGACGCGGAGAAGGCTGTGCAGATCGTACGCGTACGTGCGCCGTTGCGTCGGCCAGATCCAGGCTGTTGCCATACCGAAGCGCAGGATCGCGAGCGCGCCGAGCGAGATGATGTTCGACAAGAGGTAGTAGATACCGACGTACGAAGTGAGGAGGACGAGCAGTGGCCCGCGCACGAGGAGTCCAACGATGTTGGCTGCCGTGAAGAGCGAGAGCCGTGTCGCCCAGCGTCGTCCGGAGCGCCGGTCGGGAAAGACGAACCGGTCGGTGAGCGCGTAGTTCCAGAAGCTCGAGACGAGGGTAGCACCGGCTGCACCGATCAGATAGTGGAGCTGGCCGAGTTCGACCAAACCCAGGAGTGCCAAGGTGTTCACGACGAGACCCGTCGCGCCGACAGCCGCGAAACCAGCGAAGCGAGCGCGTTCCTCGCCGAGTCGCAGAGTCGCTAGATGTCCGAGATAGCGAAAGCCTTCACGGAGGTTCGCCTTGCTCTGTCCGGCATGACGGTGACCGAAGATGTAGCTCACCTCGCTCACGCGCAGCTGAGGATGGCGCACGAGGATCTCGAGCAAGATCTTGAACCCGCGTGGACGTAACGTCTCGATCTGAAGCCGTTCGCGGCGGACGACGAAGAAGCCACTCATCGGATCGGTGACGCTCCGCAGTCGGAGGGGGAAAGTCAAGCGAGCGATGGTCGTGGAGGCACGCGAGAGAGCCAGACGGAACACGTGCAGCCCTCGTGCTTGACCGTCGTCGCGGTAACGTGAGCCGACGACGAGATCGACCCCGTAGAGCTGCGCGGCAGCCAGGAAACGTGGGACAAGCTCCGGCGGATGCTGCAGGTCGGCATCCATCACGCCGACCCACTCGCACTGCGCGGTGCGGAGCCCGGCCAGGACAGCACCGCCCAGACCCCCGTCGCGGGTGCCAGGTGGGCGATGGATGAGCCGGATCCGTCCGTCGCGGGCAGCCTGTGCGGTGACGTGTTGCGGCGTGTCGTCGTCGCTGTCGTCGACGAAGATGACCTCCGAGCCGGGTGGAAGCTGGGGCAACAGGCGCGCCAACAGCGGCTCGATGTTGTCAGCCTCGTTCCGCGTGGGAACGATCACGCTGACTGGGGGAAGTGCTGCGGGCGGGGCCTCGAGGACTGCTGCTGGTTCGGTGGCGGTCGCCGAGCCCTGCTGGTGTGTCTTCATCATGGACAAACCCTCCCTCTGGGTAGGTGTTGGTCAGACCGTCGGAGCCGGGCACGGATCGACCGTTCTCTGCTGTACGGTGGAGCTGCGTGTCGCGGAGCATCCGGAACGGGGATGATCGTGCAGTGGACGCGTTGGGCCGCAGCCCTTCCCTTCTCCGTGTCGGCTCGTTCACACGATCGACACAACTGAGGATGACGGAAACGGTGGCGAACTACCAGCTCATTGGTTTCTCGGGACGTGCTCGTTGGGTGCTCACCTGTTACTCAGCGGTGACTTGGGATCAGCTCGCTGAGGGGCGGAACGTGAGCCAGAGAAGCACAGCGATACCCGCGCAGGCGAGGATCAGGAAGCCGAGAAGGAGGGCCACTGCCAGGAGTACCGCTCGATCGAAGTCGTCACCGGTTCGCATCGGGTCGTTCCGTTCGCAGTCGACCGCACGTTCGTCTGATCCTAGCACGGGTTCCGTATCGAAAGCGTGCGTGACCGGTGAGCGAGCAGAGCGTCGTGTGAATCGTGCCCGAACAGTTGGTTGCAGACGGTCGGGATGCTCCGCATCGTCGGTTGAACGGCCGCGTCTCGCATGACATGAGACGATCACTGCGCGGTGTTCAGCAACGCGCCCTCGGGTCGCTGACTGGTGCGCGAGCCGCACGCTGCCGAGCACGGTGTCAGGACGTTCTCCGTTTTCCCTGGTAGGGGCGACGCGTGCGTCGCCCGCATTCCCGTGTAGGGGCGCGGCGTGCCGCGCCGGATGGCGTGGGAAGGATGTCATTTCCCGGCCCTTGCGGGCCGGCCGGGTCAGGCACGCCTGACCCCTACCGGGATGGCGGTCGTCTGTGCGGCCCCGGTGGGCGATAGGCAGCCGACCGTCGGCAAAGGGTGCCGTCGTTTCCCCCTGTAGTGGCGACGCGTGCGTCGCCCGTCCGCGCCGGGAGGCACGGGCATGCACCGCGGGGTACGGTTCCGGCCCTCTCGGGCCGGGCGGGTCAGGCACGCCTGACCCCTATAGGGACGATGGTAGCCAACGGGGCGGCGGTGGGCGATCGAGAGGCGACCGTGGCCAACTGGGCATGCGCGTTTCCCGTGTAGGGGCGACGCGTGCGTCGCCCGCGCCGCAAGCCGCGGCAAGCGAACCGCGGTGCCACGACGCCAGGCTGGACACCCCTCACCCCCGGCTCGCTCGTGCTCGCCGCCCCCTCTCCCACGCGATCGTGGGAGAGGGGGCCAGGGAGTGAGGGGGCTCGGCTGTGAACCTCGCCCGGGTGTGCGCACTGCAGGGGCGTGGTTCGGTTGCCGGCCCTCTCGGGCCGGACGGGTCACGCACGCGTGACGCCTACAGAGGGCGGCGGTGGTCGGGGCAGGGTACCGGTGGTCGATGGGCAGGCGACCGTCGGCAACCCACAGCACCCGCGTCGGGGCGACGCGTGCGTCGCCCGTCCGCGCCGGATGGCGCGGGACCGGGGGTGGTTTCCGGATACGACGTGAACGCGCTTTCAGGCTGGGACGATGGCGAGTGGGCGCACGGGCGAACCGGTCGCCCCGGTGAGTTGGAGCGGGGTGCAGATGAACGTGAACTGGTACGTACCGTACGCGGCGAGCTCCTCGAGCTGGAGATTTTCGATGATCGGGATACCGTGCTGGACCAGAAAGACGACGTGTCCAGGGAGATCGCAGCCGAGTTCATCGTCGACGAGGCCAGGGAGGTCCCAGGTCATGGTATCGCAGCCGACGACGCTCGGCTGGCGGGCGGCGAGCCAGCGTGAGGCGTCGGGACCGATGCCTGGGGCATCGAGGTAGCGTTCCGGATCGTGCCAAAAACGGCCGTTCCCGGTACGGACCAGGAGCGCCATCCCGGGTTGGAGCGTCAACTCCTGACGTGCGCACCACGCCTCGAGGTCAGCGGCCGTCACCAGGTCACCGGGTCGTAGGGCATCCGTGCCGCGGAGCGCGGGGATATCGAAGAGCACGCCAGACACGACGAGCGGCACGAGCGTTTCGGCACCGAGCTGCGTGAATCCACGCGGCGTCGCAGTGGCGATCGCATCCACGTCCCCGTACAGCTTGCCGTGGAGCGCCTGGTGACAGGGAGCGTCGATATGGGTACCGGTATGCTCCATCAGCACGAGCATTCCGGACGCGGACGAGCGGTTCCCTGCGGTGGCGGCATGCGGTGGGTCGCTGTGCCGACGATGGAGCGCGTAGTAGTAGCCAGGGCGATGGGCTGGATAGACCGGCATCTCCGGTGTCCGTGGCTGTTCCAGGTCGAAGACGAGTACCGGTTGTCCAGCGAACGAACCGCGTTGCGGCATGGCGCCTCCGCTTCCTCACCCTCGCCGGTTGGTCCGCTCGAGGTACTCCATCGCGGTGCGGTAGCGCTGGCTGTCGATCATCCCGCTCTCGTAGTAGTAGGTGAGCATGGTGCGGAGTCGGAGAATCGGCAGGACGTGGTAGCCGTGGGCCTGGAGGCGCTCGGCTCCACCTTGCTCGCGGTCGATCAGGACGATGAAATCGCGGACGGTCAGTCCAGCTTCTTCGAGGATCCGAGCGGTGCGGAGCAGGCTGGTACCGCCCGTCATGAGATCGTCGATGACGAGGACAGTCTGGCCGGGGACGATGCGTCCCTCGATCGCTGGCTCCTGGGCATCGGGACGCACGTAGATGAGCGGTGTATCGCTCACCAGCGCGTACGCCGTCGCCAGGTGCAGTCCACCCATCGGCACGCCAGCGACAGCAGCGAACGAGGCGAGCCGTGGACGGCGACGTGCCTGGTCAGCTTGAATTTCATGGTGAATCAAGTTCGCGATCCGTCGCAGAAGCGCTGGTTCGCTGATGAGGACGCGGGGGTTGATGTACACCGGAGAACGCCCAGCGGTCGGGCCGAGGTCGAACTCACCGAAGAGAACGCCACCGAGCTCGAAAAGCGCACGAGCGATGTCGAGATTGGTTTCTGCACCGAACAGCACGGTTCTCCCACCTCCGTCGAGTCGGGTGTGTCAGCCATTTTTTGGGTGTGCGGAACACAGCCGGATGCGTGCGACCAGTCACCGGTCACGATGGGCAGCTCATTCTGGTCGCAAGCGGGTGCATCTGCACTGGCTCACCCGACACACCTGATACGTGGTTCGTAGTATAGCCGAGCCGGAAAGGGTCGATGGGTGGACTACTTGGCAGCGCTCCGGTTTCTTCGTGATCGGGCAGGCTACGACCGCGGTTTCGTCGCTAACCCGTTCGCTGACGAAGGTATCGGTCTGGCGCGCACGGCGTGGCTGTGCGCTGCTCTGGGTGATCCGCAGCAACAGTATCGGAGCGTGCATATCGCCGGGACCAAGGGCAAGGGATCGACGGCAGCGTTCCTCACCGCGATGCTCCGCGCTGCCGGCTATCGGGTCGGCCTCTACACGTCGCCGCACCTGCACACGCTCCGCGAGCGCGTGCAGATCGATGGCCAGCCGATCGCACCGGAGACGTTCGGGGAGCTCATGGCCGAGCTTGCCGAGGTCGATGCGTTGCTTCAGCGTACGCATCCGGAGTGGGGCGCAGCGACGGCGTTCGAACTCGTCACGGTTCTCGCCTTTGTCGCCTTCGCACGTGCCGGTGTCGATGTCGGCGTGATCGAGGTGGGGCTCGGTGGACGGCTCGATGCGACGAATGTCATCCTACCCGATGTTGCTGCGATCACGCGCATCGGCTACGACCACATGGCGATCTTGGGCTCGACGCTCGCTGCGATCGCTCGCGAGAAGGCCGGGATCATCAAGCCGGGGCGTCCGGTCGTCTCGGCACCGCAGGAACCGGAAGCTGCTGTGGTCATCGAAGCGGTGGCCCGTGAGCATGGTGCGCCCCTGTGGCTCGGTGGACGCGACTGGCAGGTCGAGGGGAACTGGGAGCGTTTCGCGTTCCGCGCGCCAGGCTCGGAACTGGCTGGCTTGCGCACGAGCCTCCGCGGCAACCATCAAGTGGAGAATGCTGGGGTCGCGCTGGCGACGCTACCGTGGTTAGCCGAGCGAGGTGTTCCCGTGCCCGAATCAGCGATCCGCCAGGGACTCGCGACGGCCCACTGGCCCGGGCGCCTGGAGGTGCTCCGCGAGCGTCCGCTCGTCGTGGCGGACGGAGCGCACAACCGGGAGTCGGCCGAACGCCTCGCCGAAGCGATACCTGCCTGCTTCCGATGGGTTCGCTTGTGGCTAGTGCTCGGCGTCATGCGCGACAAGGAGATCGAGCGGATCGTCGCAGCGCTCGCGCCGTTCGCCGATGGGCTCTTCGTGGTCGAGCGTTTCGCGCCGCGCGCAGCACCGGTCGAGCGCCTGCGCGCAGCCTGGGAAGCGATCGCTCCCGGCAAGCCAGTGTGGGCGTTTCAGTCCGTCGCGGCCGCGCTCGAAGCGGCGCTTGCCCAGGCGGGGCCGGACGACCTCGTCCTGGTGACCGGTTCGCTCGCGATGGCTGCTGGGGCGCGCGAAGCATTCGGGCTCGCAGTCAGCGATCCGCGCGAACACGAGATCCTGCTCGGTTGATCGAACCAGGATGGAGATCTGGTAGACTCGGGCCGATCCAGCCTGAGGTGGCACGATGACCGAGCGACCTGCGGAGGAAGAACGAGCACCGGACTCGCTGACGCCCGGTACAGTGCAGCGGAGGTGGCGGGCTCGACGGATCGCGTTGCTTCTGGTGCTCGCGTGCGTCCTCGTGATCGGTGGGTGGGTCGGCTGGTATCTCGTCCGGATCGGGCGTGCGGCGAACGAGGCACTGCACGAGATCTTCGTCACCCCGGCTCCACGACCAGCTGTCGGCGCGACCGTCACGGTACGGCCGAGCGTGGCGCCGACGACGATCCGCCTCGCCACGCCCTCGCCGACGCCGACGGAGCTCCCGCGCTGGGAGGGGAACGAGCCGCTGACGGTGCTCTTGATCGGTGTCGATACGACGCCGGAGCGAGCTGGCGAGGGTGCGCTGCCATTGGCCGATGCGATCGTCCTGGCGCGGGCCGATCCGGTTGTGCAGAAGGCGGTCTTGCTGTCGATCCCGCGCGACCTCCTCGTCGAGATTCCCGGGGTGGGGTGGGATCGCATCAACGCTGCCTATGCCTACGGTGAGGCGAACGGTACGAGCGGGCCGGCCCTGCTCATGGCGACGATCGAGCAGAATTTCGGGGTGCACGTCGACGCGTTCGCGCAGGTCGACTTCGCTGGCTTCGTTCGGGTCATCGATCTCCTCGGTGGTGTGGTGATCGACATACCGGCACCGATCAAGGACGACGAGTTCCCCGGCCCGGCCTTCACCTACCAGCGGGTCTATTTCAGCCCGGGACTGCAACGGCTCGACGGGGAACGGGCGCTGGCCTATGTGCGGACGCGGCATGACGACAACGATCTCGCGCGTGGCTTGCGACAGCAGCAGGTGCTGCGGGCGCTTCGTGCTCAGGCGATCCGGGTCGATGCGCTGCGCCGTGCGCCGGAACTGCTCACCGCCCTGGGCAATGCGATCCGAACCGACCTCGCACCCCGGCAGGCACTGGCGCTGGCCCGGTTGGGACTCGAGCTCTCGCCGGACGCGATCGAATCGGCCTCGCTCGCTGGTTTCGTCTCCGATGCGACGCTCCCGAGCGGCGCGGCGGTGCTTGTCGGGAACTGGCCGGCGATTCGGAGCGAGGTCGCTCGGCTGTTCGGTACCACCGGCTCACCCGAGAGCGAGCCCGGTGCGGTAGGCTTGGGGGGACCGGAGCAGCTCCCCGCCGGAGCGGCCCGGTGGCCCGGGAGGAGGCGCCGAGATGCGACGTCGCGCATGTCTGGTCTGGCTCGCGGCTGGTGCAGGGAGCGTCATTCTCGCCTGCCGGGGCGAGGTGACACCGACACCCGGCGCGGGGCAGACGCCGGCCGTGCCAGCCACCCAACCGGCCGTGTCCCCGACACCGACGGTCGTGCCGACGGAAACACTGGTCGAGCCAACGGTGGCGTCGACAGCGACTGTCCCGCCGGTTCCGGAGCTGCTCGTCTCGCTGTACTTTCTGCGGGACGGGCGTCTCGCTGTCGTGCGTCGCCCGATCGCCCGGACGCCGCGGGTCGGGAGGGCGGCGCTCGAAGCGCTCCTGGCGGGCCCGACCTCACAAGAAGCGGGGTGGGGTTTCGTGACCGAGATTCCAGCCGGTACGCAGCTTCGCGATCTCGCGATCGCTGACGGCGTCGCCACGGTCGATCTCTCCTCGGACTTCACCAGCGGGGGTGGAGCCTTCTCGATGCGGGCCCGGGTCGCGCAAGTCGTCTTCACGCTGACGCAGTTTTCCTCGGTCGAGGCGGTGCGCTTCCTGATCGATGGGCAGCCGGTCGAGGCGATCGGGGGCGAAGGGGTCGTCGTCGACCCGCCGCCGGGGCGCGCTGCGTTCGAAGACTTACTCCCGCTCATCTTGGTGGAAGCACCGGGGCCGGGTGAAACAGTGCGAAGCCCGCTCCGCGTGACCGGGAGCGCCAACACCTTCGAGGCGATGTTCATGGTTCGGCTGAGCACGGCGGGCGGTAGGGTCTTGTACGAGCAACCAGCGATGGCGACGTCCGGCAGTGGGACGCGCGGGACGTTCGATCTGACGATCGCATTCGACGTGGCCGAGCCGGTCGACGGGACGCTCCGCCTGTGGGAGTACTCGGCGCGGGACGGCTCCGAGATCAACGTGGTCGAGATTCCGTTGCGGCTCGAGCCATGAGGGGGAGGAACGACGGGCATGGAGATCCGCGAGCACGTGGAAGCGCTGGGTGACCTCTGGCTCTGGGTCGCCGAGGCAGGGCCAGCAGAGGCGCCGCCCGTGCTGTTGATCCACGGTCTCTACGATCGCTGGGAAACCTGGCAACCGGTCGTTCCCGCGCTCGCCGAGCGTTTCCGAGTGATCGCCTTCGATCTGCGTGGGCACGGACGAAGTTCGCAGCCAGCCGGTAGTTATGCCCTGCGCGACTATGCCGACGATGCGGTGCGTTTGCTCGCGCGCCTGCGACTGACCGAACCGGTCGTCGCGATCGGTTTTTCCCTGGGAGCGCTGGTTGCCGTGGTGCTGGCTGCCGAGCGACCAGAACTCGTCCGCGCGCTGGTCCTGGAAGACCCGCCGCTCGCGCCGCCGAACGAAGGAACGCGCCTCTGGCTGGAGGCGCTGCTCGTGGCCAAGCGGGCTGGGATCGAAGCGGCCTACGAGCTCGCGCGCGAACTCGATCCGGATGGGTCGCCCGAGGAGTGGCAACGGAGCGCGCTCTGGCTGTGCAGCACTGCGGACGGGCCGATTCTGGCGCTGCTCGACGAGGGCCGACAACCGGAGCCGCTCGAACTCCTCGCACGTATCACCCAGCCGACGCTCATCGTACAGGCCGACCTCGCTGCCGGTGGGGTGCTGGACGACGAGACAGCGGAGCGGGCACTCGCCCAGCTCCAGCAGGGTTTTCGTGTCCGATTTCCCGGTTGCGGCCATGCGATCCACCGGGATTGCCCCGAAGCGTTCGTCGCAGTCGTGCTCGATTTCCTCAATCGGCTCGAGCGCCCGGTCGCTGGCGAGAATCTCGGACTGGAACAGCCAGGCGGCTGAGCGGAGGACGAGACGCAGCGTGGCGATCGTTCCCTCGAAGAACCGTCCAGTCGCATCGGCGTAGTCCGGCACAGGGCGAGGACCTGGGAGCCCGCAGCACGGATCTGCTTGCCGATCGCGAACGGTCCGTCGGAGGGTCGGGCCGTCCCCTGCTGGTACGGCTGTCGCATCGCAGTGCTCCCGGCAGGTGCGGCCTTCCGTATCGTGCCTGGCAGGAGCGGGCGAGACAGTCTTCGTCCAGGCGAGCCCAGCGAATTGGGCGACCGGGTCACTGGACGCCGCCCCTCTCGGGCGCCAGCGCGCGTTCGCGCTCGTGTCTCGTGACCTATTGGGTGGCAGGGTGCGGGGCTGGTAATCCTGCCGATGCAGGGTGAGGTCATTCGCTGTTGGTAGCCAGTGAGCGGTCAAAGGACCGGGAGCGTATCGAGGGCTGCGAGCCAGGCGTCCGGACGTTCGAGGTGCACGGTGTGCCCGGTGTCCGGCACGACGACAAGGCGGCTTCGCGGTATCCGCTCCGTCATCGCGCGACCGATCGCCACGTACTTGGCATCGAGCGCTCCCACGATGACGAGTGTCGGCTGGTCAAGCTCGTGAAGCTGATCCCAGAGCGGTGGCATGGTGCCGGTCCCGAAACCGCGGAGCGCGGCAGCGAGCCCGTGGGGGCGCTGGGCGAGCCACTGTGAACGCAGGAGAGCCAGACGGTCGTCCGGGAGCGCGCGGCGGCTGGCGAAGAGCGGCAGGTTGTCCCAGTAGTCGGCGAACCAGTCGATTCCACGCTGCTCGATCGCCTGAGCGAGTGTCTCGTCAGCCTGCCGACGGGCCGTTCGTTCGGCGAGATCGAGCAGGCCAGGCGATGCGCTCTCGAGGACGAGCGCGGTGACGCGTGCGGGATGCCGGACGGCGAACTGGAGAGCGAGTCGACCGCCCATCGAGTAGCCAGCGACGGTGCAGGTCGTCACGTCCAGCGCATCGAGCAGCGTAGCGAGATCGGCGACCTGTTCGCTCGCGGTGTAGCGGGCAGGGTCGGCCGGCGCTTCGCTCCCGCCGTGTCCCAGGAGGTCCGGTGCGATGACTTGCCAGCCGCGCGCGAGCAGCGCGGGGACGAGCGGCGTCCAGAGGAGGCTGGAACCGGCGAAGCCGTGCAGGAGCAGGAGGGGTCGACCCTGCCCGGCCAGCCGCACCCGATACCGGACGCCGCGGACGTCGGGCAGTCGCTGCTTCGTCCAGGTACCACGCACCGTCAGCGTCCCTCCCGGAGGGCGGCCCGCACGGCAGCGCGGGCTTCTTCCCAGAGACGCTGGTGCAGCTCGGCATTGTGCTGCCTATCCGTGCGGAGTTCGATGACGGTCACGCCGTGTGCTGCGAGTGCCGCCGCGAGCGTCGAGCGGAAAGCCGGCCAATCGGCCGGTTGCGTATGGGTGAGACCGAAGAGGGCGCTGGCGTGCCGGAAGTCGAGTCCGTGCGGGGTGCCAAAGAGGAACTCGAACAGCTCCGGTACCTCCCGTGCCTGGGGTAGGAACGAGAAGATCCCACCGCCATCGTTGTTCACGAGCACGATCGTGGCGCGGAGCCGGTGGCGGCGTGCTGCCAGCAAGCCAGTCAGGTCGTGATAAAAGGAAAGGTCACCAGTGACGAGCACGGTCGGGCCAGCGTGTCCGGCTGCGATGCCGAAAGCGGTCGAGGTCACGCCGTCGATCCCGTTGGCACCGCGGTTGGCGAAGAACCGGATCCGGCGATCGGTACTGGGGAAGAAGCTGTCCAAGTCACGGACCGGCATGCTGTTACCGGCGATGAGCGCCGTCCCGTCGGGAAGCAGATCGGCCAGTTCGGCGAAGACACGCCCTTCGAACGGTTCGGTGAGCTGCGCGAGAGCGGCAGCGAGCGACGTGCGGGCGATGCGGTCGAGCTGCCGCCAGTAGGCAGCCCATTCCGGCTCAGGCTGCACCGGCTCGGTCCTGATGAGCGAGAGGAGTCGCTGGACGATCGGTACGGTCTGCCCCTGCACGATCCAGCGAGCCTGGTGGCTCGGATCCGGCCAGTTGCCCGGTGCCAGGAGGACGTGGACGGCATCGGCCCAGGCTTCGAGAGCGAGCTGGAGCGACTTCGAGGTCGGGAGCGCACCGACGCGCAGGACGAGTTCCGGCCGCAGCGCAGCGACAGCTGCTGGCTCGCGCAGGACAGCGTCGTAGGCATCGAGGACGAGTTCGCGCCGGTGCGGGCCAGCTCGCACCTGCGAGAGCGGGTCAGCCAGGGTCGGGTAACCGAGGTGGGTGGCCAGATCGACGAGCGGTGCACCCAGCTTGGGATCGGACTGTGGCCCGGCGACGATGACCCCGCGCCGATGGCTGGCCAGGAGCGCTGCCAGCGGGCGGAGGTCCCGCTCGTCGGGCTCGACCGTGCCGAGCACGACCATGCCCGCGGCATCGACCGGGTCGTCCGAAAAGCGCGGGACGAGCGGCTCCCGATAAGGTAGGTTGAGGTGCACCGGCCCAGGCGGGAAGGCGCGGGCGAGCGCGACAGCCCGGAGGGCCGATGTCCTGGCAGCACGCTGGACGAGCGGTGTCCCATCGGGCAGGGGGACGTCGCTGAACCACTTGACGTGCGTGCCGTAGAGCCGCAGCTGGTCGATCGTCTGCGGTGCGCCGACGTCGCGGAGTTCCGGCGGCCGGTCGGCCGTGAGGACGACGAGCGGTACCTGGCTGAGATTGGCCTCGACGACCGCTGGCAGCAGGTTGGCTGCCGCGGTGCCCGACGTCGTTACCACCGCGACCGGCTCGTTGAGTGCGCGGGCGAGCCCCAGGGCGAAGTAACCCATCGCGCGCTCGTCGAGATGATCCCAGAGTCGAATACGTGGCTCGCGAGCGAGGGCCAGAACGATCGGGGTCGAGCGCGATCCAGGAGCGAAGCACGCGTGGCGGATCCCGGCACTGGCCAGCGCCTGCACGAAGGCGGTCACAGCGACGCCGAGTGCTTCGTGGTACTCCATGGTCTCAGCTTCCCGTGAGTGCCTCGAGCATCGGCCGGAGCTTTGCCTCGGCTTCGGCCCATTCGGTGAGCGGGTCGGATCCAGCCACGATCCCACAGCCGGCGTAGAGCCGAGCGGTCGTCCCACGGAGCAGTCCGGAGCGGAGTGCCACGACCAGTTCACCGTCGCCCGATGCCGCGACCCAGCCGAGTGCTCCGGCGTACCAGCCGCGCGGTACCGGTTCGTGCCCACGGATGAAGGCGAGCGCTGCTTCCCGAGGTGTCCCGCCGACGGCCGGGGTCGGATGCAGGCGCGCTGCGACGTCGAGGACACCGAGCCCGTCACGGAGCACCCCGACGATCGGCGTGGCCAGATGATGGACGTTCGCCATGGAAAGCACTGTCGGCGTCTCGGGCACGGAGAGGCGGGTGCAGAGCGGTGCGAGTGCCTGCTCGATCGCCTGCACGACGAGCTCGTGCTCCGACCGGTCCTTCGCGCTCGCGCGCAGGGCAGCGACTGTCGCCCGATCGCTCGCCGCATCCACTCCGCGTGGGATGGATCCGGCCAGGGCGACCGTCGTCACTGTGCCAGCGGTCACGCGCGCCAGCCGTTCCGGAGTCGCCCCGAGGAAGATAGACGGCCCCACAGCGACTGCGAACAGCGTACAGGTCGGGTAGCGCTCGGCGAGTGACCGGAGAGCGCCCTCTGGGTCGAAGGGGCGGTCGGCAACGAGTTCGACCGCGCGCGCCAGGACGACTTTCTGGAGCGTGCCGTGGTCGATCGCGCGGAGTGCCGATCGGAGCATCCGTTGCCAGTCGTCCGGGGTAACGAGGTCACGCCGCGTGACACGGCGGGGTCGCTCGGCCCGCGAAACCGGCGGTTCGAGCGGGGGACAGGCTGGCAGAGACGGTGGCGCTGTCTCGCCCGGACGGACGACCGCCTGCATCGCTTGGAAGGCGAGCGTCCCCTGTTGCCGGTACACGAAGCGTGGCACGAGGAGCTGGGCGGCACCGAACGATGCCCAGTCGGCAGCGTCATCGTGTTGGTGGGGGTCGAAAGCCCAACCAGCGAAGACGAGCGGGGCCAGCGGTCCTTCCTGGAGGGCTTCCGCTGCCGCGGTACGCCAGACGCGGGCAAGCCGCTCCGGCATCGTTCCGGCTGCGGAGTCGACCGCGATCGGCAAACGGCAACCGCCGAGCCCCACGATCGCCGTGTCGTCCTGCGGGACGTAGCAGAGCAGGCGGATCGTCTCGTCGGACCGGGCGAACAGCGCGATCGGGTCGAGCAGCTCGCGCGGCTCCGACCAGCTCAGCAGGATCGGCTGGCCAGCTGCTGCGGCGCGACGTTCGGCGACGGCCCAGAGGTCTGCGAACGCGGTACGGAGGACGTGACGGCTCATCGCGGTGTGTCGCCCTCTCGCTCGGGAACCGGCAGATCGAGCATGCGCCGGAGGAGCCGGCGAAGTTCCGGCGCTGCCTGTTCGAGGTCCGATGGGTGTCCACTCAGCACCCACTGGGTGACCACCTCGTAGAGCGCACCGAAGCAGGCGGTCGCTGCCAGGTCGGGATCGTGCGGTCCGATGACGCCTGCGTCGCGCGCCGCGGCGAGCTCGCGCGCGATGAGCGCGGCGAAGCGACGGCGGATATCGACGAGCGCACGCTGGATAGCGGGGCCCGCGGCGAGCGCCTCGACCAGGAAGAGCCGCGCGAGGGCCCGGTGTGTACTGAAGAGCCTGAGCACGACCGCGAGCGCGGTATCCAGCTTGGCAGCAGGATCGGCTGCCTGGGCGAGCGCGTCGGCGGTGCGTTGGAGCAAGAGGTCGGCGCTCCGCTCGAGGAGCGCCAGGAAGAGCTGCTCCTTGCCGGGGAAGTGGAAGTAGACGCCGCCTTTAGAGGTGGCTGCCGCTTCAGCGACCTCGTCCATCGTCGCCTCGCGATAGCCGCGCCGGGTGAAGACCTCGAGCGCTGCGTCGAGGATCCGCTCGCGACGCTCGCGAGCGCGTGCCTGCAGGACCGGCTCCTCTGCCACTCGGTTGGTCGCCTCGGGCATCTGGCCCTCCCGAATCCGACCGACGCGTCAGTCGGATTGCAGTGTAGCACGAACTGACCGCGCGTGGAGGCGGCTGACTGGGAAGCTACCGGCTGGTGAGGCCTGGGCGCTACCGCTGGGCTCGGACGCGGTGAGCCACGCGGCGAGTTCCTGGCGGACGGGTTGTGCGGTCGCTTCACCGCGTCGTTGCGAGGCCGGTCGGGCGCTGTCTATTGAGCGCGCGCTCGATCGCCTGGCGCGTCGCTTCCGGGTAGTCGGTGATGATACCGTCGACGCCGAGTGCAGCCAGTTCCACGGCCCGATCCGGTGCATCGACGGTCCACACGTTGACGACCAGCCCAGCCAGATAGGCCGAAGCGACGACCGCCGCGCCGTGCTCGTCGAATCCCACGTCCATCGGGTGGAAGGCGTCATAGCCGCACTCGATCGTCGACCGGAGCTGTTCGGGCAGGGGTGCGAGCGGGATCGTGCACAGCCCGACGGGAAGTTCCGGGTCACGTGCCCGGACCGTATCCAGGACGGCGGTGTCGAACGAGGAGATCAGGAGACGCTCGCGGAGTTCGGGGCGTGCGCGGACGAGCGCGACCAGTCGCTCCGCGATAGCTTGCCCACGTCGCCGGTCGGCTGGATCCCAGGGGGCCGACTTCACCTCAGCGTCGATGCCGATGTGACTGGGTAGGGCGGCGATGACTTCCTCGAAAGACGGGATGCGCAGTCCCAAGCCGCGGAACGGATAGGTGACACCACGGTCGAGGGTGAAGGCGTAGCCAGCGTCCAGTCGCTGGAGCTCGGCGAGCGTGTGCTCGTGGACGAAGCCGCGGCCATCGGTCGTCCGCTCGAGCGTCGCGTCGTGGCAGACGACCAGGTGTCCGTCGCGGGTGATCCGGAGATCGAGCTCGACGAAATCGGCGCCCTGTTCGGCGGCGAGGACGAAGGCGGTCAGCGTGTTCTCCGGTACCAGCCCGGAAGCACCGCGGTGGGCGATGATCCACGGTCTGCGCGGCCAGCGGCGGAAGAACGGGTGGTGGACAACTCTGTTCATCGATCGGCTCCCTTCCTGCGTGCGGCGCGTTCCTCTCCATGAGTTTCGTTCGCAGAAGCTGGTCGTTCGTTGCCGATCCGTTACAGCGCGGTTGCGGCTGGGGTGTGGTCGTGTCGAATGCAACAGCCTCGCAACACGTCGCTCGGTGCAGGCGGGTATGACGGAAGCGGACGGTGGTCGAGGTGCCGTGAGGGAGAGGACGATGGTGCGGACGGTCGACGTTCTCGAGAGCGAGCGGCGGGCGAGTACGCGCGCCCGGCTAGGTACCCTGGCGCGTGTCGCGTTCCTCCGGCGAGCGTTCGGCGACTGGCCGCTCTTCGTCCTGTTCGTCGCACCCAACTTGCTCTTGCTCGCCGTCTTCACCTACTGGCCGCTCGTCTACAGCGGCTACCTGAGCTTCATGCAGTGGGACCTGATCAGTCCGGTGAAGGTCTTCGTCGGACTCGAGAACTATCGATTTCTCCTGACCGATCGCGAGTTCCACGAAGTCCTGCGCAATACCGTCGTGTTCACGGTCGGTACCGTCGGCGGCACGATGGCGCTCGGGCTGGTGTTCGCGCTGCTCCTTGACCAGCCGCTGCGCGGTATCGCGGTGGCGCGTGGCTTCGTCTTCGTGCCCTACGTGCTGAGCGGTGCGGCGGTCGCGGTCTTCTGGGTCAACATGCTCAACCCGCGCTTCGGTGTCGTCGGGCAGGTCGCGAGCTGGCTCGGGACCGTCTCACCGGACTGGCTGAACCATCCGCAGCTGGCGATGGTGGCGGTGATCCTCGTCTCCATCTGGAAGAACGTCGGTTTCGCGACGATCGTCTACCTGGCCGGACTGCAGCGGATCCCGCAGGAACTCTACGAAGCGGCGACGGTCGACGGCGCTGGCGCGCTCGCCCGGTTCCGGGCGGTGACGCTGCCGCAGCTCGGGCCGATCACGCTCTTTCTCGTCGTGGTCTCGACGATCGCCTCTTTCCAGGCTTTCGACCTCATCAAAGTACTGACCGACGGTGGCCCAGTGAACGCGACCACGACGCTGCTCTTCTCCATCTGGGAGCAGGGGTTCGTGGCCTTCGATGCGGGGCGCGCAGCGGCGGCCTCGGTGCTGCTCTTCGCGCTCCTCGCTGTCATCAGCCTCCTCCAGGTGCGTCTCGGGGAACGGAGGGTCTCCTATGACTAGGCGACGCGGTTGGCGCCGGGCGCTGGCGCGGCTCGGGCTGGCAGCGCTGGTGTGGCTCGTGGTGGTCGTCATGGCACTGCCGCTGTACTGGGTGGCGACCGGCGCCCTCAAGACGAACCGGGAGATCTACACCTTCCCGCCGGTCTGGATCCCACGCGATCCGCAGTGGAGCAACTTCGTGGCAGCGTGGGAGGCAGTGCCGTTCGGGCGCTTTTTCCTGAACAGTATCGTCACGACGCTCGGTGCCGTCACGATCGAACTCGTCTTCGCGCTCTTCTCGGCCTACGCGCTGGTGTTCGTGAAGGCGCGCGGGAAGGGCATCGTCTTCGCAGTCACGGTGGCAGCGCTGCTCGTTCCGCAAACGGTGACGCTGTTGCCGAACTATCTCACGATCGCCCGCCTGGGCTGGATCGATACCTACCAGGGACTGATCGTCCCCGTGGCGGCAGTGGCGTTCGGCGTCTTCCTGTTCCGGCAGCACTTCCTGACGCTCCCGCGTGACCTCCTCGACGCGGCACGGCTCGACGGGTGCGGGCACCTCGGGCTCTTACGCCATGTGGTCGTGCCGCTGTCGCGACCGGTGATCGTGACCTTCCTGGTGATCTACCTCGTCTCGCACTGGAACGACTTTCTCTGGCCCCTCGTGGCCACCAACCGGTTGGAGTGGCGCACTGTCCCCATCGGCGTGGCCTACCTCTACCAGGTCGAAGGTGTCCAGAACTGGGGCCCGATCCTGGCGGGCACGGTGATGGCGCTCGCTCCCATGTTGCTCGTCTACGTGGTCGCCCAGCGGTGGATCGTCAAGGGGATCGGAGGTGGCGCGCTGAAGGGATGAACGACGGTATCGAGGCTGGTCGGTGCATGGAGGAGGGATCGGATGACACGCAGTCTGACACGGCGGCAACTGGTCCTCGCGCTCGGTGGACTCTCGGGCATGGCGCTCCTCGCGGCCTGTGGGCAGAGCGAGCCGACGCCGACGGCAGCCCCAGCGACCGGGAGTTCGGCGGCCAGCCCGACTGCTGCGCCGGTGAGCGGGTCGACCGCGAGCCCGACGGCCCCAGCAGTCGTCCAGAACCCCGGCTCCAAGGTCAAAGTGGTCTACTGGGGTTCGTTCAGCGGGAATCTGGGCGAGGCTGAACAAGGGATGGTCAAGCGGTTCAACGAGTCCCAGAACGACGTCGAAGTCGAGTACCAGTACCAAGGAAACTACGAGGAGACAGCACAGAAACTGACTCAGGCTCTCGCCGCAGGCACGACACCGGACATCGTGCTGCTCTCGGACGTCTGGTGGTTCAAGTTCTACCTCAACGACGTCTTGCTTCCCTTGAACGAGCTCTTCGCCACGCACCAGATCGACACGAGTGACTACGTCGATCCGCTGATCGAAGAAGGGACCCGCAAGGGGGTCATCTACTGGGTGCCGTTCGCCCGGTCGACACCGCTCTTCTACTACAACAAGCAGGTCTGGCAAGAGGCTGGACTCCCGGACCGCGGCCCGGCGACGTGGGACGAGTTCGTCGAGTGGACTGCCAAGCTCGTCAAGAAAGAGAGTGGCAACACGACGCGCTATAGCTTTGCCCACCCGGGTGCGGCCTCGTACATCGCCTGGCTCTTCCAACCCGTCGTCTGGCAGTGGGGTGGACGGTACTCGGATCCGGACTTCACGATCCGGATTCATGAGGAACCAGCGGTCGAGGCTGGACGGTTCTACCTGTCGTCGGTGCGTGACGGCTGGGCGGTCAGTTCGAAGGATATCGTCGCGGACTTCGTCAATGGGGCTGCAGCGGCGATGATGGCGTCGACCGCGTCGCTCCGTGGCATCACCAACTCAGCGAGTTTCCCAGTGGGAACAGCGTTCCTGCCCGAAGGCCCGAACGGCTTCGGCTGCTGCACCGGGGGCGCAGGGCTCGCCATTCTCAAGAACAAGCCGAAGGAAGTCCAGGAAGCGGCCTTCAGGTACCTGGCGTTCGCGACGTCACCCGAGAACACGATGTGGTGGTCGCAGAACACCGGCTACATGCCGGTCCGCAAGTCGGCGATCGCCAGCCAGGAGATGCAGCAGTTCTACCAGCAGAATCCCAACTTCAAGACCGCGGTCGATCAGCTGCCGAAGACGCGGCAGCAGGACGCCGCGCGCGTCTGGATCCCGAACGGCGACCAGATCATCGGCAAGGGGCTGGAACGGGTGACGGTTCAGCAGGAAGACCCGGCGGCCGTCTTCGCCGAGGTTGCGCGAACACTCGAGCGCGAAGCGCGGCCGGTCGTCGAGCAGCTCGAGCGCCGCGAGGGCTGAGCGGCGCCCCGAACCGTGCCGGAGACCGCCCGAATGGAGCGCCGGCTCCTGCTCCGCTGCAGGGGCTGGCTGCTTCGTTCCGCACCAGCACGACAGCGGTGTAGCGAGGTGGCCCGCGCGCTGATCGATGCCCCGAACGAGCGCACCGCTCGGCGGGACGTCGATCGCCGCGCAGCGCGGTCGGGTGGCACAGCGGTCGTCGTCTCGCTCGCCTGTCTGGCCAGGCCCGACGAGCCTGGCAGGCACCGGGTGGGCGCAGCCTGCCGCTCTCGGAACTCAGCTCCAGACGATCTCGACGACCGTCCCGTCGGGGGCGCAGCGAGCCACACCGAGCCGGACCGGTCCGTGTCCGGCTGGGTCATGCCTCCGGTCGGCCACGAGCAGTGGCAGGACGATCCGAGCGTTGTCGATCAAGGGGAGCCGGGACAGCTCGGCGGTCGTGACCCAGTGGAAGGTGCCTTCGCGACCCGGCGGTGGCACCACTGGCTGCGGGAGTTCCCCGGTGAAGTAGAGGAGCAGCGTGAGCTCCGAGCTTCCCGGACGGTGCTGGAGGACGACTCGGCGGAGGACGAGCGGTGGCAAGGCATCGTCCGGGAGACCTGTTTCCTCGCCGGCTTCGCGACGAGCCGCAGCGGCCAGGCCAGCCAGCTCGTGCGGCTCGACCCGGCCGCCGATACCGGTCCACTGCCCGGGAAACCGGGTCCGGTCGCGACTCCGCTCGAGCAGGAGGCAGGAGTCGCCGGCGAAGAGAAAGGTCACCGTGAAAGCTGCCAGTGCATACGGGGCGGACATCGCCTAGGAAGTCGGTCCGGGCGGCAGGGTCGTATCCGGCTCGGCGAAGGGATCCCAGCGCAGCGCCTCGTCGACCGAATCGAACCAGGTGATCGCCGTGCCGTTCACGACCGCGATCACGGCATCGTCCTGGAAGAAGTACCGGAGATAGCCTGGCACGACCGCCCGGACACCCGGAGCCAGTCGCAGCAAGTCGATCAGCCCTGGTTCGTCCGGTGTGGCAACGAGCGTCTCGTCGCACGCCGAGTCCGCGTACGAGTTCGTCGCGAGATAGGCTAGGCCAGGGATCGGTGGCAAGGGCTCGCTATGGGTGACGATCCAGTACAGCGGTGGCTCGGTGAGCCATGCCAGATCCTCGTGCTCCGGGGTCCCGTCCCAAGTCTCGATCTCTCCAGCCATACTCCCCGTCCAGACACCCGACGGGCTGCTCACGCCTCGTGCCCGGAGCATATCACCCAGACCGGTGCTCGGGAAGGGGGAAAGTCGTACTCATCGGATAGGAATCCTGGGCAGCACCACTGGGCTGGCCAGGAGCCGCGATCGCCCGGCTGGTCAGGACGGTACCGGCGAGCGGACTCCCGTCACCCTTCCGGTTGGGTGCGCTCTTCCTCGCGCCGGAGCGCGTCGAGCGCCAGCTTGGCGAGCCCGCCAGCGATATGGACGTTGTGCTCGCTCGGCTCCTCACCGCGCAGGCGCTCGAGCACCGCAGCCTCCGGCGCGCGGAGCAGGTGCCGGACGGCAGCGGTCGACACGCCGAGAAAGCGCGCGATCTCGTCGGCCGACCAGTGGTGCTCCTCCGAGAGGACGACAGCGTAGGACGCTTCCATGAGACTGGGAAGCCAAGTGAGGCGCTTCAGCTCGACGAGCTGGCGGGGACCTCCCACGAGCTCGATCGCCTTGAGGAAGACGCGGAGCGCTCGCTGGTCGATATCGGGTGGCTGCGGTGTCACCTCGATCGGTGTCATTCCGCTTCCTCCTCTCCGGCCGTTGTCGATGATTTCCCGCGTGCGAGGTCGCTGAGTCGCGGCCCGATCCGCACCAGCCCTTCGGGAGTGATGTCGAGCAGGTGGGTCGCGGTATCGTGCCCGCTCATCCGGCAGCCGTCGATCCGGAACAGTCGCACCGTCTCGCCGATCGGTATCCGGTAGAGGCGGGCCTGCTGGGCTGTGAGCACCGGTTGCTTGGCCAGGACGAGCGAGCCGTCCAGGATGTGCCCGACCGCGAAGCCGCCGGCCGCCTCCGCGGTCAGGAGTTCGTGCCCGGACCGCTTCTGGGAGACGGCGAGTGCCGTCTGGTGCCACTTCTTGAGGAACGAATAGAGCGGGCGGACGATCTCGCGTGCCTGCATCTCGCGCGCCTCGTAGAAGCCGGTCAGCGAGTCGATGACGACCGCGCGTGCCCGGTAGGTGCGGATGGCGTAGGCGAGCGTGCTGAGCAGCGTTCCCAGGTCGTGGGCGAGGGTGGTGTGGGTGGCTGCGTCGACCAAGATAACCGCGCGATCGACGGCATCCAGCGGCACCCCCATCGCCCGAGCGCGCAGCTGCAGGCTGAGCGCGACGAAGGGGCCCGGTGCTTCGGTCGTGACGAAGACGCACGGTTCGCCGTGGCGGGCGCGCTCGACGGCGAACTGTTCGACCATGAGGCTCTTGCCGGTGTCGGAGACGCCGGTGACCTGCAGGACGGCGTAGCGCGGGATACCCCCGAGCGAGCGGCGAACGGGCTTGCCGTCCCGCCACTCGGTCACGAAGAAGAGCTCGTCGAGCCCCGGTACACCGGTCGGAACGCCTTCCAGCTTCGGTGTCTTCTCGGCGAGTTCGGCGAGCGGTGCGACGGCCTCGACGAGCGGCTCGTGCTCGCGCATGGCTCCTCCCTGTACCGGTACCGCTGCCAGGTAGCGGGTTTTCCCTCAGTAGCGCTCATTGTATCCGGCCGGCACGGGCAGGCAAACGCCAGCGACGAGGACGGGAATCGAGGAGAAGGGCGACGCGTGCGTTGCCCGCGTTTCCCTGCAGGGACGAGGCCTGCTGCGCCCGTCCGCGCCGAACGGCGCGGGAACGGGGGCGGTTGCCGGCCCTCCGGGCCGGCGGGTCAGGCACGCCTGACCCCTACAGGGACGACGCCTGTCAGGCGGTGTCGGGTGGGTGGCGTACGGTCGGCCGTTGACAGACCGTCACGCGTGATGGTCGTGAGGCCGTGGTGTGGAGGGCCCGCGCATGGCCCTGTCGGGGCGCAGCGTGCCGCGCCCGTGGGGTACCCCTCACCCCCGCCTCGCTGGCGCTCGGCAATCTGTCGGCGTCTCCCCTGTAGGGGCGAGGCGTGCGTCGCCCGTGGGACACCCCTCACCCCCGCCGCTGATGCGGCACCCCCTCTCCCGAACCGAGCGGGAGAGGGGGACGGGGGTGAGGAGTCACACGCGTGCCGCGTCCGTCTACGCAGGATTGTGTGGGAACGGGTGCGGTTTCCCGAGGCTAGTGGAACGGCTGGGTCACGCACGCGTGACCCCTACAGGGGTGGCGGTGGGCGATGCGGGCCGGTGGGCGACCGACGGCCACGCGCCCCGGTTTCGTAGGGGCGAGGCGTGCCTCGACCGCGGTTTCCTGGTAGGGGCGAGGCGTGCGTCGCCCGACCGCGCCGGAGGCGCGGGGAACGGTAGCGATGCCCGTGCCGCTCAGCCCCGCCAGGTCACGCACGCGCGACCCCTCCAGCGGTCGTGCACCTGCAGCGGCCGAACCGGCCCCGTCCACTGGGTCGTCGTGGGTGTCCGTTCGACAGTGGAGGTCCAGGCGTGTCTCCCCAGCCACCGCCCGGCTCGTCCGTCCCGTTCGTTCGCCTTGCAGGTGTACGTACACTGTGCTACGCTGAGCCTGGACGTACACTCGGAGCAGCAGCGCGGGAGGAGGGCGGCGATGGCGACGCGGTGGGCGGAGTCGCTGGCAGTCGAGTTTCCGTTCCGGTCACCGCCACCGACGGTGCGACTGGTGCGGAGCGAATCGGCGGAACATCCCTTCGCGCTCACCATCGCCGCTGCCTGGTCGTGTTACGGGGCTCGGCCCGCCTCGGTCGAGCGGGTGCTGGACCTGTTCGCTGGCAACGGCGACGCCGCTCGTGCTGCCCGCCGAGAGCGGGCGGCAGCGCTCTACCCGGACCTCTTCGCGGCCGGGCATCACACGACCTTCCAGCACGCGCACTTCGTCTTCGTGCTCGACGGCGTCTCGCGCCTAGCGATCTGGTCGTTCTTCCACCATCACCCGTTCTACAACTCGGAACAAGTCTCCCAGCGCTACCGTGAGGTGACCGGTGCGACGATGGTGACGCCGGACCTTCCCGAACCGCTGGCTGCACTGTACCGGGCAGCGGTGGAGCGGGCATTGGCCGGCTATCGCCGGTTGGTGGAACTCCTGACCCCCGATATCGCCGCGCGGTACGCGGCCGTCTTCCCCGGGCGGGCGCGGAGCCAGCGGCCCGACGTGCAGCAACGCGTCCAGACGGCGGTCCAGCGCCGGGCCCAGGAGGTGGCTCGCTACGTCCTGCCGCTGGCCACCCCAGCGCACCTCTACCACACCGTCAACGCGCTCACGCTGCTCCGCTATTACGCGCTCGCCAACCAGCTCGACGTCCCGCGCGAGGTGCGCTACGTCGTCAACCGGATGGTCGAAGAGGTGCTGGCGGTCGATCCCAACTTTCTCGGTGCGCCGGGGCATCCGCTCGACCCGCAGGTGCTGGCGCTCGAGGACACGCTCGAGTACCGGGCGTTGCGGGCATTCAGCGAGGCGGTGGAGCGCGCGGCCAGCGAGGCGTTCTTCCGCGAGTTCGACGCGGCGCTCGGGCCCTACCATTCGCGACTCGTAGCCTACACGCCCGATGCCGAGCGGGTGCTGGCTGACGCGGTGCGCACCGTGCTCGGGCGCGCGCGCAGCGAGCTCGACGACGACACGGCGATCGCGCTGGTGCTCGACCCGGCACGCAACCACTACCTGGGGCACCCGCTGTACCTGGCGATGCACTCCAAGCTGATGCAGACGCTCAACCACGTCTCCTTCACGTTCCAGAAGCGGATCAGCGGGGCGGAGGATGCGCAGAACCAGCGGCATCGCGGCACGTTGAGTTCCGGGCCGGTCCTCCTGGCCCACTTGCGCGAGGAGCCGGACGTGATCGTGCCGGAGGACATCGCGCGCGTCCCGGCAGCGCTGGACGAGTACTGGGCGACGATCCGGGTGCTGTGGGAGACGAAGAACCGGTTGCTCGACGCAGGTGTGGCGCCGGAGTCTGCGCTCTATCTCCTCCCGAATGCGCACCACGTCCGGTTCTACGAGTCGGGCACGCTCCTCACCTACTTCTGGAAGTGGGTCAAGCGACTCTGCTTCGACGCGCAGCGGGAGATCTGGGAGACGGCCCGGCAGGAGACCGAGCAGGTGCGAGCGGTGTTGCCGCGGATCGGCCGCTACGTGGCGCAACCGCCTTGCGTCCTGCGCGACCAGGCTGGACTGCACCCGCCCTGTCCGGAAGGGGAACGCTACTGCGGCGTGCCGGTCTGGCGCGGTTACGACCCGGCGACGCTCCGGGAGCGGCGGGTGCTGTAGCGAACCGAGAGGGGAAACCGACACCAACGGTTGCGGATCGTGTGTCCGCGTGTGCAACGGCTGTTCCGGTTCGGTTGGCTCGCGATCGGTGAGGGGTGGAGTAACGGGAGTTCGCTGTCCAGCTCAGGGCAGATGCGATCCGTCTCCTGTCTGTCGCTTCGGTTTCACCGGTGCTCTGTCGTAGGCACCTTGGGGTGTGTAGCGCCAGAAGTTCAGTCGACATGCCGGATCCTTCGTGCGCAGTCCTCGGCTGGTATCCAGCGCGGCGTCCAGGCCGTGCCTGGAACATGCCGCGAGCACGGCATCCAGAATGGCGAAGCGCAGGAGTGTTCGCTTCGATATCTGTGAGGCTGGATCGCTCTCGGTTGCCAAGGGCAGCCTGATCTGCCCCCGCTGTTCCTGCCGCCAGTCTCGAAAGGTCGACCACTGCTCGTACGCGAACGTTGCCAGTCCAGCGAGGAGGTCGGCGAGCATCGAGATCGGCGTGTCAGCCGACGAGACAGGTCTGAGCTCGGCGATACGCAGGAGGGTTACTGGCTCGAGCAGTTGCCCTGGCCGCTGCCGATGCCAGCCAGCGATACCGAGGCGAAGCATGCGGTGAAGGGCTTGCCAGTCGATCCCGTCCTGCTGGTCCGGATAGATCGCCCAGCACGCTTCGGCCGGCCAGCGTTGGGTCAGGACGACCTTGCAGATATGGTACAGCAGTCGCTGCAGGTTGTTGAGATCGTCGCGTCGTGGCACTTTGTGGCGGGAATCCTCGATATCCCAGATCAGCACATCGACACGAAGCTGGTCCTGAGCGATCAGGCGGAGAGCCGTGCGGAGGAGGTCGCGAGCTTCATCGCGATCCTGGCCACGATCGATTTGTGACGACTTCAGTTCACTAGTAACCCCGTGTTTCGTGAGAATGTTCTGGATCATTCGCTCTATATTTGGCTGGTGCTGCGCTCCCAGTGTGACGAGCCCGATTGCCCGGTAACGGCCGGTATTGCAATGCGCCTTATCGGCGAAGGCTAGGTGCGTAGTGCTCGTCAGCGATGAATGCATGAAGGGATGCCCCTCGCCCCATCATCAGAATGGCAGGTCCAAGTCGAAGGAATGATCTCGGCCTGCAAGGTCGTCCCACAGGACAGTAAGTCTGCGTGGTGGCTCGGCTCCCATGAAGAGGTAAAATCGCAAGAGCGTTTCCGCCCCCGGTTCCAGCTCGCCAGGAATACGCGAAGTTATCATCATTGACCCGACAACCTGCAGGGGCTTGACATCCTGACCGTCCAGGAGTAGGCGCAGGTTCTCGGCCTTCGCCTTGCCAGCGTTGTGCAGCTCGATGCGATAGGGGTCGCCTCGCCGGGACAACCCGGAAACTTCCGGATACTCGACGAGCTTCGCCTGCACGAATGCCCGTCGCTGCAGGGCGCGTTCGTGCCGGTAGCGCAATGCCGTGATCGTTGTCGCGGCGGCAGTCATGAACGCAGCGACCAATTCGAAAACGTTCATGCGGTACCTCCTCGTTGAGACCGTCTGCGATGGCCGGTTGCCTTGCAATGTGTACGTACACTCCCTCCCCGAGTCTACCGGATAATCTGTGCCACTGTCAACAAGACGCCCAACATGTGCGCTGCTGATCTGCTGCCGTGTGCTCCACACGCGCGCCTACCCCGCGCTCGAGCAAGCTGTGTAGCGGGAACCCGCTTCACTGTTGTGTCTAGTACGGAAGGGCTAGCTTCGATCGGAAACGAGCTGAGGCGGCACATTGCGTGCGGATGTAGTGCTCCGAATGGCCAACGATCAGTCACGTGCGCTGCTGGAACGGCAGAAACCCGCTGCGTGGACAGGGTTCCTTCCGACCTCGCGCCCGTGCCGGATCCGGTTTATCCTATCTCTACTACCGATAGGTCCTGTTCTGTGGTGTCCTACAAGGCTGCAGCGATGGTGGGGTAGGGCGGACGATGGCCAAGACGCTCGCTGAACTGTGTATCCCGCGTGAATGGGTGTTCGATCCGAGCGTTCGTGACACGGTCCATGACATCGACGAGCTGGACCAACTCGACCCGGAGCGCTTCTTCGCTGAGAACTATGTGACTGAGGGGATGCGGCAACTGCTCAGCGAGGCCTTCAAGCGTCTGGAGGGGCGGACCGAGAACGCCTCCGGTATCTTCCTGCTCTCGCAGTCCATGGGTGGTGGCAAGACGCATAACCTGCTGGCACTCGGGCTCCTCGCCAAGTATCCCAAGTGGCGCGAGCCGGTCATGGGCTCCTTCTATCGACCAGGACCGCTGGGGTCGGTCCGGGTGGTTGCCTTCAGCGGACGGAAGACGAATACCCCTACGGTATCTGGGGCGAGATCGCTGAACGACTGAACCGGCGGGAGGTGTTGCGCGACTTCTACAGCCCGCTCCGGGCACCGGGTGTGGAAAACTGGGTCGAACTCTTGCGGGGTGATCCGGTTCTCCTGCTCCTCGACGAGTTGCCGCCCTATTTCCAGGCTGCGCGAGCGATTCAAGTCGGGCAAACGACGCTCGACCACCTGACTACCGTCGCTCTCGCCAATCTCCTGGTCGCCGTCGCGAGCGGGAAACTCCCGAACGTCTGTGTCGTCCTGACCGACCTGCGTGCCCAGGCCTACGAGGCGGGGAGCACGGCAATCTCGGAGGCGCTCCGCAATCTGGAGCTGGAAGCGAACCGCACCGCAACGCGGATCGATCCCGTTCGCTTGAACACGGCCGAGTTGTACGCGATCCTGAGGCAACGACTCTTCAAGGCACTTCCCGCGGATGCGGAGATCAGCGAGGTGGCAGACGCCTACGCCCAGGCACTGGAGCAGGCGCGCGTGCTCGACTTGACGGCGTTCCCGCCACACGCCGTGCGGAGCGAGATCCTGTCTTCGTACCCCTTCCATCCGGGGATCCGCGACCTTTCGCCCGCTTTCGCGAGAACCCGGGCTTTCAGCAAACACGCGCGCTGATTCGCATCATGCGGATTGTCGTCGCGCAGTTGTGGTCGGCGGGCGCCGCGCGGTACAAGTTTCTGATCGGGGCTCATGACGTCGACCTCAGCCGCTCGGACATGATCAGTGAGATCCGGCAGATCAATGCCGCACTCGAGAACGCGATCGCCCACGACATTGTCGATGAGCGGGGTGGCGCGGTTGCCCAACAGATCGACGCTGAACTCGGTGGGAGCAGTGCTCGCGATGCGGCAACGTTGATCTTCCTCTCCTCGTTGTCGCTGGCGGTCAATCCAGTCCTCGGGTTAGATCGGTCGGAGATCTTCGGCTATCTGGCCGAACCGGGCCGTGACCTTACGCAGGTGCGAGAGGCTCTGGATCGTCTCCAGCAGCGTGCCTGGTATCTCCACCCGACGGCAGCTGGGAAGCTGCTCTTCAAGAACGTCGAGAACCTGAACGCGAAACTCGAAAGTTACGCGAGCGGGCTACGCGACGAACGCGAACTCGAGCTCCGGGACCGCCTCCGCGAGATGTTCGCGCCGAAGGTCGGCAACTGTTATCAGGTCGTGGAACCGTTGCCAGCGCTCGATCAGATTCAGCTGAGCCCGGAACGGGTGACGTTGATCGTCTTCCGACCACTGCCGACAGCTCTGGACGAGGTACGACGCTGGTGGGAAAACCAGCAATACAAGAACCGCGTCCTCTTCCTCACGGGAACGCCCTCCGGTTACGAGCGCGTGATCGAGCGCGCGGCTTATCTCCGCGCCATCCGGCAGATCCTGCAGGAGTTCAAGCAGCAGAACCTTCCGGAGACCGATCCGCAGTTCATCGAGGCGCGCAAGATCGCCGAGCGCGAGGAGAGCGCGTTCTACCTGGCTTGCCGCGAAACCTTTCAGATCCTCTACTACCCGTACCGGACCGGGCTCGTTCAGGTCGAGCTCGACCCGCGGTACGTCGCGAACCGTTACGAGGGAGAACAGCAAATCGTGGAAGCCCTCAAGGCGGTCGGAAAGTTCCGTGAGGACACTGGCCCGGACTCGGTGGGGTTCCGGCAGCTCCTCGAGAGCCGCCTGTGGCCGGAGGGGCAAAGGAAGTGCTCTGGTCGGAAATCAAGCGGCGAGCGGCAACTGACGCCGGCTGGGTGCTCCATCACCCGCGGGCGCTCGACCACCTCAAGGACGCGCTCGTCCAGCGAGACATCTGGCGCGATATCGGCGGGGGTACATCCAGCGCGGGCCATTCCCGAAGCCGAAAACGTCGGTACAGGTCCAACGTCTCTTCCGCGACCACAACACCGGCGAAGCCAACCTCCGCATCCAACCCTTGCACGGAGACACGATCTACTATAGTTTCGACGGCCCTCCCACCACGCAATCGGCGAAGCTCGAGGGTAACCAGCTCACGACCCGAGCGTTGCGCATCTGGTTCCTCGCCGTCGACTCGCGAGGGAGCACGAGACCGGCGAGCCGGTGTGCTGGACGAACGACCTGGAGGTCAAGTATCGCTTCTACCAGCAGGGTGAGCAGCGGATGTGCGAACTCCGCGCTATCCCCGAAGGGGAGATCCGGTACACGCTCGACGGTTCCAGCCCTGAACGCAGTGGGATCCGCTATGAGGGGCCGTTTCCGGTCCCGTCGAAGACACGGACGATCCTGGCGCAAGCCGTCGCCGACGGGCTGCGGTCTCCTGTCCTCCAGATCGATGTGCCGATCGACCCGATTGGACCGACCGTCGATCCGCGCAAGCCAGCGCTCTGGCGGCGTCGTCACAAGCTGGACGACACGGGGACACCTATCGCTTCCTCGAGTCGATCGAGCGGCACGGGGCGCGCTTGCGCGGTATCACTGCGATCGTTGCCCGGGAACAGCGCTGGGTCCAGCTGAGCGCTGACCCGCAGACCGAGTTCACCGCGTCCCAGATACGGGAGATGTTGGAAGCGTTGCGCCAGTATGTCCCGAGCGGGCTGGTCACGCTGGATGCCGAGCAGGTCTGGACCGAGACGGGACAACAGCTGCTCGATCTCGTCGCCGACTTACGGACCGAGCTCCGGCCGGAGGAGGTCCAGCAGTGACGCGCCGACGACAGATCTACGATTTCGGCTTCGATCCGAGCCAGGGCGGTCATCACTTCGAGCTGAGCGACGATGGCCAGTTCGTGACCCTCGTCGAATGGTTTGCCTGGAACGGCACGGAACCGGGGGACGACGAGAAGTTGCTCCCTGCTCCGGAACCGAAGGTGCATCTGGACCGCTATCGCTGGTCGCGGATCGCGGCTGCGGTGGCCGATGAGTTCAATGCTCGTCTCCGGCGAGCTGGACTGCGCCCGGCTACCTGGAAGGCGCGGACGCTGCTCGCACCGCACTTCGGGAAAGAGCTGGCCCTGTTGATGTGGGCGGTCGAGGACGTCGACCCGTCGCTCATCCCCAATGTCATCGTGAACTGGCGGGGCTTCGCCCCGGAGGAGCGCTGGTGGCTCTACACGACGATCAACGCGACGGCCGGGCACCCGGAGCACGGGAAAGACCGCGGCTGGCGCAAGGCGATCCGGATCGCACTCGCCGAAAACCCGACCGAGGGGACGCCGTCCTCGGCGCTGCGCGAGCTGGCACCGCTGCTCGAGGCGCAGGAGCGCCGGAGTCGCCGGGAGCGGCGGCGCCCCGAACAGCCGCGCCTGCCGCTCGGTGAATCGTGACGGCTGAGGAGGGGACGGATGCAAGCAAGGGAAGGACCGAACGCTGCTCCACACCCGGCAACCGAGACGGTGCGAGCCCAGGGCGATGCGCCTGCGTTCATCGAAGTGCAGTTTCCGGTCAGCAAGCTCTCCAAGGAGTGTTACAAGGAGCGCAAGGCTGTTGTTGGCCAGACGCTTACGGCACTCGGCAAGTGGTGGGGGCGCAAGCCGCTCGTCCTGGTGCGGGCCATCCTGCTCGGACTGCTGATGCCGGCCACGGACGATCCAGCCGCTGACCGCGAGGCCTTCCTCGCCGCACTGACGATGGACGACGACGGGATGCTCCGCCGGTTCACCGGTCAAGCGAGCCCTGCCGACCTCGCTCCGTTCTGTACCCCGCGCGAGCGCGCCGAGTACTTCGTGAGCGAGAACGGGAAGCTGAGCTGGCGGCCCGGGCTCTCGGCGGCCGACCGCCAGCACCTCAAGCGGCGGGCCTTCCTCCGCATGGGCTACGACGACCGCCTGCGCTTCTGTCTCCGGCCGGAGGAGATCGATGGGCCGAGCGAGGCAGCCTGGGAGCGGATCAACCGGCACCTGGGCACGACCGCGCGGAGCCTGCCCGACCTCGTCCGCCAGCTGGGTGCACGACGCTTCGGGCACGTGCCGCGGGTCGGTGATGCCTTCTGCGGTGGCGGCAGCATCCCGTTCGAGGCGGCCCGGCTCGGCTGCGAGGCCTACGCCTCGGACTTGAACCCGGTCGCGGTGCTGCTCACCTGGGGCGCGCTGGCGCTCACCGGCGGCGGGCCGGAGGTCGTCGAGCGCGTCACGGCGGCCCAGCGCCGCGTCTTCGAGGACGTGCGGCGGCAGGTCGAGGCCTGGGGGATCGAGCGGAACGAGGAGGGCTGGGTCGCCGATGCCTACCTGTACTGCCATGAGGTGCGCGACCCGCTGACCGGCTGGTGGGTACCGCTGGCGCCGACCTGGGTGATCTCGAAGAAGCGGCGGGTGGTGGCGAAACTGGTGCCCGATCCGGCAACCAAGCGGTTCGCCATCGAGATCCACGAAGGAGTGAGCGAGGCCGAACTCCGCCGGGCCGAGGAGGACGGAACCTGGGCCAGCGGCGTGCGCTGTCCGGTCGACCGTGACGGGAACTGGCTGCCGCCGGCCCAGCGGCAGGTGACGAGCGCCGAGCAACTCCGCGGCCGGACCGGCCTGCGGCCGTGGGAGAACGACGACCTGGTACCGCGTCCGGACGACGTCTTCCAGGAGCGACTCTACTGCATCCGCTGGATCGATCCCGAGACGGGCGAACGGTTCTACCGGGCGCCGACCGCGGCCGACCTGGCCCGGGAGCAGCGGGTGCTGGAACTCTTGCGCGCGCGCTTCGCCGAGTGGCAGGACAAGGGCTACCTGCCGAGCGCCCGAATCGAACCAGGAGACAAGACCGAGGAACCGATCCGGACGCGTGGCTGGACGCACTGGCACCACCTGTTCAACCCCCGGCAGCTCTTGCTGCACGGCCTCTTGGCCGAGCGCGCGGCCCAGGAAGCCGGGCTGGAGGCGGCAGCGCTCCTCTTGATGCTCGGAAGGGTAGCAGACTGGAATAGTCGTTTATCTCTATGGGAACCAAGTCAAGAGGGCGTCAAAAATACCTTTTATAATCAAGCTCTAAATGTTCCCGTCAATTATGGGACACGGGCACTGTCATCATTATCTACAACATTCTGTATAAACATCAATGCATCAACGGTGCAAGGAAGCTGGAAAGTTGAGCCTATCGATGCGCGCGCCGTGGACTGGGAGGCCGATCTCTGGATCACCGATCCCGGGTATGGCGACAACGTAAACTACCACGAACTCTCCGAGTTCTTCCTGGCCTGGTACGAGAAGCGGCTTCCCCAGCTCTTCCCCGGCTGGTACGCCGAGAGCAAGCGAGCGCTCGCGGTGAAGGGCGAGGGGAGACGTTCCGCCTGGCGCTCGCGGAGTGCTACCGGAACCTGGCGCGCCGCATGCCGGACGACGGCTACCAGGTGGTCCTGTTCGTCCACCAGGATCCGGAGATGTGGGTCGACCTCACCCTCGTGCTGTGGGCAGCGGGCCTCCAGGTCACTGCCGCCTGGACGGTGCTGACCGAGACCACGAGCGGGATCCGCTCCGGCAACTACGTCCAGGGGACGGTGCTCCTCGTCCTGCGGAAGCGTCAGGGCGACCGCCGTGGGGAACTGGTCGACCTGTACCCGGAGATTCGAGCCGAGGTCGAGCGCCAGCTGGAGACGATGCTCGCGCTCGACCCGAAGGAGGACCCGAACTTCGGCGACGCCGACTACCAGCTCGCCGCCTACGCGGCTGCCCTGCGCGTCCTGACGAGCTACAGCGCGATCGCTGATATCGACGTCGAGCGCGAGTTGCGGCGTCCCCGGAGCCCGGGCGAGGTCACACCGATCGGCCGGATCATCGAGCAGGCCGTACGGATCGCGACCGACTACCTGGTGCCCGATGGACTCGAGCGGACCGTCTGGCGGCAACTCGGCCCGGAGGAGAGGCTGTACCTCAAGGGGATCGAGATCGAAGCCCACGGCGAGGCACGCGAAGGGGTCTACCAGGAGTTCGCCCGGACCTACGGCGCGCGGGAGTTCCGTTCGCTGCTCGCGAGCCGGTCTGCCAACCGCGCGCGTCTCAAGACACCGTCGGAGTTCGCCAACCGTGAGCTGCGCCCGATCGGGCAGAGCGGGTTCGGTGGGACGCTCCTCCGCCATGTGCTGTTCGCGATCTACCGGACGGCGAGCGACCCCGAACAGGACCCGCGTCCAGCGCGCCAGTACCTCCGGCAGGAGGTGCCCGACTACTGGCAGGCGCGGCAGACGATCGTCGCGCTCCTGCAGTATCTCGGTACCAAACCGATGGGCCTGGCGCACTGGCAGCCCGACGTGCAGGCGGCGCGACGGCTACGGGCTGTCGTGGAAGCGGATACCCTCTAACGGAGGCTGCCGGTGCTGTTGCGCTATTCCTCCCGACGCGCACCGCTCCGTGCCTTTCTCACCGAGGCCCTGGACGGTGCACTGGCATACGATCGGATCGCTGGTTTCTTCAGTTCCTCGATCCTCGAGGTCGCTGGAGAGCCGCTGGAGCGGATGGCACCCGGTGCGCGGGTGCGTGTCGTCGCCAACTCCGCGTTGCAGCCGCTGGACGTCGCGACGGCACGGGCGGCGAAGGCCGCGATGTACGCCGAGTGGTGCCGGTCGCTTCCGGAGTACCTCCCACCCCGGTTGAAGGAGCGGCTCCGTCGCCTCTACACGTTTCTGGCGAGCGGTCAACTCCAGGTGCGCGTCTTGCCCGATGCCTATTTCGGTCTCATCCACGGGAAGGCCGGCGTGATCACGCGAGCCGATGGCTCGCGGATCGCGTTTCTGGGAAGCGTCAACGAGTCACGGGAAGCGTGGGAGGTCAACTACGAACTCCTCTGGGCTGACGACTCGGAAGCCGGTGTCTCCTGGACGATAGAGGAGTTCGAGGCGCTCTGGCACCACGCTGGTGCCGTCGATCTGGCTGATGCCGTGGTTCGGGATATCGAGCGCCTGACGCGCCGGATCGTGGTACCGAGTATCGCCGAGTGGCGTGAGCAGTACCGAGCGGAGCCGGCTGCTGCAGTGGTGGAGCTGCCGGTCGCTCGCCAGGGAACCGGCTTGTGGGCGCACCAGAAGTACTTCGTCAAGCTCGCGTTCGACCTGCATCGCCAGCGTGGGGCCCGGCTCCTCCTGGCGGACGAGGTTGGGCTCGGCAAGACGGTCCAGCTCGGGCTCGCGGCCAAATTGATGGCCCTCTGGGGTGGTGGGAATGTCCTGGTGCTCGTCCCCAAGCCCCTCCTCTGGCAGTGGCAAGACGAACTGTGGGACTTGCTCGCGGTGCCCTCGGCGGTGTGGACAGGCCGGGGTTGGACCGACGAGAACGGCGTGGACTATCCGGCGAATGGGCTAGAGGGACTGCGCCGCTGCCCACGAAAGGTGGGAATCGTCTCGGCTGGGCTCATCACGCAGTCCGATGAGGCTGCCGAGATCCTGGCTAGCCTCCGCTACGAGTGTGTGATCCTCGACGAGGCACACCGGGCGCGACGCCGAAACCTCGGTCCATCGCATCGCAACGAGAAGGCCGATCCGAATAACTTGCTCCGCTTCCTGCAGCGTGTGGCCGAGCGGACGCGGAGCCTGCTCCTCGCGACGGCGACACCCGTGCAACTCGACCCGATCGAGGCCTGGGATTTGCTGGAAGCACTCAATCGCGGTAACGAGACCGTCCTCGGAAGCCGGTACAGTCGATGGCTCACTCGCCCGCGTGAGGGGCTGGACTACGTGCTCGACCGGGCGAGTCCGCCGGACGACGTGCGGGAAGTCTGGGAGTGGGTCCGCGATCCGTTGCCGCCGGCGAGCGAGGGACCAGTCTTCGCTATCCTCCGCCGGTCACTCGGGATGAACGAGACGGAAAGCTGGGCACCGCCGGAAGCGTTCGATCGTCTCGCTCCACCAGCGCAGCACCAGCTCGAGCGTCTCGGCCGCGAGTTCTTCCGGAACCACAATCCCTTCGTTCGACATATTGTCCGGCGAACGCGCGAGTTCTTGGAGCAGACCATCGACCCCGAGACGGGTGAGCCCTATCTCACGCCGGTACGGGTCCGCCTGTTCGGTGAAGGCGAGCACGATGCGCTCTTGTTGCCGCCGATTCTCAAGGATGCCTACAAGACTGCTGAAGAATTTTGTCAGGAAGTGGCATCGCGCCCTGGGCTCAATTCGGGTTTTCTCAAGACGCTCCTCCTGCGCCGGGTGG
The DNA here is from genome assembly GCF_026241205.1 of Thermomicrobium sp. 4228-Ro. Lineage (NCBI taxonomy): Bacteria > Pseudomonadati > Thermomicrobiota > Thermomicrobia > Thermomicrobiales > Thermomicrobiaceae > Thermomicrobium > Thermomicrobium sp. 4228-Ro. Next base: position 642,971 of record NZ_JAPFQM010000006.1, read on the forward strand.
GGAGCACGATCGAGGCGGGGAGGTTGACCGCACTGCGACTCCTCGAAGGAGGTGAGCAGGCCGATGAAGATGAGGAGGAGGAACGCCCCTCGCTCCTCTATCCCCTCACCGAACGGGAGCGGGACTTGCTCGAGCGCTTTCTCCGGTTGCTGGAAGCGGCGAGGGAGGAAGACCCAAAGTTGCAAGCGGTCACCGATTTGCTCTGCCACGGTGTCGACGATACCGGACCGTGGCGGTCTCTCGGCTGTATCGTCTTCAGTCAATATTATGACTCGGCGCAGTGGCTAGCGCGACGCCTCTCCGAGCAGCTTCCCGAGGAGGAGATCGGCCTGTATGCTGGCTCGGGCAAGTCGCAGCTCTTCCAAGGGGAACTGCGACGCGCGTTGGCCGGGATGTACTCAAGGAGCGTGTGCAGCGGGGGAATTGCGCATTTTGGTCGGGACGGACGCTGCCTCGGAAGGGCTCAATCTGCAGCGACTCGGGACACTCATCAATGTGGATCTGCCGTGGAATCCGACCCGTCTCGAGCAGCGTAAGGGGCGAATCCAGCGGATCGGTCAGCCTCGGGCGGTCGTTTTTCTCGCCAACCTGCGCTATCGGGGATCGGTGGAGGATCGGGTGCACCAGCTTCTCTCGGACCGGTTCCGTGCGATTCACGATATGTTCGGTCAGCTCCCGAGACACTGGAAGATGTATGGATCGCGGTCGCCCTGCACGAGGAAGAGAAGGCTCGGCACCTCATCGATGCCGTACCCCGGAAGCATCCCTTCGCGCTTCGCTACCATCAGATCACGCCCGTTTCGTGGGAGACTTGTGCAGCCGTGCTGGAGCGAGAGAGCCAGCTGGAGTTGCTGCGTCAGGGCTGGCAGTGAAGAGCGCGTCGAACAAGCGACGCGCTGAGGCTTCTGCATCGTTCGAGGTATCTCCCTGCACTGTGGGGTGGAGCGCAGGGGCGCCACCACGGAGAACTCCCGCCCCGTATCGCGCCGCAAACGCAAGCGCTACAGCAGAGTGGCGTCAGCGTCGCGGATCCAAACCTCCCTTCGTACCATGCCGCAGACGCTCGTCTCAGGCAGCGCACCCCTGGGGAGCGACGGGTGGGGCGATGCTGGTGCGGCGGCGACCACGCTGCTCGATGAAGAGCCCCGCTACGCTCCGGGAGCGGCGGGTGCTGTAGCCAAAGAGGCGCGGTCGCCTCGCTGTCCTCGCGAACGACGCCAGGCGACGGGCGCTGCCGAGGCAGCGGGCGGGGCGGGAAGCCTGCCGATCGCCCAGCCCCTCGGCGTCTCCTACCGACCGCGTCCGACCAGTCCCGCCCCGAGTGCGAGCAGCGCGAGGGCGAACCAGCCGCGCACGACCGGTATGGGGAGGGCGAGCGGGTCGGTGAACGGCTCGAAGGTGAACGTGCCGATCGCCGGCCAGGCGCCCCAGGCCGAGCGGAGCGGGAGCGCCAGCCACGCCGCGACGGCGATCAGGCTCACGAGATGCCAGGGGACGGAGGTGGCGGTCGCGAGGAGGATGGCGACCGCGAGCGTCGCCAGGGCACTCGCGAGCAGCCACGTCGCGCATTCCAGGCGCCCGAGCGGTGTGTCGGGGAGATAGGCCATGGGTGGGTCGGCCAGCAGGTAGCCGAACCAGACCAGCTGGCTGGCCGCCCAGAGGAGGAGCAGCAGGACGAGGAGATACAGGACGAGGAAGCGGAGCGACGCAGCGGACACCTTCCGCATCGTCAGGACTCCTCGGCACGGCCGAGTTGGACGGTGATGGTCCCGCTACTGCTTTCCGTGCCCCAGCCGAGTTGGAACGAGCAGGGTTCCGCCGTGAGCCGCTCGAGCTGCAGCCGCACGGTGGTCGCCTGGGTGAGATCCGACCAGGCGAGCGACGACGCACCGCTGGCGCTCCGCACGCACGGTGACGGGAGGAGTTCGAGCCGGGCCCGGCGCGGTGGTGTGCGCCCGCGCGGTGCCAGGTGCACGCGCAGCTCGAACGGCGCGCCGACCGGAGGCGGGTCCCGTGGTGCGGCGACCGACACCCAGAGGGAGGGGAGACCGCGCCGGGCGATCTCGATGCCCGAGTCGGGGTAGACGAGCACGCTGCGGACGCGGACCGGTCCTTCACGCTCGAAGTGCAGCGTCAAAGGAGCAGTCCCGGGTTGGCGCCAACCGTCCGGGACGATGTTGGCCAGGACGAGTTCGACCGCAGGACCGAGGACGAAACCCTGTCGTGGGCCAGCGAAGAGGTCGAGCGTGTCCCACTCGAGGATGCCGCCGGTCGGCTCGGGTGACCAGCGGACCCGCAACAAGAGCGCGCTGCCGCCGGCGCGCTGGTCCCACACCGAGAGCGTGCCGGGTGGGCCAGCTGGATCGAGTTCGACGCGGAGGTGGAGGAAGAGCGTGACGACCGGACCGGGCGTCGGCGGCAAGTCGAGCGGGAAGAGCTCGAGCTGGCTCGGCAACGGGTCGCTCAGCTGGACCGTCCGCAGTCCGTAGTCGGCGAAGGAGCGGAACCCCACCGCTGCCGCCGGACCGAACCGGGTGAAGGAGACGAGGGGCACGAGCAGCGCGGCGAGCAGGAGGGGGAGGAACACGGTCGTCAACCGGTCTGCCACGGTGCTCCTCCCGCCGGTCATCACTCAACGGTCCTCGCTGCCTGGAACCTGGCGCTGGCTGCGGTACACCCAGAAGGTGAAGAGTGCCAGGACGAGACAGCCGTAGAGCACCGCGTGGTGGACGAAGAAGGGCGGACCGTAGAACAATCGGAGATCGCGGAAGAGACTCTCCGGATGGGATTCCCCGGTGTGTACCCAATTAAACAGGGACTGGAGTATGAAGTAGAGGGAAGGCAGCAGGAACCCGACGCATGATACCAGCGGGAGCCAGAGCCGGACACGGCCGCGCGAGAGCGCCCACGCCGAGACCGCGAAGAGCGAGCCGTAACCGAAGAGCAGGATGGCCAGGACGCGCAAGTCGAACCGCAGTTCCGGGTAGTCTTCGCGGAAGGAGCGCCAGAGCTAAAAGAGCGTCGCTCCGTAGAACAGTGCTCCCAGGAGCGCGAGCCCGAGTGCGACACCCTTGCGCAGGGACTCGGGGATGGGGTGGCACGTTGGCAAGCCAGGCACGGCACCGGTGCGTTCCGTCGGCATGAGCACCCCCTCAGGGTAGGACGACGATCGTCGCGTAGCCGTTGCTCAGGTAGAAGTTGCGGTTACCTTAAAGCCGAAGATCGTACGGTACGGGCAACGGCGTTACGCCCCGACGAGATCGTCGACCGCCAGCGACATGTCCGGGAACGCCTGGGGGCTGACCAGCTCACCGGGGCGATGGACTGATGAGTACCGGTATCCGCCCGCATCCGGTAAGCGGAACGCGAGCACTTGCTCGCCCGCGAGGTCGACGAGCCAGACTTCCGGGATCCCAGCCCGGGCGTACAGGGGGACTTTGATGTCCCGGTCGTAGGCGAGTGTCGTGTCGCTCACTTCGACGAGGAGCAGGACGTCGGCAGGGCCTGGTCCGGAGCGGGCGTAGAAGTCGGCGCGAGGGCGCAAGAGGGCGAGGTCGGGCTGCGGTAGCGAGCGGTCGCTCAGCCGGACCGGTCCCTGTGGCTGGACGATCGCTCGACCGTGCAGGGCACGGACGAACAGCTCCGTCAGCCGGTTCACGCAGGCCTGGTGCGCCCAGCCGATCGGGTTCATGTCGTAGAGTTCTCCTTCGATGAGCTCGACTCGCGCGTCTTCGCGCAGGATGCCCGCCCGGACCATTCGTTCCAGGTCGTCGACGGTGAAGCGGTGGGTAGTGGGGAGCCGGCCGGTTGCCTGTGCCATCGCTCGTCCTAGCGAGTACGCCGTGCGGCGCGGTCGGAGATGCGTCGATCACGTGCCCAGCAAAGCCGCGACGTCGATCAAGAGATCCGGAAATGCGAGCGGGCTCACCAGCTCGCCGGGGCGCACCACTACGCTCGCGCGGTATTTGCCTGCATCCGGCGCTCGGAACACGAGCACCTGTCCGCCCGCGAGGTCGACGAGCCAGACTTCCGGAATCCCTGCCCGGGCGTACAGGGGGACTTTGATGTCCCGGTCGTAGGCGAGGGAGGTGTCGGCGACCTCGACGAGCAAGAGCACGTCGCTGGCTGCCGGCCCCTCGTGCCGGTAGTAGTCCGGTCGCGGTCTGAGCAGCGTCAGATCGGGCTGTGGAAGCGAGCGGTCACCCACGCGGATGGGACCCTGGGCCCGGACGATCGCGCGGTCGCCGAGTTGCCGCACGAAGAACGCCGTGAGCCAGTCGACACAGGCCTGGTGCGCCCAGCCGATCGGGTTCATGTCGTAGAGTTCTCCTTCGATGAGTTCGACCCGCGCGTCTTCGCGCAGGATGCCGGAGCGCACCATGCGCTCGAGGTCGTCGACCGTGAAGCGGTGCCGCGTCGGTACCTGTGGGACTGTCTGCTGCATGGTACCGCCCTCCCCGCTGGCGTCGTCTGGTCGTGGCAAGCGTAGCATGCCAGCGCGATCGTCGCTCGGCGGGACAGGTGGGCTCTCCTGCGGGGCGCACGCCGCTCGCCCCGAGATGCCCTGCACGGCTCCAGCCTACTCAGCGACTGGGGCGCATCACCGTTCCGTCATGGTCGCGATGAGCGCTGCGCCGTAGAGCGTCAGTACGGCGGCGAGGTTCGCGGCGACGAGTATTCCGGTGACCGCGCCGAGTAGGCCGTACACCGCGCTCCCGTTGCCGAGCCACTGGACTGCTGCGATGATCGCGAACTTCGTGGCTTCCCAAGCGAGTGCGGTGGCGAGAGCGCTGCTGCTGACGAGACGCCAAGAGGGTGACGGCGCAGGCAGGAGAAAACGGTAGAGGAGCGCGAACAGTACGAAGGAGGTGAGCAGACCGCTCCCGAAGCGGAGCGCAGCCGGTAAGGCCAGGACGAGGCCACTCACGATGCCACCAGCCGTGAACCAGATGAGCGCCAGCCCGACCGCTCCGACAGTCGCACCGATGCCGTAGAGGCGCTCGCGGACGAACGAGGCTGGTCGTTCCGGCGCCGCTACGGCACGGAGCCCGCGTCGCAGCGCTGCACCGAGTGCACTCGCTGACCAAAGGCAGAGCAGTATGCTCACCAGTGCCAGCGGCCCGCTCGCGGTGTCTGCGTGTCTGGTGAGGATACCGCGGAGTTCCGGCTCCAGTGGTGCGGCTTGCGGCACCTCGGTCAGGAGGAACCGGAGAACGAGGTCGGGCGGGATCGTCCTGCGCAAGAGCGTGCTCGTCACGGTGGCGAGGAGGAGCAGGAGCGGTCCGAGTGCGAGCATCGCGTTGTAGGCGATGGCTGCCGCGTGGAGAGCCCCGTCGTGCGAACGGAAACGCAGGAAGGCACGCCAGAAAACCGTCTGTCGGACAGATCGGTAGGCTGCACGCAGGAACCAGCGGCCTGACATCGTCCCTCTCCGATCGGACGCCTGGCTCCGCCCCGCAGGTCGCAGGCGCGTTCGCGGTCGCCTGCCAGGTAGGCGTCGGCCCTGAGAAGGCGGGACGTTCAACCGGTTGCCTGCGCACCGGTCTCCCCGCTGGCCGGTACGATCTCGACCTCCACCTCGTCGAAGCGGATCGTCACGGGTGTCGTGTCGAGCCGGTGCGCCAGCAGCCCGACCCTTCCCTCGCCGATGAGCGGGTCTTCCAGGTCGGCAACCGTCTGCCCGGCAACGCGGAAGGTGAGATGCGTGTCCTGAACGGTCAGGTCGAGTTCGAGCGGATCGGAGGCCGAGACACCGGCCGAGAGCGGTGTTGCAGGCACGAGGTCGATGCCTTCGCCAGCCAGTGCGAGTGCGCAGCGCGCGAGCAGTTGCCCTCCGGTGCGGACGACCGAGCAGAGATAGAAGCTCGCCGTCCCGTCGTCCTCCTGGCTGAAGCGGACGACCAGTCCGGCTTCCGACTCCTCCGGCAGGCGCACCAGGGCGCGGATCCGCTGGTCCGTCCCAGGGGGAACGGAAGACGGCCAGACGATCTCCCAGCCCTGGGGTCGGTTCAACGTGTACTGGTAGGAGCCTTCGGAAATCGCCCGGCTGGCCCGTTCGTCAGCGCCGGTCGGCCAGTCGGCGCTCGCTGCGTCGTCGAATGTCCACCGCTCGTGCTGCGGTGTGGGGACGGGGCGGGCAGGACGCGGCTCGACGCGGAGAACCGTGGGCTGACTCTGACTCGGCTCGCCGACCCGCACCTGCGTGCGCAGGACGACGGTCCCCTCCGGCCGAGGATCGCGGAGTTCGGCCGTGAGATCGTCTCCTTGCCGGTGTTGCCGGAGAAGCGCACAGACTTGCGCGAAACGGGAGACCTCCTGCTCGTCCAGCCGGGTGAGCAGCATCCCTGGGCGAATCCCGGCGGTCGCTGCTGGCCCACTCGAGGTTGCTTCGATGACGACTAGGCCGGAGGGAGTGCCGAAGCGGGCGGGATTCCGGTGCTCGCTCAATCCGAGGCCGAGCCAGAGGAGCCCACGTCCTTCAGCGAGCGACTGGGCGATCTCCAAAGCCGCCCCCGCTGGGAGAAAGCTGCCAGTGGGGAGCAAGATCCCGATGACCGCCCCGAAACGATCGGCCATGAGGGCACCCGGGGCGAGGTCGCCGACCGCGACGTTGACGCTCACGACGTCCCGCTCGCGGCTGCGGTCCGGTACGGCTCCGGTCGCAGCCGCCGGTAGGCTGACGGGTGGTTTCTCCGGTGCGGCTGCCGAAAAGCCATAGACGATGACATCCTCGCCGATATCGGGAACCTTGTCGACCGCCAGCGGGGCCAACGCGAGTCGCTCGGGGGGTGTGACGCGGACGACGGCGACACCGTCGCAGAGACTGGCACCGAGGAGTTCCGCTGGTTGCGGATCGCTGCCCTCGGGCAGGCGAACCTGCACGCCGCTCGGGGGGCGCTCGTCGATCGGCGGGGCGCTGGTCAGGATGAGGCCCGGAGCGTAGGCGACGCCGGTCGTCGCGAACGGCTCGCCGTCCCCCATCAGGTACTGGACGAGGACGGTCGCTGGCCGCAAGCGCTCCTCCACCTCGGGCCAGGCGAGCGGCTGATCGCTCGCCTGCGGCACAGTCGGCGTCGGAGTCGGCTGGTTGCGGAAGGGCATGCCCCGGCATGCTGCAGACAGGAAGACGAGCGCGAGCACGAGCGTAGGGAGCGACGCCACCAACCACCGTCTGCGACTCGTCTGGTCTGGGGTTCGCACCATCGTCTCAGCCGGTTCCGTTTCGCAGCCCAGTGTAGTGCAGCCACAGAAAATGCGCAAGACGCGCACTCCGGGGGCTCTTTGGTCGGCTACCCGCACCGAGATGGTCACAATGTGACCTCGTGCTCCTATGGAGCAGCAGACACCTTGCCGATATCTCGGAGGAGGACTGAGTGAACGTGTTCCCAGCGACGAAGGCGAGGTGCTGTGATGGTGCGCGAGGAAAGTGCCGGCCAGCGAATGACGGGGATCGATCTGCCGCCCGAGTCTCGGGGCCTGACCGCGCGCTCGCTTTGGGAGTTCTTGCGCGATGGATTCGGGCAGGGCGTGTCCTGGTTCAGCCGACCGATCAGGTTAGAGTGCGATGAGTCGGCGGCCCGAGCTCTGGCTCGCGCGCTCGAGCGCTTCCGAGATGACCTCTTGGCGACGATGCGGGCGCTCGAGACAGCGGTGCGGCGCTCGGCAATCGGAGTCGCGCGGAGCGCGCTGCGCATCCAGGCGGTAACGACGGAGATCGATCGGACGCGCCAGCGGGCCGAGGCCGTGACGCGGGCCTTGCGCGAGGTGCAGGCCGGCGTGGAGGAAGTGGCCCAGGCGACAGCGAGTGCTGCAGCGGCGGCACGGGCAGTCGACGAGCACGCTGCTCGAGGCCGCGAGACGAGCGCGCGAGCCGCGAGCGAGGTCGCTGCCCTCCGGGCGCAGGTGCAGGAGGTCGCCGAGCGCCTGCACGCTTTGCTCGGCGATGTGGCGGCGATCACCCGGGTGAGCGAGCTCATCGCCGGGATCGCGAAACAGACCAATCTGCTGGCGCTGAACGCGGCGATCGAGGCAGCGCGAGCAGGTGAGCATGGCCGTGGCTTTGCCGTGGTCGCCGAGGAGGTGCGCAAGCTGGCCGAACACGCAGCGACCCAGACGCGGGAGATCCGCGCGCTGACCGATGCCGTTGCTGCCCAGCTAGCACCGGCCCGCGAGGCGTTGCTGGAGAGCGTCGCGTCCGCGGAAGCCGCGGCGACTGCCACAGCGGACCTCCAGCAGGTCTGGCAGGCGACCAGTCAGCTGGCCGCGACCGCTGCCGAGGCTGCTGAGGCGATCGCGACAGCGGTGCAGCAACAGACCGCGGCACTGGAACGAGCGACGAGTTCGCTCGGGGACATCGTCGCGAGTATCGGCGCGGTCGAACAGCAGGCCCAGAAGGTCGCGCAGGAGACGTTCGCACTCGCGCAGCTGGCCTCGGATGCCTATGGCCAGCTGGCCAAGGTCGATACCGGCACCACGTTCCACCGGGCACTCGTTGCCTGCCGCGAACTCGCCGAACGGTGTCAACGGGTCTTCGAGCGGGCGATCGACGAGCGGCGGGTCCGCCTCGAGGACGTGCTGGAACTCCGGTACAGCGAGATCAAGGGTCCAGCGATCCGTTCGCTGGCGCGCCTCTTCGACGTGAGTCGTGTCCCACCGGAGGGGTTCCAGCCACCGAAGTACAGCACGGCCTACGATGCTGTCGTCGACCTCGAGCTGTCCGAGGAGATGGAAGACATCATCCGCCGGGAACCGAAACTGGTCTTCGCGCTGCCGATCGATCTCAACACCTATGCGCCGATGCACAACCGGGCCTTCTGCAAGGACTGGACCGGGATTCCGGAACGAGACCTTGCGGGTAACCGGGTGAAGCGCTTCTTCTGGGATCAACGTGTGCTGGTGCGCGGTGCACGGGTCGGCCTGGGCGAGGCAGCGGAACGCTTGCCGAACATGGCGACACGCGCCGACTTCCTGCGCGCCGGGTGCGATCTGCGTGAATCGCCGCAGCAGCGGGAAGCGTTCCTCGTGCAGACCTATGCCCGCGATACTGGCGAGGTGATGACCGTGATCACGGTGCCGATTTTCGTCAAAGGGCAACGCTGGGGTGCCGCACTGGTCGGATGGAAGGAAGAGGACTGAGATCCTGTGCTCAAGGACGCGCACTCTCTTGCCGAAGAAAGAGATCGAGTGCGCGCTGAGCGGTATCGATCGGTGGGAGCGTGGCCGATGAGTGCGGGATCGATCGGGAACGGGAATTTGGGAACCATGCACTCGATGCGTACGCGAGAGCGGGTGGGCATGCTCGACGGGAACGGAGTGGACGAGGCGAACTGGGTGGCGGCTCTCGATGAACTCGCGGTGGCGCTCGCCCGTGGCGACCTCCTTGCAGCGGAACAGGCGGTGATGCACCTGCCACCAGCGATGCAGACGCAGTGGAGCGGTGTGGTGGCGGCCTGGCGGGATCGGATCGCCGAACTCCTGGTCGCCGCGTCCGGCGCCGTGGCGGAAGGGCTGCGTCCAGTGCGGGCCGCCGACGAGTTCTCGCGGGCGTTCCGCGAGCAGAAGGAGCAACTGAGCCAGGCTGCGAGCGTGGCGCGGGAACTCGCCCGGGCGGTCGAGCTCGTGTTCGGAAGCGTCGGTCAGGTCTCCGACGCGGCGCGTGGGGCGGCGGAGCGCGCCGAAGCAGGTATCGGGCGAGTGGACGAGGCGTTGCGCGCGCTCGCGGACGTCGCACGCTCGGTCAGTGAATTGCAGAACCGGATCGAGGAACTCTCCAAGGCAGTTAACCCGATCACGCAGGTCCTGGGAACGATCGCGACCATCGCCAAGCAGACGAACCTCCTGGCGTTGAACGCTGCGATCGAGGCGGCGCGAGCCGGTGAACACGGACGGGGTTTCGCCGTCGTTGCCGAGGAGGTGCGGCGGCTCGCGGTCTCGACGCAAGAGGCAGTGGCAGGTATCCGGGAACAAGTACAGGCCTTGTCCGAGGGGATGCAGCGTGTCGGCGAGGCGATGGGCGTCGTTGCCGAACAGGTCGAGAACGGCGCGCTCGTCGCAGCCGGCGGTCAGGAAGCGCTCGCGTCCATTCGGAAGAGTATCGATGCAATCGTTGCCCCGCTGCACGATATCGCCTCGGCGGCAGAAGAGCAGGCCCAGTCGGTCAGTCAGCTTGCCCGGAACGTCGAATCGGTGGCGGAACTCGCTGAGTCGGTCGGGAAGCGAGCGGACGAGCTGACAGTCGGGGTCATCGAGCAGATGCAGCGGCTCCGTGCGATGCGCGAGCTGATCGCGCAGACAACGCTGACGCTTTCCGATGCGCAGCTGGTCCAGGTCGCCAAAGCGGACCATCTCCTCTGGGTACAGCGGTTGCTGGCGATGCTGCACGGCAAGGAACAGCTCCAGCCCGAGCAGGTGGCCGATTGGACGGCGTGCCGCTTGGGGCGCTGGTACTACGGACGCGGGCGCGAGCGCTACGGACACTCCAGCGTGTACCGGCAACTCGAGCAACCGCACCAGCGCTTGCACCAGACGGCTGCTGAAGCCGTGCGGGCCTGGAATCGCGGTGATCGGGAGCGGGCCCGCGAGTTGGTCGAAGAGGTCCGGCGCATCTCGAAGGACATAGTCTCGCTCCTGGAGGCGTTGCGCACGGCTTGAGGGAGTGATCCGCGAGCGCATCGCTCGCTCGTACGGTGCCGAAGGACGAAATACCCGGTCAGGTTGGCTGTGCCGCGAGTTCGGTCGCTGCTGCCATGAGCTTCGGCGACTCGATCGGGGCTCGTGGGTCGTGCGTCCGCTCGAGCAGGCAGAGTTCGAGCGAGTATTCCCACATTCGCCGTACCCGATCGAAACGGCGCTCGACGTAGGCCGTGAGAGCCGCCTCCAGGTCGCTGTGGCGGTCGAGTTCCTCAGCCAGTACGACAGCATCCTCGATCGCCATGGCACCGCCCTGTGCGGTGTGTGCGGTGAGTGTATGCGCTGCATCGCCGACGAGGACGATCTGGCCACGGTGCCACGGCTTGGGAACGAGGATCGTCTCGAAGGGTCGCAAGACCACTCTGGCTGGATCCGTCATCGCTTCAGCGAGCGCGGCCAGTGCTGGGACATGGCGATACCCGTCGAGACGCTTCCGCATCTCCTCGGCCAGCTGCTCCTCCGGATAGCGGAGTGGTTTGCCGGGCGCCCCTTCGGTGATGAATATGTACATGGCGTCCTGCGCCATCGGTGCGACACCGACCTTCGGGTCGCCCAAGTAGATCCAGCTCGCATCGAGTCCCTCGGCTCGGAAGGGAAACGCGTACCGCCAGACCATCTGGTCTTCGTAGCGCGGTGGTGGTACTTCGGGGAAAGCGAGGTGTCTCACCCGCGAGCGGAGACCGTCGGCCCCGACGACGAGATCGTACGTCGCCTGGCGGCCGTCGCTGAACTGCACGACGACGTGGTCACCCGCCTGCTCGATCCTATCGACCGTGATACCGAGGGTGACGCTGACAGCAGCTTCGCGGATCGCGGCTTGCAAGATCCGGTGGAGGACTGGGCGCGCGATACCGAGGATCGAGGGATAAGAGGTTCCGGCGATCGGCGGGGTAACGAGTTCACCGATCCGTGCACCGTTGGGGGCGAAGAGAATCGTGGACGGTGATGGGTACCCTCCCGCAATCACCCGGTCGGCGAGTCCGATAGTGTCCAGGGCGCGGAGCGCGTTGGCAGCGAGGAGGATGCCAGCCCCATAGACATCCCACTTCGGATTGATCTCGGCGATGTCGATTTCCATCGCGATGCCGCGCTCGCGGAGCGCCAGTGCCGTACACATACCAGCGATACCACCACCGACGATCAACACGCGCCCGAGTCGCATGACTTCACTCCTTTCCGCGTTGCACGGCTGGACGGTTGGCCGAGCGATCGAGATCGACCGGATCGAGGTCTCGTTCGGCAGCGCACGTGATCCGCTGCGTGCCGAGCCCGGTGACCGTCCCTTCGAGGACGTCGCCCGGACGGAGGTACCGGTTGTAGTGCGCACCATTGCCAGCTGGTGAGCCGGTGCAGATCAGGTCGCCCGGGAGGAGCTGGACATGACGCGAGATGTATTCGATGAGGCGTGCGACGTCGAAGATCATGTCGCTGGTCGATTCGTGTTGCATGACCTCACCGTTGAGGGTGAGGGTGAGCGTGAGCTTCTGGGGGTCAGGGACGAACGGTGCTGGCGTCAGGTAAGGGCCCATCGGGAGGAAACCAGGTGCGCACTTGGCAGCGAGCCAGTCCATACCCATTTCCGGGATATCTGGACGGTACACGAGATCGCGTGCCGTGATGTCGTTCACGATGACGTATCCCGCAACGTACTCGAGGGCACGTTCGCGCGGGACACGCCGGGCCGGTCGGCCGATGATCACACCCAGTTCGAGTTCCCAGTCCACTTGCGTCGATTCGGGCGGCAGGAACAGCGTTTCGTAGGGGCCGATGACGGTGGAGGGTGCTTTCAGGAAGACGAACGGCTTTCCATGCTCTGCACGCTCGTCCATCATCCGCCAGGCCCATTCGTACCGCTCTTCCGGTTTCAGGTGCGCGACGTGTGGTCCGGACTGCGCGACGACCAGCTCGACGACGTGTCGCTTGTAGTTCGCACCGGAGCAGAAGATCTGACGTGGAAGATACACGGGCGGTAAGACCTGGAGCGCTGAGACCGGTAAGAACGGAAGGTCAGCGTCTTTCCCCGCTCGGATGACCTCGACGGCTGCGAGGAGCGCTTCCAGATTTTGCGGCCAGTGATCGAGCAGCCCCAGTACACTGTGCGGTTCCCGCAGGGGCTGACCGAGCGACGCACACAATGGCTCGAGTGCAGTGACCGCGATCACCTTGTCGTCCAGAACCAGCCCAGCGAACGGCGGGCTACCAGCGGCCCGAAAGGTTCCGAGTCGAAAAGACGGTTCCGTCATACCTCTCAACTCCCTCGATCGGTCATTCCATGTCGTGGTCGCGACGCTTCTTGGGCGTAGGAAGCCATCCTGCACGGGTTGGGTGACCGATCCGGTTGCGCAGAGTGCCGATACCCTCGACCTCCAACTCGACCGTATCGCCCGGCTGGAGTTCACGCCCGAGTTCGGCACCACTGCCGAAGCCGACGGTTCCCGACCCGAGCAAGGCACCGGCAGGGAGGAGTTCGCCCGTCGAGGCCCAGGCAACGAGTTCGGCGATGCTCCACAGCATGGTGCCGCTCTGTCCTTCCGACCAGACCACGCCGTTGACGCGCGCGATCATCCGGAGGTCGAGCGAGGGTAACTCGTCGAGGGTGACGATGACTGGCCCGATGGCCGTACAGAAACTCTTCGCCTTCGGTGGGCCGAGCCGGGATTCCATCTCGCGTGCCTGGATGTCGCGGGCAGTGAAGTCGTTGAGAATCGTGAGGCCGAACACGAGGTCGAGTGCATGCTCTGGATCGACATCACGCCCGGTCTTCCCGATGACCAGGCCGAGCTCGAGTTCGTAATCCATCCCGGAGTGCGCATACGGTGGCCAGGGGACTTCCGCGTCAGGTCCCACGACGGTATGGTGGTTACCGATGTAGTGCACGGGGAGCTCGTAGAGCACTGGTGCGACCGGCTTGCCGGTCACCCGTGCCATATTCACGAAGTGCCGCTCGAAGGAGACGAAGTCCCGGTACATTGTCGGATCGAGTGGCGCCACCAGCTGTCCTCCCGGTGGAAGCAGCGCGTCGCCGCTCGTGTCCCGGCTGGCTTCGCGCAAGATGTCGAGGAACGCCTCGCCGTACTCGAATGCCTGGCTGAGGCTCTCCGGGACGAGGAGCCTGGCGAGACGCTGGGCGGCGTCCCGGGTGGCACCGCGCCGCTCGGCCTGCAGGCGCGCGAACCGGCGCACGTCGATCCAGCGTTCGGGTACGAGCGTCGAGGCCACGGCGATGCGGACTTCTGGGCCATCGGGGGTCTCGTAGCGGAAGCGAGCGACCTTCATCGTCCCAACCTCTCGAACAACCGCGGTACGAGGACGCGCGCGTTTTCTCCCTCGATCGCGGGGCGTGCATGTGGCCAGCGATCGAGTTCCGGTGCAGGATCCGGGCCATCGGGAAGGGCCGCGTAAGGCCAATCGGTGCCGAAGACAATGCGTTCCGCGGGTAAAAGCCGGAACGTGGCTTCGAGCACGGCCGTGTAGTTGGACAGTGCTGTGTCGTAGAAGAGCGACCGCAACGTTTCGACAGGATCGCGTCGAAGGTGCCCGGCCAGGGACGGTTCGCGCTGCCGCACCGAAGCGATGCGATAGGCGAGGAAGGGTACCGTTCCGCCGAGGTGGGCGAACTGCCAGCGGATCGCGCCATAGCGCTCGAAGATACCGGAGAAGAGCAGCGAAACGATGGCACGGGTCGTCTCGAAGGGAAACTCGAGCACCCAGGGTGGGACGCCTGGTAGGGGGCCAGGATAGACCGGCATCGTCGGGTGCACGAAGACGTAGCAGCCCCGGGAGTCGAGGACAGCGAAGAGCGGTTCGAGTCGGGGATCACCGAGGTACATGGTGCCGGTGTTGGTCAGGAGTGTGACGCCATCGAGCTGCAAGTGGTCGAGCGCGTAGTCCAGCTCGACGAGCGCAGCCTCGATATCGGGAAGGGGCAGCGTCGCGAGTGCGGCGAAGCGTGCCGGGTAGCGCTGCACGAGTTCAGCCGCGAACTCGTTCACTACCCGTGCGAGTGCGCGCGCTTGCGCTCCGTCGCCGAAAAACACCCCGGGTGGCGGAAGAGAGACGACTGTGGCCGTGATACCGTACTGGTCCATGACAGCGAGCAGTTGCTCGACCGACCATGGTGGTACCGGCGTCGGCATACCGGCACGCTCGAGTGCTGCCCAGTAGGGCGGCGGTGCGATGTGCCCGTGAAGATCGATACGCACCATACCCTACTCCAGGATCGCGACGACACGGGCTGGTGCGGCGCTGCCGCCCACGATGCGCAGCGGGAAGCAGGCAACCGTGAAGCCGCGCGACGGCAGTGCCGCGAGGTTGCACAGTCGCTCGATCTGGGCATACGGGAGATCGACCTGGTGCGCTGCCCAGAGGATGCCAGGCTGTCGCTTCTCGAGCGCCTCGCGTGCCTGGAGATGGAGGGGGCGATCCCAGCCCCACGCGTCGATTCCCATGACGCGGATACCGCGCTCGTAGAGCCAGCGTGTCGCCTCGGGCGTCACTCCGGGGCCGCGGAGCCAGTAGTCGGGTTGACCGTAGAAAGCATCCCGACCTGTCTCGACCAGGACGATCTCCCCAGGGGCGAGCGTGTGGCCGATGCGGGAGAGTTCGGCCGCGATGTCCTCGACAGTGATGGCATCCCCGTCTGCCTTGCGGTGGAAGTCGAGCTTGACTCCAGGAGCGAAGAACCACTCGAGCGGCAGCTGGTCGATCGTCGGTGCCGGCTCGCCAGCGATGACCGAGTTGTAGTGCCATGGCGCGTCCACGTGCGTCGTACTGTGGGTGCCCATGAAGGTGATCGTCTCCCCAGCCGGCCCCTCGCCGTTGCGGAGTAGATTGCGATCGATGCCGAAAAGCTGCTCGAATTCGCGTGCACCGGCCTCGTGACCCGAGAACGTGATCGTCACCCGTTGGAAGGGTGGCACGTCCGGCGGTGTGTTCACGATCGGTGCCGATAGATCGACGAAGCGGGGCATCGCCTCCTCCTCTCGGCTGAGCCGGGGTTAGCGATACGGGTTCGGTTGCTGCGTATCGGCGACGAGGCCGAGGTCGGCTGCGAAGGCGGGATGCGTGGCGGGTGGGAAACACTCGAGCATCGAGTCGGGCATCGGCGTGTTCCGGAAGAAGATGTTGGAACCTTGCGATGGGCGCCAGCGAACAGGCTCCCAGTCGGGAACGTAATTCCGGGTCCCACCACTGTTGAGCTCTAACCGGAGCCCGCTCGGCTCGCGGAAGTAGAGGTAACTCTGCTCGCCCATCCCGTGGACACCGGGACCGAACTCGATGGCGTAGCCTGCCTCCAGGAGAAGGTCCGCGGCGCGAAAGAGTGCCTCGCGGGTGTCGACGTAGAACGACACATGGTTGAGCCGGCCGGGGATGGGTGACGTGTCCTTGACGAAGGCCAGGTCATGGTCCTTCTCGTTGGTGGTGACCATGGCGAAGACGATGAAGTCGGGGTCTTCCTCCAGACCGTTGTAGCACATGAACCGGAAACCGAGAGTATCGCGGAACCAGTGGGCATCACGCAGGACGTCGCTCGTGGCGACCGTGACATGGTCGAGATGACGCGGCTCGAGTCCTCCACCGCGGAATTTTTGGGGTCGCTCTGGGAAGGTCGAGGCCAGCTCGGGGGGAGCAGTATAGCGCTCGATCTCCCAGAGGATCTCGATCGTATGGCCACCGGGAGCGCGAAACCGGTAGGCGCGGCCATGGCCGAAATCTCCGTCGATCCATGCGCCCTGAATCCCGCTGGCCTCGATATTCCGGACGGCCTGCTCGAGGTCCTCTGGACTCCAGGCTCGCCAGGCAGCGTGCCCGAGGCCGGGGTAGTCGGCGGCAGTGAGAACGATGCTGTAGGTGTAGTGATCACCCCAGCAGCGCAGGTAGGCTCGGCCGTTCGTCTCGTGGACGACCGACAACCCGACGATCTCGGTGAAGAAGCGCCGCGAGGCGTGGTAATCGGGCGTCAGGAGTTCGACGTGGACCAGTTGTGCGAGCAGCGGGCGCGGCATGTTCGGCTCCTTTCGATCGAAAATAGCGCTCTGTTGCGAACCCTTCCGTCGGTCGAACCGATCGGCCCTCGCACCGGCGGAGCACGGTCGACTGATCGGGGTGACTGGCTGGCGCCTACCGTACCGACCTCATCGCGCATCATTCCGAGCCAGCGCACTATGCGTTCCTGGGCTGGTCGGCCGTTCATCGCTCCTCTCGCTCGCATCGAGGGCCAGCCACGGTCATGTGACATCATCACCGGCTCCAGTGCGGCTTGGGCACGAGGGGTGAGGCGGCAGCGACCTCGGGTGGCCAGACGACGAGGAATTCGAACGCATCGCGGTACCGCTGCCATTGGCCGACTTGCCAGCGGTGGAAGAAGATGTTCTCCTGGAACCGGACCGTGCCGATGATCGTATCGAACGATCCGGAAGCGATCTCGCGGATCAGGGCTTGTCGGTCGATCCGGCCGACCCGTTGCAGGGCTTGCTGGAGGACCTGCAGGGAGGCGTAGCAGATCGGACTGGCTGATCGATCCGGCTCCCGCCCGGTCTGTTCCTGATGGCGGCGGTAGTAGTCCACCAGGCCAGGTTGACGCGGGTCGACACCGCCGATTCCGATGATTCCTTCGATGTTGGTAGCGAACTGATCGCGGAAGACAGGAAGCGCGGGGCCGAGTGCGCTGATGTAGACGGGAGGATTGAAATCGAGCAGGATTGCGACCTGGGCCAAGGCGAAGGCATCGTTCGGGTAGCTGCAGGCGAGGAAGATAGCGGGCTGTCGCTGCTGGATCGTCGTGATGATCGGCTGAAAGTCGGTCGTGCCGGCGGGATAGCTCTCGTCGTAAACGAGCTCGAAGTTGCTTTTGGCCAGAGTGCGGCGTAAGGCAGCCGACAGCTCCAGACCGAAGGCGTCGTCGACCGCGATCAGGGCGACACGGCGGTCGATCGATCCTTGGCTCGCGAGGCCATCCAAGAGGCTGGTGAGGTTCTCGGCGGCCCAGCTGGATGTACCGAACGTAAAATAGCCGGGCCACTGCTTGGCCAGGTCGGGTGACTTGTCGCTCACGTCGGTCACCGCCAGCTGGGGGAAACCGAACTGGTGGAACAACGGCGCAGTCGCGAGGTTGATCGCAGTGCCGTACGGAGCGAGGAGGAGGTCGACCTTGTCCTCGTTGACGAGACGCTGGATGGCCTTGATCGCCTCTTCCGGGTTGCTCTGGTCGTCGTATTCGACGAACTCGATCGTATAGATCCCGTCGATGAGTTCCAACCCACCGGCGTCGTTCACGTCCTTGGCCCACAGCAGGTAGTTAGGGTAGACGATGATCGATGCGGCCGCGGCATAGGGGCCGGTCTTCGAGATCGCGAAGCCGACGCGCAGCGTCTTGTGGGGTTTCGTCACGACAGTAGCCGGCGTTCCCGTTTCCCGCATACCGGTCGGGGTCGCTGCTTGCCCCGCGGTCGTGGGTGTCGGGCGCACGGTCGGTGTCGGTTGGTTGGTACTGCAGGCAGCGAGGAGGCTGGAAACGAAGCCCGTTCCCGTTAACGCGAGAAAACGGCGCCGGCTGAACCGGAGAGCCATCACTCGACCCCTTTCGTCTCGTCGCCGAGCGACAGTGCGCTATCCTGCCGAGTCCCGATCGCCTGTCGCGCACTCAGACCGCGTCTCTGGCGCTGCTACGACACGTTTTTGTGTGCGATAGCGACGTCCGTCGACTGATGGTCATATTGTATACACTTGCTGTGTCTGCGTCAAGCAGTTAGGATTGGGTGCGGGGTGGACGATGGAGACGAACGATCACGGGACGAGCGTTCTCAGCGTACACGACGCGATCCGGTCAGCGATCCTGCGCGGTGCGCTGGAACCGGGTCGGGTCGTGAGCCAGCTGCAGCTGGCCCGCGAGCTCGGTGTCGGTCGCACACCGCTCCGCGAGGCGCTCCGGTTGCTGCAGCGCGAGGGACTGGTGACGCTCGAGCCCAACCGGAGAGTGCGGATCGCCCAACTGTCCGTTGCTGATGCCGAGGAAATCTACACGATGCGGATCACGCTCGAGGCGGTCGCGATCCGACTCACGATCCCCAACCTAACCGCGGAAGACTTCGCTGAGCTGGAGGGGCTGTATGCGCAAATGGACTATTTTACCCGGCTCAACGACGTCGAGCGGCTGAACGCCCCGCACCGAGCTTTCCACCTCGGTTTCGTTCGTGGCGCTGGACAGCGTTGGGTGGACTTGATCGGTCAGCTGTTCGATCACGCAGAGCGCTATCGCCTCCGTTTCGTGCGGATCTCTCCAGATGGCGGTGCGCCGCGTCAGGCCGAGCACCGCGCCATGCTCGATGCAGCGCTGGCTGGCGACGTCGAGCGCACGGTCACCTGTATGGCTCGGCACTATGCGCACACGGCGACCGTCGTGCTGTCCTCACTGCAGCCAGGGTATCGTTCGGCGCGTCTGGCGGCTGTCCTCGACATGGTGGCTCCCCAGGCGCGGATCGCCCAGTGAAGGGCTCGTGGGCGTGCTGGTTCTCACCGGCTACCCTGGCATCGGGGCGCGTGGAGGGTCGGGCGAGTGAGGTGTGTGGCCAGAGCTGCGAGGCCATCGACTCCTGGCACTCGACGCGCTGTACTCCCCGCATTTGCCAACCATCCGGAGCGTGCTTGCGCGGATTTCGGTCTCTCGGTACAGTTCGCCGCGTACGGCTCGGAAAAGGGGAAGGAGGTTGGGCGTGAGCGAGCGGGCGGTCGGCGCGGGGACACAGGTCGGTGAGAGCTGGCTCGAGCGGTTCTTCCACCTGCGCGAACTGGGTACCAATGTGCGTACGGAGGTGCTCGCCGGTTTCACGACCTTCATCGTGATGGCGTACATCATCTTCGTCAACCCGCAGATTCTCAGCACCCCCGATGTCCCGGACAAGCTCCCGATCTCGGCTGTCACGACGGCGACCGCACTCGTCGCTGGAGTGATGACCATCGCGATGGGCCTGGCCACCAACCGGGCCTACGCGATGGCGCCTGGAATGGGGCTCAACGCGGTGGTCGCCTTTCAGCTCATGGGCGCACTGGGCCTGACGGCCGCCGAAGCGATGGGGGTGATCGTCGCCGAGGGGATCGTGATCACGGTCCTCGTGCTGCTCGGCATCCGTCGCTACGTGATGGAGGCGATCCCGCTCGAGCTCAAGCAGGCGATTTCGGTCGGTATCGGTCTCTTCATTCTCTTCATCGGGTTGGTCAACGGCGGGATCGTGGTAGCCGATCCGGCGACGCTCGTCCGGCTCGGTGACTTGCGCGGCGTCCCCGTCTTCGTGACCGGGGTGGGGCTCCTGATCACCCTCTTTCTCCTGGCACGCGGTGTGCGCGGCGCGTTGCTTTTGGGCATCTTGCTGACGACGGTCGTGGCCATCATCGCACGTGCGGTCACCGGGACGGAGGCGTTCCCACCGGGTGTGGCGCAGCTCCCGACCCAGTGGATCGCAGTACCCGACTTCAGCCGGATCGGCGACTTCAGTTTCGGCTTCATCACCAAGCTCGGTGTGTTGACCGCTCTTCTGGTCGTCTTCTCGATCATGCTCGCCGACTTTTTCGACACGATGGGGACGTTGATCGGAGTCGGTCGCCAGGCCGGCTACCTCAACGAGCGCGGTGAGTTCCCCCAGGCCCAGCGTGCGCTCCTCGTCGATTCGCTCGGTGCCGTGATGGGTGGCGTCTGCAGCGCCTCGTCGGCGACGACCTACATCGAGTCGGCGGCTGGAATCAGCGTGGGGGGCCGGAGCGGGCTGGTCTCCGTCGTGACCGGTATCCTGTTCCTCCTGTCGATGCCCTTCTGGCCGGTCGTCGGGATCGTTCCCGCGCAGGCGACAGCGCCAGCACTCATCATCGTCGGGTGGATGATGATGGGCGTGCTCAGTGAGGCGGAGGCGGAAGCGGAGGCCAGGCCGTCACGGATCCGCGTCGGGGGAATCGACTTCGCCAATATCGAGGTCGGCCTTCCGGTGACGATGACGATGCTGATGATGCCGTTCACCTACAGCATCACCGACGGGATCGGTGCGGGGTTCATCACCTACACGCTGATCAAGGTCTTCCGCGGGAAGTTCCGCGAGGTGCACCCGGTACTCTACGTGGTCAGCGCGGCGTTCATCGTGTACTTCCTGCGGCATGCGCTCGGCCTGGTCGTCTAGGCGCTCAGCTGGCAGCCAGCGTCGGCCGGGTGACCGCGATGAGGAGGGCGAGCAAGGCAAGTCCGACGGCGTAGGCGCTCAGGAGCGCTGCGAGCGTCCAGGCGAGTGCCATGAGCGGGTCGCCGGCGGCCTCGTGCTGCTCGGCCAGTCCCAGGCAGCGCTGTAACCAGTGTGGGACGAGCACGATAGCCGTGAGCGCCAGGAGCACCGTCAGTGTCTCGCTCATCGCGATGCTCCTGGATCCTCGCTAGCTCTGCGCGCGCTGGCGTGCCGCGACCGCTGCCACGATGACGACGAGTGCGGCGAGCGCGACGAACAGGATCGCTGCGATCGCGCCGCTGACCCAGCCAGCGAAGGTGAGCAGCGCCAGCAGCGCGAACAGCGGCAGGAGGAACCAGATCAGGACTTGCAGCCGTGGCATGGCTGGACTCCTTCCGCAGCGACGGACGACGAGACCGCCCGTCCCGCTGCTCCGCTTTTTCGGGATCTACCTCCAGCATACCATGCATGGCCGCATGCCCGTGGGCTGGCACCGGCTGGCTCATGTGCCTCTGACGCTCTCGTGAGGACAGTGGCGGGTCATTCCATCCAGACGCGGTAACCACGCGTCGCGCGCAGGTGTTCGGGTAGCGCGGGCTCGACATGGACCGTCACGTCGGCCGGCTGACCGATCGCCTCTTCGACGACGCGCGCGACGGTGCTGGCGATGTCGTGCGCAGCTCGGACACTGAGGTCAGGATCGACCTGGATATGGAGGTCGACCCAGACGAGCCCGTCTCCGCCACGCGTGCGGACGTTATGGACACCCTGCACACCGGTGACCCCCAGCACGGCACGCTCGATCACTTCGACGGGAACGGCGGCCGTATCGGACAATGTGAGCGCGGCGTCGCGGATGATCGTCCAGGCACCCCACCCGATCACCCCCGCGATGCCGATCGCCAGGAGCGGGTCGACGAGCGGGTACCCGAGGCGGACAGCGACCAGGCCGGCGATGACCGCGATGGAGACGAGTGCGTCGGCAGCGGTGTGCTTGGCGTCGGCGCTCAAGATCGGGCTGCGCAGCTGGCGACCGCGACGCCGTTCCCAGGCGCTCACACCGATGTTGATCAGAAGGGTTGCGGTCATGACGGCGAACGAGAGGCCGCTTGCCTCTGGTCGCACTGCATGCTGCAGGCGCTGCCAGGCTTCCTGGAGGATCTGCACGACCAGCAGTCCCATCGCGCCGGCGATGACGAGCGCTGTCAACGCTTCGAAGCGCCGGTGCCCGTAGGGATGCTCCGGATCGGGTGGCCGGGTAGCGACCGCCATGCCGATCAGACCGACGACATTGGCTGAGGCGTCGAGGAGCGAGTTCAGCCCGTCGGAGAGGATCGCCAGGCTGCCGGAGAGCAGGCCGACGACGAGCTTGGCGACCGCAACCGTGAGGTTGAGCGCCAGTACCACCAGCAGCGTGTTCCGGATCGCGCGGCTGCGTGACGACATGTTCGCCCTATGTCTCCTGGCACGAGCGACCGTGCCCGAGCCAACTCTACGCTGCGTGAGCCCGTGCGGAGAAGGACAAGAAACGAGTTCACAGCAGCAAAAATGCGAAGAGCAGAATCGTGACAGTAGGGCCGCCCGGCATCGCGGAGCGGTGCAGCGGGCGGAGGGGAGGGACGTGTGATCCAGCGGCGGGGTGTGGGGTACCTCGGCGTTCGACGGCACGCAGTGTGGCGCGAACAGTCGCCGCGAGTCCGGCCGTCCTCTTCAGCTCTTCTCGGCTCGCTGAGCGCGCTCCCGCGCGGATGTGACGAGTGACACGAGTTCGTCCATCGAGCGTACCGGATATGGTTCGGATCGGGCTGGTTCGAGCTGAGGCGCGAGGTCGCACCTGCGAGGTCGCGGGACGCGGGCGGGCCTTTCTCGTTCGAGTCACGGGGAAGCCCCCACGTGCGCGCTCGCTCTGCTCGCTATGATTGTCGAGCGTGTGAGTTGCGTGAGCGCAGGCGACCGGAACCGAAGGAGGCACGATGAGCCAGTTCAACTGGATCCCGATCAAGCAGTATACGGACATCCTCTACGAGCGGTTGGAGGGCGAAGGAATCGCGAAGATCACGATCAACCGGCCCGAGGTGCGCAACGCCTTCCGGCCGCTGACGGTGATGGAGATGATGGACGCGTTCGCGCACGCGCGTGACGATGGCTCGATCGGAGTCGTCCTGCTGACCGGCGCTGGTGACAAGGCGTTCTGCTCGGGCGGTGACCAGCGGGTGCGCGGTCACGGAGGCTACGTCGATGACCAGGGAATTCCGCGCCTCAACGTACTCGATCTGCAGAAGCAAATTCGCTATCTTCCCAAGCCGGTCATCGCGGTCGTCAACGGCTATGCCATCGGCGGCGGGCATGTCCTCCACGTGGTCTGTGACCTGACGATCGCAGCCGAGCACGCTAAGTTCGGCCAGGTCGGCCCGCGCGTCGGTAGCTTCGACGCGGGGTACGGCGCGACCTTGCTCGGTCGTATCGTCGGTCACAAGAAGGCGAAGGAAATCTGGTTCCTCTGCCGACAGTACACGGCGCAGGAAGCGCTCGAGATGGGGCTGGTCAACGCGGTCGTTCCCTACGAGAAGCTGGAAGAGACAGCAGTGGAGTGGGCGCGGGAAATCCTCGAGAAGAGTCCGACCGCGATCCGCTTCCTCAAGGCGGCTTTCAATGCCGACACCGACGGCCTGGCTGGCCTGCAGCAGCTGGCGGGTGACGCGACACTCCTCTACTACCTGACCGACGAGGCGAAGGAGGGGCACCGGGCGTTTCTCGAGAAGCGGAAGCCGGACTTCTCGAAGTTTCCACGCTTCCCGTGATCGAGGAGCTGGCGATGGCGAAGGCAGCGCGCAGTGCGACTGGTCAGGGTGTGCTGCATCCAGGTTGGCGTGTCTGGTGGCTGGGCACACGCCCGGCGACACTCGTCGCTGCGGTCGGTCCGGTGCTGGTCGGTACCGCCGTCGGGGTGCGCGAGGCCGGCGCAGTCCGCTGGCTCCCGTTTCTGGCCGCACTCGCGGCAGCGATCCTCATCCAGGTCGGGACGAACTATGCCAACGACCTTTTCGACTACCTGAAGGGAGCGGATCGGCCGGAGCGTGTCGGGCCAGCCCGCATCACAGCGCGCGGCCTGGTCACGGCCGGTCAGATGCGCTGGGCAGTGGGACTGACCTTCGGCGCCGCCGCCCTGCTCGGGCTCTACCTCGTTTGGGTCGGTGGCTGGCCGATCCTCGCGATCGGACTGGCCTCGATCGCGGCTGGGATCCTGTACACTGCCGGTCCATGGCCGCTCGGCTACATCGGCCTCGGCGACTTGTTCGTCTTCGTCTTCTTCGGTCTCGTCGCGGTCGGTGGGAGCGCGTACCTGCAGACAGGATCGTTGTCGGTGCTGGCGCTCGCTGCAGCCGTACCGGTGGGTGCGCTCATCACGGCCATCCTGGTCGTGAACAACTTGCGGGACATCCCAACGGATCGCGCTGCCGGCAAGCGCACGCTGGCAGTGCGGATCGGCGAGCGAGCGACGCGCTGGCAATATACCGTGCTGGTGCTCGGTGCCTATCTCGTTCCGCTGCTGTTATGGATCTCCGGTTGGACCGGTCCGACGCCGCTGCTGGCTTGGCTGACGCTGCCGCTCGCGGTGCGGCTCGTTCGCGTCGTGCTGAGCGGCGTGCAGGGGGCAGCGCTCAATCCGGTGCTCAAGCGGACTGGCCAGCTCCAGCTGCTCTTCGCAGCGCTGTTCGCCGTGGGGCTGCTCTGGTGAGCGCGTGGCGGTTGCAGTGGAGGCCGTACGAGCTCCTGCTGCGCGAGCCGCTCGAGACAGCGGGTGGAACAGTGCGCGTGCGCCACGGACTGCTCGTCGCTCTGGAGAGCGCGGATGGCTGCGTCGGCTCCGGTGATGTTGCCTTCTGGCCAGGTACGGAGGAGACTGGATTGCCAGAGGCAGTCGTTTGGCTGGAGCAGGCAGCGACAGCGCTGCGTATCGCCGCTCACCCGGCAAGCGTGCTCGCCAACTTCACCGCACGCACCCCAGCTGCGCTGGCTGCGCGGACCGGCCTGGAGACAGCGCTCCTCGACTGGCAGGCACGGCAGGCTGGTGTACCGCTCGCCCGCTGGTTGCGGTCCGATGCGACCGATCGCCTTCCGGTCAATGCGTTGCTCGGCCGCGCCGGGTGGGAGGCGATGGTCGCTCAGGCACGGGCCGCGGTGGCGGCGGGCTTTCGTACCCTCAAGCTCAAGGTGACGCTCTCGCCAGCTGATGCGGAACTCGTTGCTGCCGTGCGGGCGACGGTCGGGCGTGAAATCGCGCTCCGTCTGGATGCGAACGGGAGGGGCGATCCCGAAAGCGCGCTCGCTTTCGCGCGCGTGGTCGCCCGGTTCGACATCGAGTATCTGGAGCAGCCAGTTGCAACCTTGGAGGAACTGGCCGTGCTGCGGCGGTGCTCACCGATTCCGGTCGCAGCGGACGAAGCGCTCACGGGGGCGGATGCGGTCGAGCGGGCGCTGGCGCTGGAGGCGGCCGATGTCCTGGTGCTGAAGTTGCCGCTGCTGGGTGGTCCCCGCGCGGTCCTCGCGGCAGCCGAGCGAGCCGGTAAGCGGGGCGTGGACGTCGTGGTGACCAGTATGCTGGAATCGGGAGTCGGCCTGGCGGCAGCCGTGCACACGGCCGCGGCGCTCGGTGCGGCGCGGGCGCACGGTCTGGCCACGGGACAGCTCCTCGCATCGCTCGGGATCGTCGAGTCGCTGGAACCGGTCGAGGGCGCGCTTTCCGTACCGGCTGGGCAGGGACTCGGGGTGACCGTGCAGCTGGCAGGTGGTGAGGGGGTAGCATGAGCACACGACGCGGTGCGCCACGGGTGTTCGCTGCGGGCGTCGCCACCGTACTGGTTGGGTTCGTGCTCGGCACGATGACGGTCCCGTGGCTCGCTCCGCTGTCGCGTGTCGCGGCGAATCTCGCTGTGGTCGCTGGTATGGCGATAGTCGCTGCCGGATGGGCGCTCGCCGGGGTGGGGTTGGTCGGTGTCGGTCGTCGCTGGCGGGGTGCGCTCCTGGGCCTTCTCGCGTATTGCGTCGCCGGTGCGATCTGGACGGCAGTCTTTGTCCTGCTCGATCCCTGGGCCGTGGACTACGGGCGCATCGATCTCGCGCGCTTCGTCGTCTACTCGGTGCTGCTCTGGCCCTATGCGCTCGCCTACGCTGCCGGATGGTTCGGCCTCGGAGGCCTGTAGGGGGAAGGGCCATGCGGTTACCCGAATGGCTCGCCTGGCGGGCAGCGGTGACGCCGGAACGCATCGCGCTGGTGTGGCACGACCGGCAGTGGACGTTCGCCGAACTCGCTGCTGAAGCGGACGGTGTTGCGCGGCGTCTCGCTGGGCTCGGTGTCCGCACCGGCGACCGAGTAGCTGCCTGTCTGACGAACCGGCCGGAGCTGGTGGTTCTCGTCCATGCCGTGAGCCGGCTCGGGGCGGTGCTCGTCCCGCTCAACGTGCGCTTGACCAGCCAGGAACTCGCTGGGCAGCTGACTGACGCGGAGCCGCGTCTCGTGCTGGTCGAGCGTCCGACGCGGGAGCGGATCGCCGGATGGCCGGGGTTGATCGTCGATATCGACGAGGAATTCTCGGGACTCCCTGAACCACCGGTCACGCTCCGGCGGGAGGTTACCCTGGACGATGTCCACACGCTCGTCTACACGTCGGGGACGACCGACCGGCCCAAGGGGGTCGTGCTCACCTACGGGAACCACTGGTGGAGCGCGCTCGGCTCGCAGCTCAACATCGGCGTCGCGCCGACCGATCGCTGGCTGTTCTGTCTTCCATTGTTCCATGTGGGTGGTCTGTCTATCGTGTTCCGGAGCGTGATCGGTGGGTTCGCCGTCGAGCTGCACGAGCGGTTCGACCCTGGCGCGGCGAATCGGGCGATCGAGGCAGGGGTGACGCTGGTGTCTGTCGTCGGGACGATGCTCTGGCGGATGCTCGACGAGTGGGGAGACCGGCCGTATCCAGTGCATCTCCGTGCGGTGCTGCTCGGGGGCGGGCCGGCCCCCCGTCCGTTGCTCGAGCGAGCCGTCGCGCTCGGCCTGCCGGTGCTGCAGACCTATGGCCTAACCGAAACGGCCTCGCAGCTGGCGACGCTCGCCCCCGAGGACGTGCTGCGGCGACTCGGCTCAGCGGGCAAGCCGCTCTATCCGAACCGGTTGCGCATCGTGCGGTCGGATGGGGCGCTGGCTGCGCCCGGTGAGCCCGGCGAGATAGAGGTGCAGGGACCGGTCGTGACACCGGGATACTGGCGCCAGCCGGAGCGCACCGCTCGGGCGTTCCATGACGGCTGGTTCCGCACCGGTGATGTCGGTTACCTGGACGACGAGGGGTACCTCTACGTGCTCGACCGGCGCGATGACCTGATCGTCACCGGTGGAGAAAACGTGTACCCGGCCGAGGTCGAAGCGGTGCTCCTCGCTCATCCGGCAGTCGCTGAAGCCGCGGTGATCGGTGTACCGGACATCGAGTGGGGACAGCGGGTCGCCGCGGTGGTCGTGCTCCGGCCGGGACGATCGGTCACCGAAGCGGAACTCGTCGACTGGTGCCGACAGCGCCTGGCCGGGTTCAAGGTGCCGCGGGCAGTTCGGTTCGCTCGCACGCTTCCCCGCACGGTGAGCGGCAAACTCCAGCGCTGGCAGGTGCGTGAGCAGTGGGCGGCGATGCAACGAGCGGGCGAAGGTCTGGCCACGGAGCCCAGCACGACGTGAGGCCGATCGGTCACGGCGGAGTATCCCGGCGGCGTCGGAGACCGTGTACAATGCGCGAAGACGGCAGTGGCGTCCGTGCATGCTGAACGGGGTGGGGCATGTATCTGCTCGATCAGCCAGATGCGGCGTTAGCGTACCGGCGACAGTATCGCGGGCTGATCGGCATCGCCAGCAAAGTGCCGTTGCGTGACCGAGCGATGCTCAGCCTCGTCTACACGCCGGGTGTCGCTGAGGCCTGCCGGGTGATCAGCCAGGACGAGGTCGCTTCGTTCGATCTCACTGGCCGGGGGAACACGGTCGCCATCCTGACCGATGCATCGGATCTTTTCGGTCCGACGAGGGCGCCGGTCGAGGCAGCCTTGCCGCTCCTCGAAGCCAAGGCGGTGCTGTTCAAGACGTTCGCTGGCGTCGACGCCGTGCCGATCGGCGTCGATCTCGCCGATCCGCTCGCGATCGTCGAAGTGGCCCGCTCGTTGATTCCGACCTTCGGTGCCATCTGCCTCGACCATATCCGCGCGCCGCACAGTTTCACGATCCAGGACC
Source organism: Thermomicrobium sp. 4228-Ro (assembly GCF_026241205.1). Taxonomy (NCBI): domain Bacteria; kingdom Pseudomonadati; phylum Thermomicrobiota; class Thermomicrobia; order Thermomicrobiales; family Thermomicrobiaceae; genus Thermomicrobium; species Thermomicrobium sp. 4228-Ro. The sequence continues at coordinate 671,126 of NZ_JAPFQM010000006.1, forward strand.
ACCTCGAGAAGGCAGCGCCGATTCCGGTGTTTTCCAACCAGCATCACGGGACGGCTATCCTGGTTTTCGGTGCCCTCAAGAACGCGCTGGAAGTGGTCGGCAAGCGCCTGGATCAGGTGCGTGTCGTCATCGCGGGGGCGGGGCTGGCTGGTATCGGTGTGGCTCGCCTGTTGACCCGCGTCGGGGTGAAGGATCTCATCGTCTGCGACCGCGCCGGTGCCATCTATCTCGGTCGGCCTTATCGCATGAACTGGGCGAAGGCCTATCTGGCCAAGGAGACGAACCCGGAACGACGACAAGGCTCGCTCGCCGAGGTGCTGGAGGGAGCCGACGTTTTCATCGGACTGGCCCGCGGCAACATCCTGACACCGGAGATGGTGTCCAGGATGGCACCCGATCCGATCGTCTTTGCGCTCGCATTGCCGACGCCGGAGATCGATCCGGTTCTGGCGCGTCAGGCTGGAGCTGCAGTCGTCGCGACTGGGCGCTCCGACTACCCGAACATGATGGACGTCTCGCTCGTCTTCCCCGGGGTCTTCCGCGGCCTGTTGGATTCGGGCGCGCGGAACATCCGCCTGCGTACTTTGATCTACGCCGCGGAGGCGTTGGCGAGCCTCGTGCCGCCGGAGCAGCGCGGGCCTGACCACATCGTTCCGCAGATCTTCGACTTCCGCGTCGCACCAGCGATCGCAGCGGCGGTGGTGCAGGCGGCGCTCGAGACGGGCGAAGCCACACGACCGGTCGATCCGCAGCAAGTTGCCGAAAATACCCGTCGTTACATCTACGAGGGGGCCTTCGAGCCACCGCGACCGACCAACCGCCGGCCGCGTTCGCTGGCGGAGCAGGCGCTGGACTTGCGGCGGCGCTATCGCGGTGTGTTGGAGATCCGAAGCAAGTTGCCGGTACGCGATCACCACATCCTGAACCTCCTCTACTTGCCGCCCGCAGCACTGGTACCGGTCGAGGAAGTGCGACAGCGCCGCGAAGCGGTCTACGACCTGACAGTCAAGGGAAACCTGGTCGCGATCGTGACCGATGGGAGCGCGGTGCTCGGGTTAGGCGATATCGGCCCGCAGGCCGCATTACCGGTCATGGAGGGGAAGGCAGTCCTGTTCCAGTCGCTCGGCGGTGTGGAGGCCTTCCCGATCTGTATCGCCGAGCGTGACCCGGAACGCATCGTCGACATCGTCGCAGCGATCGCGCCCTCGTTCGGGGGGATCAACCTCGAGGACATCTCGGCACCCCGCTGCTTCGAGATCGAGTCGGCGCTCAAGGAACGGGTCGATATGCCGGTCTTCCACGACGACCAGCACGGTACGGCGATCGTCGTGCTGGCTGGGCTCATCAACGCGTTCAAGCTGCGGGGCACGCCGTTGAGCGAGGCGCGGATCGTCATCAATGGGGCGGGGGCTGCAGGGATTGCGACTGCCAAGCTGCTGCTGGTGTACGGTGTGGGCGACATTATCCTCTGCGATCGACACGGCGCGATCTACCGTGAACGTGAAGCAGGGATGAACCGGTACAAGATGGAGATCGCGCGCCTGACCAACAAGGCTGGCGTGCGCGGCGGGCTCGCCGAGGCGCTCGTGGGTGCTGATGTGTTCATCGGCCTCTCGAGCCCGAATATCCTGACACCGGAGATGATCCGGACGATGGCACCCGATCCGATCATCTTCGCATTGGCCAATCCCGACCCGGAAATCCACCCCGATCTGGCACTGGAGGCGGGCGCACTGGTGGTGGCGACCGGGCGCTCCGACTTCCCGAACCAGGTGAACAACTCGCTGGCGTTTCCTGGTGTGTTCCGTGGCGCCCTCGACGTGCGGGCGCGCGACATCAACGATGCGATGAAGCTCGCTGCTGCCCAGGCGATCGCCGATCTGGTGCCAGCCCGCCAGCTCTCACCGCAGTACATCATCCCCGACAGCCTCGATCTGAAGGTGCCGCCAGCGGTAGCGGCTGCAGTCGCCCGAGCTGCGATCGAGACGGGTGTGGCGCGCGTGCAGCTCGATCCGGAAGAGGTCGCTGCGCGGACGCAGGAACTGCTGTACGAAGGTGCCCGGCGCTAGCGCCTCCCGTGCCGACCACCAGTTGTTTGTCTGTACCCGGTAACGAGAGGGGAGAGTGCGATGTGGGGGACGCTCGTTGTGTTCGTGCTCAGCGCCAGCCTGGTGGTTCTGGCTGGCTGGGAGCTGACACGGCGAGCCGAAGACCTGGCGGAACGTACCGGGCTCGGACATGCCTGGATCGGTGCCATCGTCCTCGCTGGAGCGACCTCTCTTCCGGAACTCTCGGTCGATCTCGTCGCTGTCCGGACGAATAATGCGAACTTCGCGATCGGCGACCTATTCGGTTCGTGCATGGTCAACATGCTCGTCCTGGCGGTCGCCGATATCCTGACGCTACAGGTACGAATCCTGACACGCGTCGTCATCGACCAGGCGCTGGCCGGTGTCCTGGCGATCATTGTGTTGACACTCGCGGCGCTCGTTGTGGTGACCGGTTCCTCCCTTGCATTCGGCGGAGTCGGGTGGGCGACGCTCCTCATCGGGATTGTCTATGTGTGGGGTGCTTGGCTCCTGCACGTCACGCGGCAGGCTCGTCTATGGCCGGTTCCGGTCGAATCACCGACTCGTCCGCTCGCTGGTCTCGTGCCGAGCGTCGCACGTTTTGGAGTGGCCACGCTCGGCCTGGTCGGTGCGGCCTGGTTCCTGATCAGCTCGGCTGAGCAGCTGGTTGGATCGTTGGGGGTGACGAAGGGCTTCTTCGGTATGGCTGTTCTCGCCATCGTCACGTCGCTGCCCGAGATCGTCGTTTCGCTGGCCGGTATCCGCGCCGGTTCTTACGATCTCGTGGTCGGCAATTTGCTCGGCAGCAACGCTTTCAATATGGTGATCCTGCTGGTTCTCGACCTGGCGGACAGGGGTGGCCCGCTCCTGGCGCTCGCTGAGCCTGGTGTTCTGGTCGGCAATCTCTTCGCGATCGTCCTGACCGGATTGGTCGTTCTGGGGATGCTGACGCAAGCGGAACCACGTTTTCGGTTTCTCGATCCGGGGGGTATTCCTGTCGTCTTCGCGTATGGACTCGGCCTGCTCCTCAGCTTTCGCTTCATGTAGTCGTCTGTGGTGCCTGGCTGGAAAGCTCCCATGAGGGATACGGCCAACGCCGGCGAACGGCCTTATGCAGTTCTACTGCCAAGACGATGGTCGTGGCGACGAGGATCATCCGTGGCCAGAGCTCCCACGGGATCGGCTGAACACGGAGGACGAACTGAAAGAAGGGCACGTGCAACGCCACGATGTGCAGGGCGAGCGCTGCGGCTGTCGCGAGGAAGAGGAAGCGATTCGAGAGTGGCGGGATCCGGAAGAGCGACTGGGTACTCGAGCGGGCGTTGCCGACTTGGAACGTCTGATAGAGCACCATCGTCGTGAGCGCGACGGTCCGGGCGAGGTCGAGCGAGCCGAACGCCGCGAGCGTGTGTTCGAAGATCCACAGTGTGCCGATCGCCAGAACGATGCCACTCAGCGCGATGCGCTCCCACAACAGTGTCGAGAGGATCCCCTCGCGACGCGGACGGGGTCGGCGCTGCATGAGATCCCGTTCCTTTGGCTCGACCGCGAGCGCGATGTCCTGGGTGCCGTTCGTGACGAGATTGACCCAGAGGAGCTGTGCCGGATAGAAGGGGAGCGGGAGCCCGAGGAAGAGCGCGGTCGGAAGGATGAGAGCGGTTGCCGCACCGGTCGAGAGGAGAAAGAACGTCGCCTTGCGCAGGTTGTCGGCTGCCGCCCGTCCCTCTTCGACCGCTGCCGCGATCGTGACGAAGTTGTCGTCAGCGAGGACGATATCCGCTGCCTCGCGGGCAACGTCAGTGCCGCTCCGTCCCATGGCGACGCCGACATCGGCGGCGCGAAGCGCGGGAGCATCGTTCACGCCGTCACCAGTAACGGCGACTGTCTCACCGAGCGACTGAAGTGCTCGGACGATGCGGAGCTTCTGCTCCGGTTCGACACGTGCATAGACATTGACTGTGCGGACACGCTCACGGAGTGTCTGGTCGTCGAGACGAGCGAGATCGCGGCCGGTCAGGACCGGGCTGTCCGGAGACGCGATGCCGAGGTCCGCTGCAATGGCCACTGCCGTCCCCGCATGGTCGCCGGTGATCATGAGGACGCGGATCCCGGCGGCGTGGCAGCGGGCGATCGCTTCCTTCACCCCGGCACGCGGTGGGTCCCAGAGCGCGACGAGGCCGAGGAAGACGAGTCCCCCGAGATTCGCGAACGCACTCTCGTCCTGCTGCTCAGTCTCGCCGGCGGCGACACCGAGTACGCGGAAGCCTCGCTGGGCCAGAGCAGCCGCAGCGTCCGCGATCACCTGGCGGTCGATCGGTGCGAGGCCGTGCTCGCTCAGCCAGTGAGAGCACATTTCCAGGACCCGTTCGGGTGCCCCCTTGACGAACAGGATCGGTCGCTCGTCGCTCGCACAGAGTGCTGCCGCGAAGCGCCGTTCGGGCTCGAAGGGCAGCATGGCCAGGATCGGGAAGCGGCGCCGCAGGGCTGCCACGTCAGCCAGCGCCTGTTGCGCTGCGACCAGGAGCGCGACATCGGTCGGATCGCCGATACCGGCCGGCTGGTCGGTTCCCTCGCTGGCCAGTTGCGCCTCGTTGGCGAGCGTGCCTCCCAGGAGTACGAGTTCGTGCGGTGCCAGCTGCTCCAGGAGCGTCGCGAGCGAAGCCCGTTTCGGAATCTTTACCGCACTGTCGACGGGATCTGCGGTGGTCGAGACAGCGGGGAGTTCGTGTTCGTGCCCCGCTGCCCAGACGAGGCGGGCCGTCATCCGGTTTTCGGTGAGCGTACCCGTCTTGTCCGACCCGATGACCGTCGTGCTCCCCAATGTCTCGACGGCCGGGAGGTGGCGGACGATCGCGTTACGGCGTGCCATCCGCTGGACGCTCACCGCGAGCACGATCGTCAAAATGACCGGGAGGTCTTCCGGAACGATGGCGACCGCCGCACCGACTGCGAACGTGAGGAGCAGAGAGAGGTCGTCTCCGCGGAGGAGACCGATTGCACTGATCGCGACGATGCCGGTGAGAACGAAGAGGGCGACTGTGCGCGCGAAGCGTGCGAGCTGTTGCTGGAGCGGTGTAACGGGTGCGCTTTCTCGCTGAGCGACTGTGGCGATACGACCTACTTCGGTGCGTGCACCAGTGGCGACCACGACACCGCGGCCACGCCCGCTCGTCACCACGGTGCCGAGATACGCCATGCACGTCCGGTCAGCGAGGGGCGTCTCCACGGGGACTGGATCGGTGCGCTTGGCGACCGGCACGGACTCGCCGGTGAGGACCGACTCGTCGACCATGAGGGCGATCGTCGTGAGTAAGCGCAGGTCGGCAGGTACCCGCATGCCCGATTCGAGGAGCACGATGTCGCCGGGAACCAGTTCCTCACTTTCGACGATCTGCTCGACACCATCTCGCAGCACTCGGGCCTTGGGCGAGAGATACCGCAGGAGCGAGCGGATCGCGGATTCGGCTCGCCATTCCTGGACGAAGCCGAAGAGGGCATTGATGGCGAGTGCGGCGAGAATGACTCCGGCGTCGATCCATTCGCCGAGGAGAGCTGCGACGACGGCGGCGAGCCCCAGCGCGACGATGAGCGGGCTCGCGAACTGGTGCACGAGGATCCGGAGCGGGTTGGGAGGCGGAATCTCCGCCAGGCGATTGGGACCGAAGTGCGCCAGACGGCGGCGTGCCTCCGCTGCCGAAAGGCCGTCCAGCGTCGTCGCGAGCGCACGCAGGACTGCATCGACGGAGAGCGCGTGCCAGGGGCGATCGAGCTGGAGCTCTGCTGCCGAGTGATCGCTGCTGCGCGCGCTCACCGGTCTCATCGCACTCCCGTGCACTCAGCCATGTGACGATCGGAAGCGGGCGACTGCTTTCAATATGTCATGCCTGGTGACGATACCGACCAGCCGACCGTCGCGGACAACCGGGACGTGCCGGACGTCATGCTCGACCATCCGTTCGGCGAGCTCGCTCAGCGGCGTGTCTTCCGTGGCCGTGATCACCGGTTCACGAGCAATGTCACCAGCCTTCAGGGTGCGCGCTTCAGCATAGAGCTGCTCGAGCCGCTCCGGGTCGATCCAACGCCCGAACAGGTGCGGTGCCTGGAAGGCGGAAAACGGGATCGGGCGTTCCTCCATCAGGAAATCTTCCTCGCGAATCAGCCCGAGGAGCGTGCCGTCGGGGGTAACGACGGGGATCGCGCCGATCTGGTGCTCGAGCATGAGGCCGGCGACCTGTTCGAGCGTCGCGTCGGGACCGACCGTGACGGGGTCGGGCGTCATGATATCGCGAACGCGCAAGGGTCCAGGAGTCTCTGTCGTTTCCTCTACGACCCGACGGGCTGCCAGCGGTCGGTGCAGGAGCAACGGCACAGCGCTCGCGTGGAGGACATGCTCGGCTGTGGATCCGAGGAGCACGCGGCGTACCCCGCTCCGGCCGTGCGTGCCCATCGCGGTGAGGCCGGCGTGCCGGCGCACCGCTTCGGCTGCGATCGTCTCGGCTACCGGGCCGCGGGTGAGGCTCCAGTCGACGCGAAGACCGCGAGAACGGACACGTTGGGCAACGCTTTCTAAGTAGCGCTCCCATTCCGCGGGTTCCTCGTCGTCGCTGAGGACGTGCAAGAGGTGTAGCTCCAGCGGTTCGGTCCCGGCTCCGAGGAGCTGAAGGGCGGTGTCGATCGCTTCCTCGGCGAGCGAAGAACCGTCGAGCGGGACCAGCACCGGCGACAGCTGCACGACCGTGTTCGGCGCTGGCACCGGAACGCGCCCGCGGACGACAACGAGTGGCTGGCGAGCCCGCTGTGCGACGGAGAACGTGATGCTCCCGACGAGCAACCTGGCAATGCCGGTACGACCATGGCTGCTCATCACCAGCGCGGTGGCCTGGCGTTCGTCGGCGAATGCGACGATTTCCTTCGCTGGCTCGCCGATCCGTACTTCGACGTGGTAAGGAACATCCGTTATGGTCTGTGCCAGTTTTTCGATCGCTTCCCGCCGCTGGCTCAGCCAACGCTGGACGAGTTGGTCGACTTGTTCGCCCTCCGCTTCGAGATAGCTCTGCAAGGATTCCGTGATCTCCACGACGGAGAACAACACGATGCCGGTGCCGAGGCGTTGGGCGATCGCCCGGCCGTAGGGGATCGCGCAGTGCGTCACGCGCTCGGGATCGAGATAAGTCGGCAGTACCGGAACGACGACAGGCCCAGCCATCAGTTTGCCCCTCCCCTGCCCAGTCGACTCTTCTGCGCTGTAGCCTAGCACGTTTCGGCCCAGCCGTCGCAGGGGATGCAAGACGCCGTGCAGCCGGTAGGCGACGGCTTCCGCACGGTCCCGCTTGCCGCACGCGTGTTTTTCTGTAATACTGTAATCATCGCAATTGACGGAAGGAGGGGGACATGGAGCGGGATCCGTTCGCGGCGGAGATCCAGGCCTGGTTCACCGGCCGGTTGCCGGAAGGCTGGTTCGTCGAGCCGCCGGAGGTGCGCTACGACCGGGACGAGATTCTCGTCGTCGGTCGGTTGCCCGAACCGGCGCTTCCGGAGGGGGTAACCGAGGAGCAGAAGCAGGCTGCCTGCACGGCTCGGATCCAGCGCTTCCGCGAGGAAACACGCGGGCAGCGCATGCGGATCGCGAGCGAGGCCGAGTACCGGTTCGGGCGAAAAGTGTCGTGGGGTGCAGTCTGTGGTCCGGTCCGCCAGCTCTTCACCGTCCTGAGCGTGCCGGTGATGACGCGACTGCGGCTTCCGGAACGGCAAGTGCTCGACACGCTCGTGGAAGCGGGAATCGCGCGGAGTCGGAGCGAGGCGCTCGCCTGGTGCGTGCGCCTGGTCGGTCGTCATCAAGCGGAGTGGCTCGAGGAGCTCCGGCAGGCGCTCGTCCGGGTGCAGGAACTCCGGCAGGCCGGGCCGGACGTCGATTGAGCTGGACGGTCAGAATCCTCCGGCCAGGCTCCGAGAAACGGCAAGTGAGGGAGGGAACGATTCGATGGTGCGCAAGCTGTACGACGTTCAGCCGGTCGTGCATGAGGGTGATCGATTCGGGACTGAGGACACCGTAACTCCGGTCGAGCCCGAGACGCTGCTCGATGCGTTCTCGCAGGCCGTCGTCCGGGTCGTTCAGCGAGTGGCACCGGCCGTCGTCGGCCTGCAAGTCGTGCGCTCGCTCGGCCTGCCCCAGCGGGTGGCCGAGGTGCCGGGTGCTGGCTCTGGGTTCCTCATCGCACCGGACGGCTATGTTTTGACGAACAGTCATGTCGTCCATCGGGCTCGCCGTATCGTCGTGTCGCTCGCCGACGGGACCGAGTTGCCGGCCCAGCTGGTCGGCGAGGACCCGGCGACCGATCTGGCGGTCGTGCGGGTTCAGGCCTCCGGGTTGCCGGTTGCCGAGCTGGGTGACTCGGATCGCTTGCAGGTCGGGCAGCTGGTGATCGCGATCGGCAATCCGCTCGGTCTCCAGGCCAGCGTGGTCACCGGCGTGGTTTCGGCGCTCGGCCGCTCCTTGCGTGGTCCGGATGGGCGGCTGATCGAGAACGTGATCCAGACCGATGCGCCGCTTAACCCAGGGAATTCCGGCGGGCCACTTGTCGACACGCGTGGCAAGGTGATCGGTGTCAATACCGCGATCGTCGCCGGCGCACAGGGGCTGAGTTTCGCCGTTCCAGCGAACACCGCCCAGTGGGTGGTCGGGCAACTGCTCCGGGAGGGGCGTGTCCGCCGGGCCTGGCTCGGTATCGTCGGTGAGCTCCGTTCGGTGCCCGGTCGCTACGTGCCTGAGCGCGGCGAGCCACGTGCCGCCGGCGTGGCTGTCCTTCAGGTGGTCGAGGGAAGCCCGGCGGCGCGCGCCGGATTGCGGGCGGGTGACATCATCGTGAGCTTGGACGGCGTGCCGCTTCGCTCGCCAACTGACCTCCAGCGAGTGCTGAGCCGTACCCCAGTCGGGAGTACCGTCACGCTCGGAGTGGTGCGGCAGGGCAAGTTACTTACGCTCGAAGCCGAACTCGCAGCGGAGCCAGCCACGAACCGCTAAGTCAGGCGATAGACCTCGGGGAACAGCCGGCGACCGACGAGCGTGAAGCCGAGCGCGATCGCAGCGGCGACTGCGACGGTGAGCGGCACACCGACCAGGTCACCGATCCCACCGAGGGCCATGGTGCCGAGCGGCATGAACCCCATCGGGATCACGGTGTAGAGCGCCATGACGCGACCGCGGAACTCGTCCGTCACGATCAACTGCAGGAGCGTGTTCGTGAATGCCATGAGCAGGGTCTGGCTCGCACCGATGAGGAAGAGCAAGGCGGCCGAGAGCGTAACCCATTGCGACAGCGCGAAGGCGACGAGCGTGCTCGCGAAGACGATATTGACGAAAAACAGGAGCTTGCCCCGTCGTCCTCGTTCGCTCAGCGTGCCGACGAGGAGGGCGCCGCTGAGCGCTCCGGCGCCGTTGATCCCCATGAGCAACCCATAGCCAGCGGCACCGGTGTGCAGGACATCACGGGCGAAGACCGGCATGAGCTGGAGATAGGGCCGGCCGAGAAAGGTGGGAACGGCGAGGAGCGTCAGGAGGCCGAGGAGTCGCCGATCCTGCCGCACCGCCTGCAGGCCCAGCCGCACCTGCGCCACGATCGGAACCTGACCGCGGTCGTGCCTCGGCGGAGCAGGCTCGAGCGTCCAGACAGCCCAGAGCACGGGTAGATAACTCAACCCGTTCAGGACGAAGGCCCAGCCAGTTCCGGCGGCGGCCACCAGCAGTCCGGCCAGGGAAGGGCCGACGACTGCGGCTGCGTTCCAGGCGGCAGAGTTGAGCCCGACAGCCGAGGCGACGCGCTCGCTCCCGACGAGTCCCGGGACCATCGCCTGGCGAGCCGGATTGTCGAACGCCATGACCGTGGCGGTGGCGAACGCGATGAGAAGGATGTGCCACGGGCGGACAAGCCCGGTGAGGTCGAGCACGCCGAGAAGCATGGCGAGGACAGCGGCTGCCGACTGGGTGACGAGCAGAATGCGTCTTCGGTCGACTCGGTCAGCGACAGCACCACCCACCAGTGTGATGGTCAGCGTCGGTACCGAACGCAAGAGGCCGTAGAGCCCGAGATAGGCCGGTGAGTCAGTGAGCGCCAGGATGAGCCAACCCTGGGCGACGAGTTGCAGCCAGCTGCCGACGTTCGAGACGAGCATGCTTGCCCAGAAGCGCCGGTAGGCTGGGACAGCCAAGGCGCTGCGCTCGAACGCCAGGCGGAGGCGAGCTGAGAGGGACGAGGCTTGAGCGGATACAGCCGGCTGTCGCCGTGCCATAGTCGGTCTCCCGGTTCCCGCCCGCGAGCGAGTCACAGCGAGGCTGGAAAAGAGTCGGACTCGCGTGCCAGCCGGCAATCATAACAGCAGTCCAGCATCGGGGGAGCGGTTCGGCGAGTTCGGTCGGGGCGTGCCGGGCATCCCGTGCCGGTCGTTCGTCGATGCCGCTACGTGGCGTACCGCTCTTGGAGACCGAAGACTGGAGCGGGGCGCGTAGCCGTTGGGAGACGATGGCGTGGTGGACAGCGACGGGAGCCGATTTGGGCGGAGAGCGCGAGGCGTGCCGTGCCGTTCTCGACCGGCTCGCGGTTCGACTCGTTCCGAGGTGGAGGGACCGAGGAGGCTCGTCCACTACGGAATCGGCTGGCTTCCAGTTGCGGCAGCGACCCACTGGATGACGGTACGCAGGTCGCTGTAGCGGTCCTGGCTGCCGAGCAGCACGGCGACGAAGAGGCGTTCGTCGACCGTGCGCCAGGCGGCGACGAGACACTGGCCCGCAGCTGGCGTGGTTCCCGTCTTCACACCGATGATGCCCAGCTGGCCCAGCAGTTCGTTCGTGTTCTCGAGTTCCAGGACACGGGCATTGGGTCCGCCGACGCGGACTGAGGCCTGGCGCAGCGCGACGATCGCTGACAGCTCAGGATCAGCCAGGACAGCCCGTGCCAAACGCACGAGATCGGCTGCGCTGGTCGTCTGCTCTGGTACGTCGTCGCCGTCCGGTGTCCGCACGACCGTCTGCTCGAGCCCGAGCGCACGAGCTTTTTCCTGCATGGCTGAGAGGAAACGTTCCTGTGGTGACCGATCAGCTGGCTCGGCGAGTCGTTCGCCAGCGACCCGGGCCAGAGTCCGGGCCGCGTCGTTGCCGGAGGGCAGTAAAAGACCGATCAGAAGGTCATGGACCGTGATCGTATCTCCTGCTGCCAACCCCATGGACGATTCGACAGCCGGATCGACGACATCCTCGCGGGCCACTGTCACGATCTCCTCCGAGGAGAGGATGTCCTTCACGGTCAGGGCGGTCAGCAGTTTCAGCGTACTCGCCGGTGGCAGTGGTGTTCGGCTCTCTCGTTCGAGCAGGACGTGGTCTTCGGAGAGGTCGACAACGAGGATAGCCCGTGCGCCGAGCGGTGGTGGCGTCGGTGTCGGTAGCGGGGTAGGGGTCGGTGTTGGTGTTGCAGGAGGTTCCATCGTCAGTGTGGCCGACGGCGTCGGAGCGGAGGACGCAGCGAAGCGCGCGAGCGTGATACCGGCGATCGCGATACTCGACACCAGGAGCAGGAGCGCAAGACCGAACTCCCGACCCAGTTTCCTCGGTCCGCTCACCGTTACGCTCCGACGCGAACGATTCGGTCAGGGGGAACCGGGAGCGGAAGACCAGCTCGCGCTTCGGGCCAATGGCGCACCCGCGTCGGGAGTGCCCGCCACACCGTGCAAAAGATGCGGCACCAGCGGTCGAAGCGTTGCTGGTCGCGCTCCGTCCAGCTGAGGGCATAGGCCTCGCGGAGCCAAGCAGGGAGGAGTCCCAGCGTCAGCCAGCGCCAGGCACGGGCCGCCGGACCGAGCCACCAGGGCTGGGGCGGGTTCAGGACCGCTGCGGCCAGGCGTCGTGCCAGGGGCGTGACGACGATGGCTCCGGAGCGCTGGACTCGCGCGATCGTGTCCTCCAGCTCGGCCCAGCTGCGCGGGAACGTGCCCGGTGGGGCACCGAGCCAGCGCTCCATCGCAGTCGCTTCTGCGCAGTACTGGTCGCGGGCTCGGACATCGAGCGGCGCGACGAACCGCTCGTACGCGACGAGCGTCGCTTCGATCGTCGTCACGTGAACCCAGGTGAGGAGTTCCGGGTCATGTGCTGAATAGCGTGTTCCAGCTGGGTAGGGACCGAGGGGCTCCGGAAGGATACCGTGGACACGGTCGTGGGTACGTGCGATCCGTTCGGCAACAGCGATCGCTCGTGCTGGTGGGCCGAACGTGAGCGCACGCATAGCGTCGACGGTCGCGCGGAACCGGCAGAGGGCCGAGCGCCAGTCGGTGGCGAAACGCGAATGATCGGCGACGCCAGCAGCGACGAGCGGGTGGGCGAGTTGCGCCAGGATCGCTCGCCCCCAGCCCAGCACGACGATCCGTTCCGCGTTGATGACTTGCACGAGCGGTCGCTCGCTCACTCGTTCCGTCATGTCCTCTCGCTCCGCGTTTCGCCCACAACGAGCGGTTCAGCCGGTCCGCTTTCGGTCCGCGCGATCACGAGTAGCCGCGGTGACCACAGGTTGTACGGTGTTCCATCGTCGTCGCCCCAACACTCGGTCGCAACGTAGCCGAGCTGTCGGCAGAGCCGAGTGACCTCGCTCGCGGTATAGAGGCGCAACGCGCGCTCGTGCCTGTCTCGTGTACCGTTCGGCCAGACGAGCTGCCACTCGACCCGGAGTATCCCACTGGGGAGGTCCCAGCGCTCGTGCACGAGCACGAGGAGCCCATTGAGTTCGCCCCAGAGCCGCTCGACGAAATCGCGTGCCAAAAGTTCCCGATTGGGCAGGTCCAGCACCAGGGTGCCACCCGGCCGGAGTGTGGTCGCCGCGATGCGCAGGAACTCCTCGTCGTCATGTTCCTGGCCGGTCGCTCCCAGGACGAGACCGGGAGCGAGAACGAGATCGAAGGCACGGCGGAACGGGAGCCGGTGCGGATCGCGGCGTACCCAGTGGATCGCAGCCGAACCCGTGCCGATGCGCTGTCGCGCCTGTTCGACGAGTGCCTCAAGCGGTTCGGCAGCCGTCACGTGCGCACCACGCGCCGCGAGTTCGGCGACGAGTTCAGCCGGTGCCAGAAGCGTCAGCACATCGCTGCCGGTTCGCAAAAGGCCGCGCTGAGCGAGCGTGTCGAGCAAGTAGCGGCGTGCTGGGTCGGCCGGCGCTGGTCGCCCGAACTCGCGTACGAGTTGCTGGACGATGAGCTCGCTCTGCGTCGCCATGGTGGGTTTCCTTCACTGGATGACTGGTGCCGTGCCTAGGGTGACGCGCAGACTGATCTCCCGTCCGTTCCGGTTCACCACGAGTGTCACCTCGTCTCCGGGTTGATGGATACCGAGTGCGGCTTGTAAGTCGTCTCCATTGGCGATCTCCCGATCGTCCAAGCGGACGATGATATCACCCGGCTGGATTCCGGCCTGATCGGCCGGTCCACCGGACTCCACGTCGACGACGAGAACACCGCGGCTCACCGGCAGACCGTAGGCGGCCGCGAGTGCGGGCGTGACCGACACGGACGTGATGCCCAGGTACGGACGCGGCCGGGCTTCTAGGAGTTGTTGGACGATCTCTTTGGCCTTGTTGATCGGTATCGCGAAGCCGATCCCTTCGGCCGTTTGGATCTTCGCGGTGTTGATACCGACGACTTCACCCTGGAGGTTCACCAGAGGACCACCGGAATTGCCAGGATTGATCGCGGCATCGGTCTGGATCAGCGGGCCGAACGCTGCTTCGCCCGGTGAGGGCGTGATGGTACGGTTCAATGCACTGACGACACCGGCGGTCACGGTCGGCCCACCCTCGAGCCCGAGCGCGTTGCCGATGGCGACGACCCACTGGCCGACTCGGAGCTGGTCGCTGTCTCCGAGCGTTGCGACCGGAAGGTTTTCTCCATCGATTTTGACGACAGCGATGTCGTTGGCTGGCGAGCGGCCGACCACCCGGCCGGTGAACTGGCGTCCGTCGCCGAGAACGACCTGGATTTCCTGTGCGCCAGCGATGACATGGTCGTTGGTGAGGATATAGCCGCGTGCATCGAAGATGACACCGGAACCGACGCCTTGCTGGATCTGTCCGAACCCGAAGAGACTGGGCACGATCGAGCGGACGGCTACGTAGACGACAGCTGGCGTCACCTGCTGCGCCACCGTCTCGATCGCGGTCGCGAAGTTCGTCTCGGCTGCGGGAGCAGGAGCAGTGACGGTCGTGCCGGCCGGCGTGCGGTCAGCCTGTGCCAGGGGGGAAAGCGCTGCAGCCGTCTGGACTGGGGTGAGCGCGCCAGTCGGGCTCGGTGAACTCGGCGCGACGCTGACGTTGAAACAACCGCTTCCGGCGATCCAGCCGACGAAAAAGGCGATGAGGGCAGTAAGTCCGAGTATCTGATGTCGCATGCGTGCGCTCCTCCCTCTGACGGAGCACCTTGTCCCGGCGCTCAATCCTACGTCTGGCAGCACGAGACGTATGATAGGAGCTATCGGAGCTGGTGTGTGCCCGCCGGAGCGCGTATGGACGGTGACCTGCACGGAGTCAGCGACAGTGAGCTGGTGGGGCGCATTCGACAGCGCGACCGGTCGGCGCTCGCGGCGCTCTACGATCGGTACGCGCGAACGGTCTATTCGCTGGTGCTCAGCATCGTGCACGACCGCAGCGTTGCTGAGGACATCGTGCAGGAACTGTTCGTGCAGCTCTGGCAATACCCGGAACTCTACGATGCGGGACGCGGAGCCTTCGCGCCGTGGTTCCTGCGCATGGCCCGGAATCGGGCGATCGACGCCCTCCGGCGTCGCCAGCGCGATCGGTACCTGTACGAGCGGCTCCGCGGGATCGAGTGGCGGAAGGTTCAGGACGACCCGGATGAGCTGACAGTATTGGGAGACGAAGCAACCCGGATCCGCCAAGCGTTCGCTGATCTGGAGAACGAGCAACGGCAGGTCATCGAACTGGCGTATTTCGGCGGCCTGACGCAACGGGAGATCGCCGAATACCTGGGGATCCCGCTCGGTACGGTGAAGACGCGCATCCGCACTGCATTGCAGCGACTAGCCGATGCACTGGCGGGAGAACGGGAGCCATGGGGCGAGACGCGGTGAGCGAGCACGAACCGGAACTCGTTGGGTATGCGTTGGGCGAGCTGAGTCCAGCCGAAGCAGCTCGGGTCGCCAGGCATCTGGAAGCGTGTCCGGAATGCCGCACGACGTTGCGGAACATCGAGGCGTCGCTCGGCTGGCTGGGAACGGTGGTACCGCAGACCGAGCCACCAGCGGGGCTGCGAGCGCGGGTGCTGGCGGCAGCGGCCGGGGACGATCGGCGCCGGTGGCGCTCGGCATGGGCGCGTGGCCTTCTGGCCGCGGCAGCGGGACTCCTCGTAATCGCGCTCGTGCTCGCTGTTACCCGAGCGGATCGGCGGGTCGACGAACTGGCGAGCCGGCAGGCGGTCGTCGCGGCGGTGCTGGCTGAGGCGGACTGGTCGACGGCGATGCGAGGTGAAGCGCCTGGCCTCCCATCGGTGGTCGGGCGTGTCTATCTCGATCGCGAAGGAGAGCGTGCTGTCGTCGCGCTGGAGAAGATGCCGCCGCCGGAGCGGGGAACGGTCTATCAACTCTGGCTCGTGCGATCCGATGGGCAACGCGAGAACGGGGGCGTGTTCGTGCCTGATGCGGCTGGGCGTGTCTTGCTCGTCGTCGAAGCGCAGGCGAGCTGGAGCGCCTATCAGGGGATGGGCATCACGATGGAGCCAGCGCCGGAAGGAAGTCCACAGCCGACTGGGCGCCGCGTGGCCGGTTGCAGCTGGAAGTGGGAAGCGTGGCGTTCGGGCTGAGGCAGGAGCCAGAAGACCGGTGGCACCCGCTGGAGAGGGTGCCACCGGTCGTGTGTCTGCGTTCGTCGGAACGCTCAGTGCTTCAGGATCTTGTAATAATCGTAGTGCCGGAGGAAGATATTCCATGCTGGCGTAAAGTCGCCGTTGCGGTTGCGTGGTAAGTTCGTGACCCAGGGCTTCATGAGTCCATAGTTCCACGGATTATACACATAGATCGCGGCTGCATCCTCTAGCTGGATGAGCTGCGCCTTGTAGTACAACTCGTAGCGCTTCTTTGGATCCTGCTCGCCGTTCGCCTGGAGGACGAGTCGGTCGAACTCATCGTTCGTCCAGGAGTGGCGGTGACCAGTGGGCGCCTTCGAGTACCAGACCTGGAACAGCGTATTGGCCGGATCCGGATAGTCGACGTACCAGCGCACCCACATGAGCGGGATTTCGTGCTTCCACATGCGCTCGTAGGTCTCGCGAGGCTCGCCGACAATGTGCTCGATCTCCATACCGAGCACTTCTTTGAGCATCTGGATGATCGCCGCTGCGGCGGCCTTCGGTGCGTCGCCTTCTTCGCGGTGGGTGAGCGTGAGGCCCTTCGGCCAGTTCTTGCCGCCCTCATAGGGCGTTCCCTTGAGCCACTGGCGTGCCTTGTCCGGGTTGTACTCGGTGAGTTCACGGATCTTGTCGTCCGGCTCGATGTAGTAGGGCATGCCGGGCGGCGTGAAGGTATAGGCGACGGTCGCCAGACCCTTCAGTACTTGCTTCACGATCGTCTCGCGGTCGATGGCGTGGGCCATCGCGCGGCGGACTTCCTTGAGATTGTAAGGCTCGAAGTTCGGGTCGGGGACCAGATACCACGTGCCGAAGAGGTTGAACTGCTGGTATTCCTTGCTGAGTTTCGGATCGGATCGGACACGCTCGAGCTGACCGAGCGGGCCGCGGTACATCCAATCGATCTCGTTATTCTCGTACGCCTGTAAGGCGGCGTCGCTCGGGATGATCGGCCGTTCGACCCGCTGGAGCGTGATGTTCTTGGCGTTCCAGTACTTCTCGTTCTTCTCGAGCACCACGATCTTGTCGTGCTCCCACCGGACGAGCTTGAAGGGGCCATTGCAGACGATATTCTCGGCTTCGGTCCACTTGTCGCCGTACTTCTCGACCGAGGGGCGATGAGCCGGAGCGGCTGCGATATAGGCGGCGAGAATCGGGAAGTAACCGCGCGGTCCTTCCAGCGTGACCTGGAGCGTGTAGTCGTCGAGCGCCTTGACGCCGACATCGTCGCGCGTGACACCCGGCTTCTGCGTGTTGAAGGCCTCCGCGTTCTTGATGTCGTAGAGGAAACCAGCGTAGGGAGCGGCAGTGGCGGGATCGAGCTGGCGCTTCCAGGACCATTCGTAGTCATGTGCGGTGACCGGATCGCCGTTGCTCCAGTAGCTATCTTTGCGGAGATAGAAGGTCCAGACGGAGGCATCCTGGTTCGGTTCCCAACGTTCGGCGATATCGGGCACGACCTCGAGGTCTGGAGTGAACATGCCCAGCATGGCGAAGCATGCTTCATCGCCGCCACAGTAGAGGTCGCGGTTGAAGTCGAAGCTTTGCGGATCCTGCTCGAAGTTCGTTCGGAAGACCTGATCCGCGGCCAGTTCAGCCGCTGCAGCGGTCGGGCTGGGGGCTGCGGTCGGCGTGGGACCGACGGCTCGTGGTGGCGTCGGAGTCGGAACGGGTGGCGGGGTCACGCCAGCAGCCGGGCTCGGTGTGGTTCCCTCACCACGCTGGCAAGCGGCAGCGGCGAGTGCGGCACCAGTCGCACCACCGGCAGCTCCCACGATGCGAATGAACTCACGCCGGTCGAGGCCGATCGCCTGGAAGCGTTTCCAGAGTAGTGCGACTTGTTCTGGGTCTTCCCACCAGCGGAGTTTGTCGCTCATCGAACCTCCTCCTCTCAGCAGACGATGCGGTGAGCCGAACGGTAGTCAACGAACCGCGCGTCCAGCGGGCCGTGCACCTCCTTCCGTTCAGTCGCGTTTGCGCGTGCGCGGGTCGAGCGCGTCGCGAAGCCCATCACCGAGGAAGGTAAAGCTCAGCATCAGGAGCGCGATGAGGATAGTCGGGAAGATCGGCATGTACCAGTAGGAGGTGATGTACTGCTGCGTCTCGCCGGCCATCTTGCCCCAACTCGGTCGTGGCTCCGGGATGCCGATGCCGATGAAGCTCAGCGCCGCCTCGGTGAAGATCGCTTGCGGGATACCGAACGTGAGTGCGACGATGATCGGCGACAGCGCGTTGGGGAGCATATGGCGCGTGATGATCCGCCAGGGCGACGCGCCGGCCGCCCGTGCAGCGATCACGAAATCGCGCTCGCGGAGTGCCAGGAACTCGGCGCGGGTGAGCCGCGCCAGCGTGACCCAACCCGTGACGCCGATCGCGATGAAGATGTTCTGCATTCCACGTCCGAGCGCCGCCATGATCAGAATCACGAAGAGCAGTTGCGGAAACGCGTACATCACGTCGACGAAACGCATGAGGATCGCGTCAACGCGCCCGCCGAGGTAACCGGCGAGTGCGCCGATCGGCACACCGATCAAGAAAACGATCACCTGCGCGCCGAGTCCGACCAGCATCGAGACCTGTGCGCCCCAAATCAGGCGGCTGAGCATATCGCGGCCGACGAGGTCGGTACCGAGCGGGTACTTCCCGGTCCAGGTGGGGAACTGCGAAACAGCCGAGAAGTCCGCCTTGTCGTACGGGTACGGTGCGAGGATCGGCGCGAAGATCGCCATGATGGTAAAGAGGCTGACCATGATGAGACCGAACAGGGCCAGGCGGTTGGCCAGCAAGCGGCTGAGCGCGTCGCGCCAGAGCGTCCGGTGCGGGCGCGCGGCCCAGACCAGTGCGTCCAGCCGCTCCGCTCGTCCTGTCATTCCAGCGCCAGTCGTCGCCATGCACGGGACTCCCTTCTACGGGCTCAGGCCAGCCGAATGCGCGGGTCGACGATACCGTAGAGAATGTCGACGACGATGTTCATGACGGCCAAGAATGCACCGTAGATCAGGATGACGGCCATGATCATCGGGTAATCCCGGGCGATCAAGCTATCGACGAAGAAACGACCCATACCAGGAACCCGAAAGATCTTTTCGACGAACGGCGACCCGGTTCCGATGGCAGCGAACATCGGCCCGAGAATCGTGATGGGTGGGATGAGGCCGTTCTTGAGCACGTGCCGCACGATGACCTGCCGGTCATTGAGGCCCTTCGCGTACGCGGTGCGGACGAAGTCTTGCCGGAGTACCTCGACCATACTCGCCCGGGTGTAGCGCGCGATGATTCCGATCGGGCCGAGTGCGAGTGCGATGGTCGGCAGGACCCAATCGATCGGTGAGTCCCATCCGCCGGTACGTGGTACGACCGGAATGAGGAGGACTAAGAGCACGATGAGGAACAGGGCGAGGATGAAGTTCGGCACCGCTACACCCAATGTCGCGATCAAACTACAGAGGTAGTCGACCGGACCGTTCTGGTTGATCGCCGCGATGACCCCGAGCGGGATACCGATCAGGATGGCGAGTGCCATGGCCATGATACCCAGGTGCAAGGAAATGGGCAGCGTGCTCGCCATGATCTCCCGCACCTCACGCGTCTGATATTGATACGAATAACCGAAGTCGAGCGTAAAGATGTGGCGGAGGTAGTTGAGGTACTGCTGCCACAGCGGCTTGTCCAGGCCGTACTTCTTGGCGAGCGCTTCCTGTGCTGCTGGGGGAAGAGGGTTGGCATTGGGAGCACGCGGTTGCAAGGGACTCCCTGGTGTCGCATGCATGATGATGAAGGTAATCAGAGAAATTGCAATGAGCGTCGGAATGATCATCAGTAAGCGCCGAGCGATATACGCTGCCATCGAGGCGACTCCCCGCTTCGATCGACTTCGCTTTCGCCACTACGTGGTCATCGGGCAGGATCGCTACATGCACACTAGCACACGGACGAAACCCGTGTCAATCATGATGTCGGAAGCGGCGGGTAAAGTCCGTTCTGTGCGTATGGGTCGGCTGTTGACGTTTGCCGAACACACCAGCTCGTGCTCACGAGACGAGTCTACGCGGAGAACCGGAAGAGCGAGGTGATGCAGCGTGTTACAAGAGCGAGAAGCCTGGCCATGCAGGGTGCACGGCCAGGCTCGCTCTCGGGTCGATCCGAGTGCTCGTCAACTCGCCGATGCGGTGGCGCGCTCGCGCTTTTCCATCACGTTGGTGGAGTGGCCGGCATCGAGCCGGGCGGACGGGTCGATATGGACAACCGCGTGGTTGACGGCGGTGATCGCCTCGGCGACGCCGGTGGCGATCAGCTTGAACTTGCCGGGATAGACGGCGACGTCACCGGCGGCGAAGACACCGGGGAGGCCGGTGCTCATCGTGCGTGGGTCGACGACGATGCCGTTGCGCTCGATCGTCAGGCCCCAGCTCTTGAGCGGACCCAAGTCTGCTGCGAAGCCGATGGCGATGATCAGCGCCTGAGCGGGGAAGACGCGTTCCTCGCCGGTGCGGGTCTGGTGGACGACGACTTCCTCCAGCCAGGCGTTACCGTGCACCTCCTTGACCTCGTAGAACGGGTAGTAGAGCGCCACTGGCGACTCGTGCAGCTGCTGGACCGAGCGCTCGTGGGCGCGGAACTTGGAGCGGTGGACGAGCGTCGTCGAGCGGGCGAGCGGATACACCGCCAGGGCCCAGTCGACGGCGGAGTCGCCGCCACCGACGATCACCACGTCCTTGTCGCGGAACTCTTCGAGGGAACGGACGAGGTAGGTCACGCCGCGGCCTTCGAAGTCTCGGACACCGGGTGCCTCGAGGCGCTTGGGCTCGAAGGAGCCGACGCCGGCGCAGATGATGACGGTCCGGGTGTAATGCTCACCCTTGTCGGTCGTCAGGCGATAGGAGCCGGCGTCCTCGAGCCACTCGAGCGTCTGAGCGGTCTCGCCGAGGCAGGGGACGGCGCCGGTCGAGAGGCCCTGCTCGACCGCGCCCTTGACATAGTCCTTGGCCAGGATCTTGGGGAAACCGGCGATATCGTAGATGTACTTTTCGGGGTAGACGGCGATGAGCTGGCCGCCGAGTTCGGGCAGGGAGTCGATGATCTTGGTCTTGAGGCCGCGCATGCCGGCGTAGAAGGCGGCGAAGAGCCCCACCGGCCCCCCACCGATGATCGTGGTATCGAACACTTCGTGCTGCGTCATCGTTCGTTTCACCTCCGCACCGCTCATGGTGCGCCCGTCTCCCGAACGCCATCGGTCGGAAGCGGGCTCCGCTCGGGAACAGCACGTCTTCCAGACAGTATACGCATTGACGCGCATGGTGACCATCCCCTAGGCTTTCGTCCAGAATCGACGCGAGTGCCGTGGGAGGCTGATCGGAGCGCCGATGGAGCGCGTGAGACATCCCAGTCGCCCGCACGAGCAAGTTCGGCGACCAGGCGATCGCGTCGTCCGCCGGGCGGTCGCCCGGCGTGAAGCGGTTCAACTCCCCCGGCCTCGTGTGCATCGGCGCCCCCGACCGATCGCGTTTCGGCTCGTGGTCGGCTTCGCGCTGCTCATCGCGATCGGTACTGTGTTGCTGAGCCTTCCCTTCGCTTCGGCTGATGGCCAGCGTGCCAGGCTGGTCGATGCGCTCTTCACGGCGACCTCGGCCGTGTGCGTGACCGGTCTTGCTGTGCGCGATACGGCGACAGCCTGGAGCGGCTTCGGGCAGGCTGTGATCCTCCTCCTGATCCAGCTCGGCGGTTTTGGGTTCGCGACCAGTGCGACGTTGCTCCTCGCGCTCCTCGGTATCCGCCCCACCTTACGGGATCGGTTGGCCTGCGGCATGAGTCTCGGGGAACCCGGGCCAGGCGGCGTGGTACGGTTGCTCCGCCGGCTGGCGATCCTGACGCTCGCTATCGAAGCGACAGGAGGGCTCCTGCTCCTTCCCAGCGGGATCGCGGCGACTCAGTCGTTTCTCCGAGGCCTGTGGTGGGCGGTCTTCCACAGCGTCTCGGCTTTCAACAATGCAGGATTCGATATCGTCGGTGGGTATCGTTCGCTGACACCATACCAGCATGCGCCAGAGGTACTGCTCCCGATCGCCGCGCTCATCATTCTGGGTGGACTCAGTTTCGCGGTGCTCTCCGATTTGGTGCGCGAACGTCGCTGGGGGCGCTTGACGTTAGATAGCAAGCTCGTGCTCGCGATGACAGGTGTGTTGCTCGCTCTCGGTACGCTTCTCATCCTCTTCTTTGAGTGGCACAATCCGCGAACACTCGGTCCGCTTCCCTGGACGGACAAGCTCTTGAACGCCTTCTTCCAGGCAGTCGTCCCCCGGACGGCTGGTTTCAATTCGATCGACGTCGCTGGCATGAACGACGAGTCGGCATTCGTGACGATCGGTCTCATGTTTATCGGTGGAGCGAGCGGCTCGTTCGCTGGTGGAATCAAGGTACAGAGCTTCGCCGTGCTTGTCCTCGCTGTATGGACAGTGCTCCGTGGGCGGCCACACGTGGTCGCTTTTGGGCGGGAGATTCCGGGAGAGTTCGTGTACCGGGCGATGGCTATCGCCCTCCTGGCGGTCGCACTCGTCTTCGTCAGCAGTTTCGTCATCTCGCTCGTCGAACCGTTCAGCCTGCTGGAGATCTGGTTCGAGTCGGCATCGGCCTTCGGTACGGTCGGCCTGAGCATGGGAATCACGCCCGAGCTGCATACACTGAGCAAGATCGTGCTCGTCGCGACCATGTTCGCGGGACGTCTCGGGCCACTCACCCTGGCGCTGGCGCTCGCCGAGCGAGCCCGGCCCGAGCCAATCCGTTATGCCCGTACAGCGGTGGCGCTCGGCTGAGGCCGTTGACGGCGTTCCGAGAACCCCTGGTGCGCCCGGCTGAGCTACGTGGTCGAAGCGAAATCCATCGTTGACGGCGAAACAGGCAGGGCGTAGGCTTCAGGACGCGCCAGCACTGCGGTGCGGCGGCGTAGCCGGAAGCAGGCGACGACGGTGGAACGTAGACTACGACCGAGACATCCCAGTCGTCCACCAGCGCATGTGCGTCGTCCGGGAGACCGGACGATCCGGCGGGAGGCATGGACCAGCGAGACGATCTCGCTCCGGATGCCGCGTCGCTACCGCGTGACGGTTCCCATCCTGGTGGTCCTCTGGTTCGGTACCGCTCTCCTCACGCTCCTCGGCACGCTCCTGCTCCGCTGGCCGGCCACCTGGCAAGGCGGTCAAGCTGTGTCCTGGTGGGAGGCGGCCTTCGTCGCGCTCTCAGCGATCTGCACTGCTGGGTTCGCACCGGTCGATGTGGCGACGACGTGGAATCGGATCGGGCAGCTCGTTCTCGTCCTGCTCGTCGAGGTGGGGGGCGTGAGCTACGTCGCGACGGCGACGGTGCTGCTGGCAGGGATCATGCGGCGGACGATCGTCTACGAAGCACATCACGTGCTGGGTATGCGCCTCGGTGAAGAACAACTCGGCGAACTCTGGCCATTGCTCCGTCGGCTCTTGCTCGCGACGCTCGCGATCCAGTTCGTTGGTTTTGGCATGCTTCTGGTGCCGAGTCTCTCCCTGCACGGTACTATCGCCGAAGCGCTCTGGTGGTCGCTCGCGACTGCTGTCACCGCGTTCCACAATGCCGGATTCGATTTCGAGCCGGGTCTGGGTGGTTTCACCGGGTACCAGCGGTACCCGCTGGTGATCATTCCGGTCGGTCTGCTGGTGTCGCTCGGCGCGACTGGTTTCCCAGTGCTTTCCGATATCGTCACGCGGCGGTCCTGGCGACGACTCTATCCCGATACCCGACTCGTACTCACGACGATGCTGGCTTTACTCGCCATCGGAACGATGGGCATCTGGTTGCTCGAGCGGTCCAATCCAGCAACCCTCGCTGGACTGCCCTGGTACCAGCAGGTGCTCGACTCGCTCGCGGTGGCGCTCAGTCGGACTGGTGGGCCGCGCGTCATCGAAACGCGCATGCTCGGCGAGGAAACGACTTTCCTCTTCGGCGCGCTCACCTTCATCGGTGGGGCGAGCGGGTCAGTAGCCGGTGGCGTGAAGGTTCAGGCTTTCTGCTTACTCCTGCTCGCGATTCTGGCAACGATCCGGGGGAGTCGTTCGGTGGTCGTCTTCGGCCGTGAAGTACCGGACTGGCAGATCTTCCGCGCGCTCGCGACAGCGGTCTTCGCGCTCCTGGTGATGTTTCTGGGGACGGTCATCCTGGCGGCCTGGGCACCTTACCAGCTCACGACTGTGTGGTTGCTCGTCGTCCAGGCTTTCGCTCTGGCTGGATCGGAGGGCCAGTTGGTCGCGAACTTGGACGTCGGTGGACAGAGCCTGCTGGCTGCACTCATCGTGTTGGGACGATTCGGCCCGCTGCTTCTCGCCGTCGTGTTTGCGACTCGTGTGCCACGAGAGATCGTCCATTACGCGCAAGAATCGGTCCGGCTCGGCTAGGGGGCAGGGGATGCGGAAGCAGTTCATGGTGCTGGGTGTCGGTCGGTTCGGGAGTGCTGTCGCGATCGAGCTGGAACGGCTCGGACACGAGGTCTTGGCGATCGATCGTTCCGAGCGCGCGATCGAGGCGGTGGCGGATTACGTGACGCATGCGGTAACCGCTGACGTCACTGACCTCGAAGTGCTCCGGACGCTCGGTGCCCAGGACTTCGACGCTGCCGTTGTCGCGATCGGAGCCGACGAACGTTCCAGCATCATGGCGACCGTGCTGCTGAAAAAGCTCGGTGTGCGCTTCGTCCTCGCCAAAGCGCAGAACCAACTCCACGGCGATATCCTGACGATGGTCGGTGCCGACCGCGTCGTCTACCCCGAGCGTGAGACCGGTATCCGCGTCGCCCACAGCTTGACGATGCCACTTGCGAAAGATTATTTCGACGTCGGACCAGGATACGGTCTGGCCAAGGTCGTGGTCGACCAGCGTATGGCGGGGAAGACGTTGGAGGAACTGGACTTGCGGGAGCGGTTCGGCGTGACCCCCCTGTTCTTGCGGCGCGGCGACCAGGTCATCATGAATCCCCACCGTGGAGAACGTCTGCACCTCGGTGACGAGTTGACGATCGCCGGACGTGACGAACAGCTCCAGCAAGTGCTCCTGCTGTGAGCGTCATCGTGGACGAGACGGGGCGTGCTGATCGGAAACGAAAGAGAAGGAGATCGAGGTGCGTCTGGCACGGATCATCGTCGATGGGCGGCCGACACCGGTCGTGGTCGAGGGTGACATCGCCTATGAGGCGATCGGTGACTGGTTCGCCGGGGCTCCGCGGCGAGGACGGGAGCTCGGGCCGTTCGAGTCGTTCGCCGTCCTTCCACCGGTCGAGCGCCCGAGCAAGATCGTCGCCGTGGGGTTGAACTATGCTGCGCACGTGACGGAAAACGATCCGACGCGGAAGATCCCCGACGAACCGGTGGTTTTCCTCAAGCCGCCGAGTGCATTGCTCAGCCATGGTGGGACGATCCTGCTGCCGCCGGGGAATCGGATCGACTACGAAGCGGAGCTGTGTATCGTGATCGGTCGCCGGGCGTACCGTGTAGGCGAGACAGAGGCGCTCGACTACGTGTTGGGCTATACCTGTGGTAACGACGTCAGTCACCGTGACCAGCAGTACAAGGACGGCCAGTGGGTACGTGGCAAGGGGTACGATACCTTCTGCCCCCTCGGCCCTTGGATCGAGACCGAGGTCGATCCGAGCGATCTCGCGATCGTCTCGCGGCTCAATGGCGAGGTGCGACAGAATGCCCGGACGAGTCAGATGTTGTTCCCACCAGCGTTTCTGATCGCCTTCATCTCGAACGTGATGACGCTGGAACCGGGCGACGTGATCATGACCGGCACTCCATACGGGGTCGGCCCGATGGAGCCGGGCGATGTCGTCGAAGTGGAAATCGAAGGGATCGGCGTCCTGCGCAATCCAGTCGGGGCGCGTGCCGATCGCTGCTGAGGAGGTCGAACGGTGACCGGGCTGGACGGCTGGCTCCGCTTCTTCCGGCTCGTCGGCCGACTGAAGACGCTCCGCCGTCAAGGCTGGGTCGACCGTGGTGTGCGCGTGCCCGAGTCGGTCGCCGATCATAGCTTCCGCCTCGCACTCATGGCCTGGCTCCTGGCTCAGGAACGCCCGGGCCTCGACGCTGAGCGTGCGGCGCTCCTGGCATTGGCGCACGATGTCGCTGAGGCTCTCGCCGGCGACCGGACACCGTTCGATGCTGCGCTTCGGGCTGGTGCGGAGCGGGAGCGCTTGTTCCGCCAGCGGCCGGTCTACGATCCGGAAAGCGAGGCGAAGAAGGCAGCCGCTGAACGGGCTGCCTTGCAGGAGTTGGCTGCCACGTTGCCTGGATCAGTCGGTACGGAACTGGTGACAGCGTGGGAAGAGTACGAAGCAGGGCAGACAGCGGAGGCGCGTTTCGTCCGTCAGCTCGACAAGCTCGAGACGGTGCTTCAGGCCTTCGAGTATCGAGCCCAGCAGCCGGAACTGATCATCGATTCGTTCGTGCTCGGAGCGATGGAAGCGGTCACCGACCCGGAGCTTCGTCGTTTGCTGGAGCAGGCGATCGAGGAGACGAAATGGCAGCCACCTGCCGAGGGTTGAAGGGGCGTCCCTGACGTGAACGTCACCGCGGACGGGGAGCGCCTGCGAGGCTGGTTCGCCGTTCCTGCTCCCTCAGCGGACGATCGGCGTCACAGCGGTGGCTTCTGCGACGCCTGTCGTCAAGCCGGTCGTGTTTGCTGGGTCTGAGCTGACGGGGCTGCACGAGCGTTCCGAGCCCCCGATTGGCTTCGGGCTCTGAACGAGAGTGGAGGCGGGCATGCCACTGGTCGGCGAACTGTTGGTGATCGTCGCGCTCCTGGCCGTGAACGGTGCGCTCGCTGCTGCGGAACTTGCCATCGTTTCCGTTCGGCGGGCGCACTTGCATGCGCTCGCCGAGGAAGGGAGCACGGCTGCACGACAGGTGCTGCGCCTCCTCGAGGAGCCGTCGCGGCTGTTGGCGACGATTCAGGTGGGCGTGACGCTGGCAACGTTCTTCACGTCGGCGGTCGGCGCAGTTTCTCTGGCCGAACCGCTCGCCTCGCTGCTCCGACGTCTGCCGATCAGCGAGCAGGAGGCTTCGGCGGTTGCCCTCGTGGTCGTGACCGTCGGGCTCTCGTTCGCCAGTATCGTCTTGGGTGAACTCGTCCCCAAGACGCTGGCCGTGCAGCACGCGGAGCGTCTGGCGCTCGTCGCGGCGCGTCCACTCGTCTGGCTTTCCCGAGTCGCCTCGCCAGTGGTCTGGTTCCTGTCTGGCGCCACGACGATCGCGCTCCGTGTACTCGGCGTACGCTACCCGGGACGGGTACCGAGCGTGACGCGCGAAGAACTCTTGACGCTCCTCGATGTCGCGGCACGCGAAGGTTCGGTAAGTCGGGAAGAAGCGCGGCTCATCGAGGATGCCTTCGAGTTCGGTGAAATCACCGTGCGCACGGTCATGGTTCCGCGCGTCGATATGATCACGGTTGCCGCGTCCATGCCGTTGGCACAGGCGGTCGAGCACTTTTTCCGCACCGGGTTGTCGCGGTTGCCGGTGATCGGTGACTCGCCGGACGATGTGCGGGGTGTCCTCTACATCAAGGATGTGTTCCGCATCGTCTGGCAGCAACCGGCGATGAAAGAGCAGCCGTGCCATCGCTTCGCGCGCCCAGCAGTCTTCGTCCCCGAACACACGCCGGCACGGCAGGCGCTCCGCTTGCTCCGCCTCCGCCGGACGAAGATCGCGATCGTCGTCGACGAGTTCGGCGGTGTCGCGGGACTGGTCACGCTCGAGGACCTGCTCGAGCGGATCGTCGGTGAGATCGCCGACGAGTTCGATCCGGACTACGAGCCGCTCCGCGAAATCGCACCCGGCGTGCTCGAGGTGGACGGACGGGTCTCCCTGGACGAGTTGCTGGACCGCCTCGAACTGGATGAGGAAGAACTGGGTGTCGAGTTCGAGGCGGAGTCGGTCGGTGGCGTGATCATCGAGTTCCTGGGGAGGTTCCCGGAAGTCGGGGACACGGTGCAGCTGGGCCCCTTGCGCCTCGAGGTGCGCTCGATGGAAGGGTACCGGGTTCGGGTCGTGCGGGTCACGTACGAGGCACGGTCGGCGGAATGAGGTAGGGCCGGAAGGCTGAAAGCCCGCACCCACCGAGCGTGTGACCCTCGTGCGATCGTCCTTCCTCGTCTGGCCCGCTCTCCTGCGGCGGACAGCGTCCCTGCTGCGGCGGCTAGCACGCCTTCACGAACGGGCAAACAACGAACGCTCTGTGGACCTGGCGCGAACGAGCGTGGCCTGCTACACTGCACCGAACGATCAACGGTTCGAACCGAATCGACTGGGGCGAGGTGAAGCGTGCGGCAGCCGACATGGACGATCGTGGCGATCGCTGCTGGCTTGGTCGTGCTGATCGTCGCGACGACGGTACTCGTCCTACTCGTCGAACGCGCGGGGCCGCCCCAGTATCCACCCGACTCACCGGAAGCGACGGTTGTTGCCTTCGTCGAGGCGCTGCGTGCTGCCGACCGAGACCAGGTGCTCGCGCTCCTCTCCTCACGCGCCCGTGCGGAGCTGGAACGACGCGAGCAGATGGAACCCTTCTACGACTTCGATGCCGAACTCCGCGGCGCCAGCGAGAGCCTCCGCACGGCGCGAGTGCGGATCGATCGCGTCGAGGTGCGAGGAGGGCGCGCACTGGTGACCGTGACGATCGAGCGGACAGGTCCTGCCCTCGAGCCGAGTTTTCCGTTTCCGGCGGTCGGTGGCGGTACGTTCTCCTATGAGCGCACGCTCGCTCTGGTGCGTGACGGCGGTGCATGGAAGGTCGACGAAGTGGCTTTTTACTTTTAAAAGAGGCGCGTGGCCGGAAGGAATGAGACGATGGCGATCGCTCGTCGGCTGTACTTGTATGGAATCGCGAGCGTCGCACTGGCCGTGTGGGCGATCGGAGCGGTGCGCTTGCTGCGCGCACTGGCCTCGGCTGCCTGGGAGCTCGTTGCGCGGCCGGCGGTGGTCGGGGATGCGGAGACGTTCCGGCGACAGCTCAGCGTGAGCGTTGCGCTCCTGGTCGTCGGATTCCCGATTTGGGCTGTCCACTGGTGGCTGGTCGAGCGCCAGGCGGCAGCCGATGAGGCGGAGCGGCGATCCGCCGTCCGTGCTGTCTTCTTCACGGTCGTTTTGTCGATCAGCTTCAGCTTCTGGTTGGCGAGCGGCATCGAGCTGGTGCGTCTCATCGTGCTCGCACTCCTCGGTGTTGCCGAGCCAGCGGGGGCGAGTGTCCCGCGCGTGCTCGACGAACTTACCGTCCTCCTCGTCGCAGGGACGTTGTGGCTGGGGCACGCCCGTGCCGCACGCGAGGAGCACCGGTCCGTCACGCGTGCCGGTGCCGCCGACTGGCTCCCACGGCTCTACGGATACGGCGCTGCCGGGAGCGGCATCGTGTTGCTCGTCGTCGGCACCGCGAACCTCCTGCGGCTCGGGCTGGACTCACTGCTCGTTCCCACCGCTTTCGCTGGTACCCTCCGGTATCCGCTGGCAACGCAGACGAGCCTGCTCGTCGGCGGGGCGGTCGCCTGGGCCCTCCATTGGGGCGAGGCACTCGTGCTCGTGGCGCGCCCGTTCCCAGCGGCTGACCGGGAGCGCCGTTCACTCCTCCGTTGGACCTACCTGGGCTTCGCCGTCTTCGCTGGGCTAGCGGTCATGCTGGTCGCACTGGCGGCTTTCCTGCACGAAGTGTTGCGCTGGGTACTCGGTGTACCGGACGGGGATGTGCGAGAGCGTGTCCGCCAGTTGTTGGATCCGCTCGCCTGGCTCCTGCCAGTTGCGCTCGTTTGGCACTATCACCGGCGTGTGATGGAGGAGGAAGCGACTGCCCTCGCCGCGCGACCAGTCGCCGGCCCAGACTGGGCACGCGGGGTCTCGCGCTTCCTGCTGTACCTCTCGGCATTCGCCAGCCTTGCGCTCGCCGTGCTCGGGTTGGGTGGGCTCGTCGGACTTTTCCTGCAGGTGCTTCTCGCTGCCCTCACGGCAGCTCCACTCGGGACATGGCGCGAGGACCTCGCGTTTCAGCTTTCCGTAGCCTCCGTGGGCGGTATCGCTTGGCTCGCGCTCTGGCGCGCGGTCCTGGTACGCGTCGCGCGGGAGCCGGCAGCCGAGTGCGCCAGCTTGAGCCGGCGGGCGTATCTGTATGGGACACTCGGCCTGAGCGTTCTCGTCATACTCGGAACAGCCGGCTACGTCATCTATCGAGCTGTCGGTCTTGCCCTCGGTCTGGTCCAACCCCTGAACGCACTATCCGATGCCGCGCCCGCCTTCGGTTTCACGCTCGTCGCGCTCGGCGTGCTGGTCTACCACGCTGCCGTGCTGGTGGCTGACACGCGCGCTGCGGTGCCACAGCGGGCTGCTGTGACGGTGCGACTCGTCCTGCGCTTACCGCCGGAGAGCGATGCGGATGCGGTCGTGCAGGAATTGACCACACACTTGCCGCCTGGGGCTGTCCTCGAGCGGGCAACCTAACGGGAAGCGCCCGTCTGGTGCTCGAGGTCAACGAGCGCGAGCAGCAGTGCACCAGCGAGGAGATCGACGCGCTGTCGCCGTCCAGCGCTCCACACGGCGACCGTTCCGCCGCCCGCTGGCGGTTCGGTGCCGAGCACGGAAGCGAGTGCGCTCGCGAGGTCGCTGCCCGCCCGCAGGCGTTCCGCGATCGGTTGGGGGAGCGGGAAGCGCTCTGAACCACCGACGCCGATCCGTCCCGCGCGGTCGACGACGACGGCCCAGCTCACGACGTACAACCGGCCGAGCGGCCCAGGAGCAACACCGGATTCGAGCCCGATACCGAAATCTGCTTCGACCGCACTGCGCGCGTTGCGGGCCCGCTCGAGCGCACCGAGTACCGTCTCGTCGTCACTGAGCGGTTGTTCCCGCACACCGCTCGGCACACTCAGCGTGACGATGCGCCAGTTGCTCCAGAAGCTCGGTGCGACCCGTTCGACGGCTGCACGTTTGGCCGGTTGGTGGGAGCCGAGCGCGAGAAGCACTGCTCGGTCCGGCATGGTTCAGGCGACCTCCCGGCGGAGCGTCGTCATGGCCAGAAGGAGCATGAGTGTCGCGAAGGCGACCAGGACCAGGACGTGCGGCACGAGGTCGCTGAGACCATGCCCCCGGAGCATGACGGCACGCAAGGCATCGTTCGCCCAGGTGAGCGGTAGGACATGCGCGATCCACTGCAAGGGGCGCGGCAGCGTTTCGACCGGCCAGATGATACCGGAGAGCAGTCCCTGGAGGGTGATGACGAGAGGGATGAACTGGACGACCTGAAGTTCTGTCCGCGCGAAGGTGGAGAGGAAGATGCCGAGATTGACCGCACCGATGGTCAGGATGACGGTCAGGACGATGATCAGCCAGAGCGCACCGACCGTGTGGATCCGCAAGACGTAGACGGTAAAGAGGACCATCACGATCGACTGGATCAGCGCGTAGAAGGCGAAGCCGAGCATGTACCCGAGGACGATTTCCGCGCGGCCGAGCGGCGAGACGATGAGACGCTCGATACTGCCCTGGAGTCGCTCACGGAGAAACGAGACGGAGGTCAGCAGGAAAACGAAGAAGAAGGCGAAGAACCCGATGAAGACCGGGGCGAACGTATCCAGCTCGTCGAACTGTAGGCTACCGGCGACGTAGGCGATCTGCGGCTGCGGGAGCGCCAGACCGGGAGGCAGTCGTTCGGTCGCGGCGCGCATGATCGCCTCGTTCACGATTGCGATCACTTGCCGCACTCGGCCCGGCTGGGAGCCATCGAGGTAGAGCTGGAGAGTGATCGCTGTGCCGGTGGGTTCGACGACGAGGGCACCGGCGACGTCACCGGAGCGGACACGGGCGAGCGCCTCGTCCGAAGGGAGGCGTTCCACCTGCACCGAGAGCGAGGAGAGGGTGTCGATCATGGCTTCGGCGAACGGATCGGCGGGTGCGCTCACCGCGAGGGCGACGGTGTGGGAACTCCCGCGATAGACATAGCCGAGGAGCGAGAGGATAACGACCGGTGCGAGGAAGATGAGGGCGAGCGTTCGCCGATCGCGCCGGATTTGCCGAACGATGCGGATCGTGATCGCGAGAACGCGCTGCCCGCTCATCGCGGTGGCTCCACCGGCAGGACGGGGTGACCGGCGAGGATCAGGAACGCGTCTTCGAGCGAATCCTGGCCGGTCAGGGCGCGGAGTGCAGCTGGCGTATCGCTCGCCAGCAGCCGGCCACCGCGCAGGAACCCTAAGAGGTCACAGCGGTCAGCTTCGTCCATGCTGTGCGTGGAAATGAGGAGCGTGGTTCCCCGACTGGCGAGCAGACGGAACCGCTCCCACAACGTGCGGCGCAGGAGGGGGTCGAGGCCGACTGTCGGCTCATCGAGCACGAGCAGGTCTGGCTCGTGCAGGAGGGCGACGGCGAGCGAGGCGCGTTGCAGCATCCCGCCGGAGAACCGGTACAAGGGATGGTCGAGCCAGGCCAGGAGATCGAGATCGGTTGCCAGTTCTTCGATCCGCTGCTCGAGCTGGCGGCGTGAGACACGATAGACGGCGCCAAAGAAGCGCAGGTTCTCGCGCAAGGTCAGATCGGGGTAGAGGGCAGGCGCCTGCGGCATATAACCGATGCGCTGTGCGACGCGCCGACTGGGCATCGCGATGCCGAAGACCCAGAGCCGACCTTCGCTCGGCCGCAGCGCACCGACGACCATGCGGAGGAAGGTCGTCTTGCCGGATCCGCTCGGCCCGAGGAGGGCATAGATCACGCCGCGCGGGATGACCACGGAGAGCCGGTCGACAGCACGGAGGGGGCCGAAAATCCGGGAGACCCCGTCTGCGATGACTGCAGCCTCCTGTCCTTCCACGGTCACCCGCTCCGCACCCGGCATCGAGCCTGCCCTCTCGGCTGTCCGTCTCGCTGGACCACGGAAGGAAGACGCTGTCTCGCCTCAACGGGAAGGCTAACAGAGTGCCCGAGACCGTGACAAGGAGCCCCGTTCCAGCTGGTTTCGCTCCCGAAGATGCGCTACCCCAGCACGTCGCTGGCTCGGAGCGGTATCAGGCTCCAACCGGTAGAAGTGCCACGAGAACCGGCATCGGTGCACTCGTCAGTCGAGGCCGACGTAGCGCAGGACGTCCCTCGCGCGTTCGCCGAGGACTGCGCTGGCGCGCTCATAGGTTCGGTCGATGGTTTCCTCGAACGGGAATTCCGCTTCCCAGGCTGTTTCCAGGATGTCGGCGGGCAGGATCGTACGGAGCGCCCGGGCGACAGAGGCGCAGAGATAGACGTCGTCCACGAAACCGCGTGGCCCGTAGATTTCCTCCGGCTCCACGTCGTAGGGTGCGACGAAATAGGCCAGCGCTGCGCAGATGAGTCGCCGGGCTGGTGCGGTGACACGAGTGTCCTCGAGGAGATTCGTGAGGAAGCGAAAGAGATCGGGCGCGAGCTGAACGATCTCGTCGACCTCGCCGCGGTAGCGACTGAGCTGCTCGACGAGCAACTCGTAGAAGCCGTGGTAGTCGAGATTGCGCAGCCGTGCCACCCTCAGCCCCCTTTCGCAGCTGGACAGAACGCAGCGAGCTCGCAGGCAGTGCAGTGCGAGCCAGGACGTGGCGGGAACGAACGAGTAGCGATGCCGTCCCAGATTTCCCTGACCTCGGCCTCGATCGCGGCCCGTTCGTGCGCAGTCCAGGCCCACGATTCTTCGCGGTCGTCTGCCAGCAGATGCACACAGAGGCGACTGACCGGACGTTGTGTCGTCCGCTCGAACGCTAGCGCGTAGAGGCGGAGCTGGAAATCGGGTCTGATGAGCGCGATACCAGCAGTCGCTCGCGTCTTGAAGTCGACGAGCTCGAGCGTCCCGTCGGGACACGCGCGTACCAGGTCGATTCGCCCGGTTATGACACCGTGGCCGGTGGGGTAGCAGAACGATTGCTCGACGCTGACGATCCGTTCGAACGTGTG
Organism: Thermomicrobium sp. 4228-Ro; assembly: GCF_026241205.1. Lineage (NCBI taxonomy): Bacteria > Pseudomonadati > Thermomicrobiota > Thermomicrobia > Thermomicrobiales > Thermomicrobiaceae > Thermomicrobium > Thermomicrobium sp. 4228-Ro. The sequence continues at coordinate 705,036 of NZ_JAPFQM010000006.1, forward strand.
GTGCCAGTGCCGCACGTAGCGGATCACCGCCTCGCGTCCCGTTCGGTATAGCCCCTCGCGTTGGGCCGACGGCAGGCGCGAGGTGGGGAGCCAGTACCGGTCGAAAAGGTGGGCAGCGAGGTCTTCGTCGACGGGTTGTCCAGCCAGTACCTCCCGGTGCACTGCAGCGAGCGCGAGATGGATCGTCTGGCCCAGCTGGACAGTCGGCCATACCGGAAGCTCGAACCCTGCTTCGTAGAGGAGGAAGAAACGCAATGGACAGGTCGCGTAGGTGACGATGGCCGATGTGCCGAGCTCGCGCGGTCGAGTCTGGGCTCGCGTGCTGGTGAGCGAGAAGCGTCGTGCTGACGAAGCATTCGCTGGCTCACGAGGCATGCCCATCTCCTCGAGGAACCGTGAGGGGCGGCAACGCTGGCGCCGGATCCGCGCTGGAGCGCTGAGGACGAGCAGGTCACGAGCTCGCGTCAAGGCGACGTAGGCTAGGCGTCGCTGGTCGCTGAGTGCTTCCTCTGGATCGCTGAGGTGGCGTTCGGCGATCTCCGGTGGGGTCAGCTGCGCCAGCAGCTCGGGTGGGAGGCGGAACCGACGCGGGCGCTCCCGGCCAGGCAAGCGGCCTTCGACGAGCGAAGCGAGGACGACGACCGGAAACTCGCGCCCTTTGGCCTGGTGAATCGTCATCACCTGGACGGCATCTTCGTCCTCCGGCTCGAGTTCGTCGAGCGAGCGTTCCGGGAGACTGCGGAGGAACTCGCCGAACCGGAAGGGGGCGGCGGAACGTTCCTGCCGATCGAAGTCGGCGGCGAGGCGCGAGAACTGAGCGAGGTTCAGGACGGCTCGGGTATCCCCGCGTTCGACGCACCGAGCCACGTATTTACTGCGGGCCAGGATCTCGTAGACGAGGGTGAGGATAGAGCCATGCTGCTTTCCCTTGACACGGCGTTGCAGCGCGATGATGCTGGCCAGCAGCTTGCGCTCTCGCTCATCGGTGATGCCGAGTGCTGCGAGCTCGCGCTCGTCCAATTCCCAGATGTTGCCGGTGAACGCTGCGAGGCGCTCGAGTGTCTCTAGCGCGAAGTCGAGGATCGGACCGGCGAAATGGTCAGGTCGCCAGCTTGCTGGCCAGCCGAACGCGACGATGAGGTCGCGGAGTTGCTGGATATCGGGACGGTCGAAGAATGCACCGTTTCCTGCCGCTACGGCCGGAATGCCGCGCGCGGCCAGTGCCGCGAGGAGCGGCTGGGCGTAGTAGCGCACGCTGCGGTAGAGCACTGCGATGTCGCTCCAGCGCTCGATCGCCCCCTCGGCACGGAGCGTCGCGATCAGCTCGGCGAGGCGCTCGCCCTCGTCGTCGACGTCGTCGCTCGTCAGGAGCAGAACCTCTGGCCCCTCGCCGCGCACGGGCTCGATCGCTTTCGCGTAGCGCAGGGGATTATGTGCGATGAGGCGTGAGGCGACCTGGACGATCGGACGCGTCGAACGGAAGTTGCGCGAGAGCTCGATACGGCGAGCCTGCGGGTAGAGTTCAGGAAAGCGGAGAAAGTTGGCGACTGTGGCACCGCGAAAACGGTAGATGCTCTGGTCGTCGTCACCGACCACGCACAGGTTCGTCTCCGGTGCGGCGACGATCCCGAGAATGAGGTCCTGGAGGACGTTCGTGTCCTGGTGTTCATCGACGATCACGTGTTCGAAACGAGCCTGGACGGCTGCCCGGACTGTGTCGTCGTCACGCAGGAGCCGATAGGCCTCGCGCTGGAGCCCGGGAAAGTCCAGCCAGCCTGACTCGTCGAGGAGTTGCCGGTAGCGTTGGTAGGCAACGGCGACAGCCAATGCCTCGGGATCGTCGCTCGATGCCGAGAGAAGCGTCACGAGCGCATCGGGATCGACGAGGTCCTCGCTATAGGTGTTGAACGCCGCGATAACGTCAGCGATGAAGTCTCCGAAGCGGCCGCGTGCCTGGTGCAGGCCCAACGCTCTGGCATGCGTGAAGACGAAGAGGTGCTGGAGGTGCTCGTCGAGGATCCGGAGCGGCTGGCCGAACGGATGGTGGTCGGGAAATTGCTCGAGCAACCACTGGCAGAAGCCGTGGATCGTGGTGATGAGTAACCGTTCGACCTGGGGGCCGAGGAGCGATGCCAAGCGAACGCGCAGCTCTTCGGCTGCCTTGCGCGTAAACGTCGTGAGCAGGATCCCTTCCGGCTCGACGCCTCGTTCGAGAATCAAGTAGGCAGCGCGGCGCAGCATCACCTCGGTTTTCCCAGCACCAGGCCCAGCGATGACGAGCAGTGGACCGGATTCATGGGTCACGACAGCCTGTTGCTCCGGGGTGAGTGATTCCAGTAACCGATGCGGCATGGTCCGACTCCAGCGCGAACGTGATGGTACGGAGAACCCCCATTTGTTTTACGGCAAGCGAGCGAGGAGTCAAATGGTACCGGCAGGGCGGTAGCGGCGATTGCGCGGCCGCCTGCCGGGTGACCGGCTCGCTATCGCGGCTCCGCGCGTGTGTCGGTGCGGTCGGATCCTACCCCCGCTGGAGAAATCGAGCGAGCGGTGCCTTCAGGAGCGCATCGTGACCGGCTCCAGGAACAGGGTCGCCTGGCGGTTCCAGTCGCTCTGCGGGTACCGGTCCTCGAGCCGCACGCACTGGGCCTGGAGTTCCGCGGGGAGTTGCGCGATGCTCGGATAGTTGACCTCGATCAGATTGCCAGCTGGGTCGCGCACGTAGAGCTGGACGTTCCCGTTGGGCAACTGGACGAGGAAATGCGAGAAGGTATCGCCGTCCAGGCAGCCCCGGGCACGTGCCTTCTCGTAGACCGTGACGAGATCGTCAACAGTCAGTGCGAAATGCGCGTAGCGGCGCGCTTCTTCCGGTCGCTCGAAGATGTGCAACTGCAAGTCGCCGACGCGGAGCCACTGGACTGGGTGACCGAAGTTGGGGGTGGGAATGCGCTCGAGTCCGAAGACGTCCTCGTAAAACCGGACGGATTCCTCGAGGTTCTTCGCGACGATGCTGACGTGGTTCAAGTTCCGTGCGGGCATCGCTCCTGCTCCTCTCGCGCTCGTACCGGTGCGCGGTGACGGCTGGAGTGTAGCAGGTCCTTCCGCGGACCGGACAGGCTCCGCCCGCTGGTCAACTCGCTCCGCTGCGGCGACTCAGGAGCGCTCGACCGAGCATCCACCCGATGACGATGAGGAAGAACAACAAGAACAAGAGAGCGAATTCGACGCTTCCGATGGCTGGCGGGAACACCATCGTGTCGGCCGTCCCACCACGCAGACCGACGACCACAGCGAGCCCGATGCTGAGAGCGAGGACGAGGATGACGACCGAGAGACAACCGACCACGATTCCCTCGAACAGGTAGCGGAACACGTGCGTCCTCCGTTAGCCTGCTGGTTCGCATACCGAGGGTATGGTAGCATGTCTCGCGTCCGGGGGAGAAGCTGGCGACGAGTACCGCTGGTCGCGGCCTGCTGCGGCGCCACGCGACCAAGACGAACGTGACCCGTGCAGCCTCCGTCCGAACGGGCTGCTCCAGCGCGGTCTGATATATCCCCTGAGGTCGAGGGCGTTGCCCGAGCTCGCGCACCAGGGCACGTGGCCTCTCCGTCCTTCGCTCGGGTGCCGATATCGACCCATCCCAGCTCGCGGTTCGCGATGGAGCTCACAGGTGCTGGGCGCAAGCGGTGTGTGCGCGTGAAGGGCTGGGTCACGCGCACGGGCAGGGCAGGCGACCTGTCCCGGCATGAGCGCACAACGCTGTCGATCCGGCCTGTCAGTCAGCTGCTCACCGCGCGGAGCCCGTCGGCGAAGACGGCCAGCGCGCGCTCCAGCTGCTCCCAGCCGATCGTCAGCGGTGGCTGGATACGAACGACGTTTCCCTCTTGCCCGCCCACACCGATCAGGACGCCATGCTCGCGGCAGTAGGCCCGGAGCGCGGCAGCGTGCTTCGCGGCTGGCTCTTTGGTCGTTCGGTCGGTAACGAGTTCGACGCCGATCATGAGGCCGATCCCGCGTACGTCGCCGATCAGCTCGTGCTCGGCAGCCAGTTCGCGCAGCTGCGCCAGCGCCTGTTCTCCCTTGCGGGCGGCCTGACCGGGCACGTCTTCTTCCAGCATGACGTCGATGTTCGCCAGTGCAGCGGCGCAGGAGACCGGATTGCCCCCGAAGGTGGAGAGGTGCTCGCCGGGCTGGAAGGCGTCGGCGATCTCGGCGCGGGCGATGCAAGCCGAGAGCGGGAAGCCATCGGCGATTCCCTTGGCCATCACCATGATGTCCGGCTCGACGCCGTAATGCTCGATCGCGAAGAGCTTGCCGGTCCGTCCGAAGCCGCTCTGCACTTCGTCGACGATGAAGAGGATGCCGTAGCGGTCGAGCACGTCCTTGACGTAGCGGAAATAGTTGGCCGGTGGCACGATGATGCCGCCCTCGCCCATGACCGGTTCGGCGATGAAGGCAGCCACGTTGCCGGACGTCTGGTACTTGATCGCCCACTCGACCATCTCGGCGCAGCGCTGGGCGAGGACTTCCGGGTCGTCCGTTCCGAAGGGGTTCCGGTAGAGATACGGAGCGGGAGCGAAAGCCACGCCGGGGAGGTAGGGACCACCGCGCTTCTTGCGCAGCATGTTGCCGGTGACCGAGAGCGTGCCGACCGTACGCCCGTGGAACGAGTGGGTCAGCGCGATGAACTCGTTCCTCCCGGTGTACGCCTTCGCCATGCGGAGTGCCGTCTCGATTCCTTCGGCACCGCTGTTCCCGAAGAACGTCTTCTTGAGCCGGCCCGGTGTGATCTGGGCGAGCCGCTCCGCCAGATCAGCGACCACCGGTACATGGTAGACGTAACTAGCGGCATGCACGAGCTTGTCGGCCTGCGCCTTGGCTGCCGCGACGACCTTGGGATGGCAGTGGCCGGCGTTGGTAACGGCGATGCCAGCGAAGCAGTCGATGTACTCGCGCCCCTCGACGTCGAACACGGTCGCGCCGGACGCACGAGCGACGACGACTGGCTCGACTGCGGCGACGAAGCTCGTGCAGACGTATTCGCGATATTTTTCGATCGTTCCCATACCGCACTCCTCGACCACGCTGAACAGCCACGCTCATACGCCAGGATTGTAACCGGAAGCACGGGGTGGCGGATCGTGCGGAGATCGAGATGACGGTGGCCCGACCGAAAGCGGGGCTGTCCCAGGTCGGCCGCACTGTCTGACGGCCGTTCCTGCTCGGACGCACGCGGCGCGTCTTCCCTGTCGACTGCGCTGCCGTCACCGACGTCGAGGCAGTGTTCGCGGTGCGCCCATTGCGTTCAGAGCGGGAAGCGGGTTGGAGCGCATCGGAGCGAGGCCAGCTGGCAGGTTGTCCGATCCCAGTGAGGAGGGGCGCGAGGGAGCGCTGACTCGTTCGCGGATCGCTCGCTACCGTGATAGCATGGGGCGCGTGTGGGAGGAGTCATGGCGCAGGAAAGCGACGATGCACGGTCGATGACGGACCGGGTCGATGTACTCTACTCGTTGCGCATGTATCCGGCCTTTCGCGTGTTGTTCGGGACGACCTTGACGACGAATGCTGCCTTCTGGATGTGGTCGCTCCTCGCTGGCTGGCTCGCCTTGCTCCTCACCGACTCACCATTCTTCGTCGGCCTCACGGGCTTTCTCAGCGGGATCCCCATGCTCATCGTCAGTCTGCCGGCTGGTGTCCTCATCGATCGGTTCGACCGCCGGTTCGTCCTGCTGGCAGCGCAGGTCGTCGTCGCCCTGGTCACGGTCGTGCTGGTGCTTTTCCTGTGGTTCGGCTGGCTGCATCCGTGGCAGCTTCTGCTCGCCGCATTTCTCTCCGGGGCAGGGATGGCCTTCGTCTTCGCGACGCGCAGCGCGCTCGTGGGGAACCTCGTCGGGCGCGAGGCGCTCGCCAATGCGGTCGCCCTCACTTCGACGGCCCAAAATGCGCCGCGTATCGTCGGCCCGGCGTTGGCCGGGCCGCTCGTCGGGCTCCTCGGAATGCCTGGAGCCTTCGCGGTCTGTGCAGTCTTCCAGGTGCTCTCGGTCGTGATCACGGTGCGGCTCCCACGCGTTCGACCCACCACGCGCAGGAGCGGTTTTTGGCGCTCGTTCGTCGAGGGGCTGGAAGCGGTTTGGCGGCGCGAGCAGCTCCGAGCTCTGATGGGGCTGGCGGCGCTGCCGACCCTGCTCGTCTTCCCCTACACCAATTTTCTGCCGGTCTTCGCGCGGGACGAACTGGGACTCGGTGCGACCGGCCTTGGGGTGTTGATGGCTCTGAACGGCCTGGGAGCCGTCATCGGCTCCGTCGCGGTCGCAGCTCGCCGCCGGTTCGGCGAGTCACCGCGCATTCTCGTGGCGAGTGTGCTCGCCTTCGCGGCTGCAGTGTTCGCTTTCGCGCACGCGCCAGTACCCTGGCTCGCTGCGCTCTTCTTGTTCGTGGCGGGGGCGACAGGGGCGGTGTACATGGCATCGACGAACACGCTCTTGCAGCTTGCAGTGGATGACCAGATTCGGGGGCGGGTGCTGAGCGTCTATTTGCTGACCTGGGGCTTGTTACCGGTGGGGACTTTGCCGGCCGGTGCGATCGCGGATGTCTGGGGCGCGCCACGGGCGGTCACGCTGCTCACGCTGAGCGCGATGCTCGCGATCGTGATGGTTGCCGCACGTTTTCCCATCCTGCGTCGCCCGACGCTTCTCGGCGAGCAGCCGCGGGCAGTGACGCGCGTCCGCTGAATCGGCGATCGCGAGGAGCGTAGCGGCATGCGTGACCTGATACCCCGACCGTGGGTCTTCCGGCAACCGGCGCTCCGCGCAGTGCTCGGTCTGACCCTGCTGGCAGGACTGGTGAGCGGGTTCGTCGTGCCGTTCCTCCCGTTGGTCGCGCGCGACCGGGGCGCCTCCTACGGAACGATCGGCTTGATGGCCTCGACCTTCCTGCTCGCGCAACTCGTGTTTCAGTTCCCCGCTGGAGCGCTGGCCGATCGCATCGGGCGCGCCAGACCAGTGATGGCGGGTCTGCTCATCGAGGGGGCAGCGACGGCTGCTTTCGCCTGGGCAGAATCGACCTGGGCATTCGTCGCGTTGCGGCTGGTGCAAGGAATCGGCCTGTCGTTGATCTATCCGGCTGTCCGTGCACTGATCGTCGATCTCGCGCCGGTGGAGCGCCGGGGCGAAGCCTTTGCCGCGTTCTGGAGCATGCTCAACGTCGGCTGGTTACTCGGCCCTGCACTCGGTGGGCTCTTAGTCAGTGTCGTCGGGAAGGTGCCGCTGCTCGTGCTCAGCGGCCTGGGGGAGATGGTACTGGTCGTCCCGGCTGCCTTCGCTTTCCGGCGACTGATCGCCGTGCGGGACGAGGTGACGCGCACGGTGACGGGCGGTTCCTTCCGTCCACTCCTCGGGCCACCGCTCTTCGCGGCGATGCTCCTGGCGTTCGGGTTCGAGGTTCCGGTGGGCATCTTCAGCGGGATCTGGAGTATCTACCTCAGTGAACTCGGTGCCAGCGAGTTGGCATTGGGGCTCTCGTACACAGCCTTCTCGGTGACGAATCTCTTGACGCTCCCCGTCGGTGGACGGCTGGCGAATCGTCGACCGCGCTGGCGCCGCATGACCATCTTGGCGCTCTGTCTCGGAATGATCGTCGTGAGTTACGGTATCCCGTCGGTGCCGGTACTGCTTCTCCTCGCTGCCGTGGAGGGAGCGCTGGTTGGGTTGCTGATCCCGTCGGTGGATGCCTATCTCTCGACGATCGCGGGGCCGGAGCACCAAGGGCGCGTCCAAGGGGCCTATACGACGGCCGGTATCGCCGGTGCAGCGCTGAGTGCCTTGGGCAGTTCGGCTCTCTACGGACTCGGTCAGTGGGTGCCGTTCACCGTTGCCGGTGTCGCGCTGGTCGCGCTCGCCCTCCCGGCCTCGCTGGTGATGCGCGTGACGGAGCGGGCGACCGTGCCGGAATCCCGCGTGCGATCGTTGGTGTGAGAGTTGGCGACACGTGTGCGAAAGCGAGTCCGGGAAGGAGGGATCGTGCGCCGAGTCGAGGTGCCGTTCGTCGTCTACTGGGGCGACGCCGATGCCGCACAGCTGGTCTTCTACCCGAATGTGTTCCGCTACGTGATGCAGGCGGAACACGAGCTGTTCAGCGGTCTCGGTTTCGACACGATCCGCCTGATGCGTGAGCGACGGCTGGCCAACCCGCGCGTGCACGTGGAGGCGGATTACCATCGCCCGCTCTGGATTTTCGATCGCGGTACCTGCCAGCTCTGGGTGAGTACGATCGGCCGTTCGTCGCTGCGGCTCGATTTCGCCCTCGTCAAAGAGGGCGAAGCTGAACCGGCAGTGACAGGCCATATGGTCCAGGTCTTCGTCGATGTGGACTCCATGCGGCCGGTACCGATCCCGGAGGAACTCCGGCGGGCACTCGAGGCAGACGACGGTGGTTGAACGTTCCGTGCCGCAGCGAAGAGGGAGAAGCTGATCTTCCAGCTCGTGGTATCCTCTCCCGTCGGAATGCAGGAGGAGCGAGGATGGCGGGGAAGCCGCGCGCGTTCTCGGGAATCCAACCGACTGGTGGCATTCACTTGGGAAACTACCTTGGGGCGATCCGGAACTGGGTGCTCCAGCAGGATCAGTACGAGAACATCTTCAGTATCGTCGATTTGCACGCGATGACCGTGCCGTACGATCCTCGCGAGCTCCGGCAGCGGACGCTCGAAGTCGCGAGTGTCCTGCTCGCAGCTGGGATCGACCCCGAGCGCTCGATCCTGTTCGTCCAATCGGACGTGCGCGAGCATACGGAGCTCTGCTGGATCCTGGGTACGCTCGCCACGTTCGGTGAGCTGCGGCGGATGACGCAGTTCAAGGAGAAATCGAAAGGAAACGAACGGGTTGGAGCGGGATTGTTCTTCTACCCGGTTCTGCAGGCCGCCGATATCTTGCTCTACGATGCTGCCGTCGTGCCGGTGGGTGAGGACCAGAAGCAGCACATCGAGCTGACGCGCGATCTCGCGATCCGCTTCAACCACACATTCGGCGAGACGTTCGTCGTGCCGGAGCCGGACATCAAGCCCGCCGGGGCACGCATCATGTCGCTGACCGACCCGTCCAAGAAGATGAGCAAGAGCGATCCGGACCCGGACAGCCGGATCGAACTCCGTGACCCACCGGACGTGATCCGGCGCAAGATCCGCAAGGCGGTGACCGACTCGGAGACGGTCATTCGCTACGACGAGGAGCGGAAACCGGCGATCGCGAACCTGCTCACGATCTATTCGCTGCTCTCGGGCATCCCGATACCGGAACTCGAGGCGCGCTATGCCGGCAAAGGGTACGGGCAGTTCAAACAGGATCTGGCTGAAGTTATCGTTCATGCGCTCGCACCGATTCAGGCGAAGCTCGACGAGCTGATGTCGGATCCGCGTATCGTGATCCGCACGCTGCACGAGGGGGCTGCCAAGGCACGCGAGCTGGCTGCAGCCAAGATGGCGGTGGTCCGCGAGCGCTGTGGACTGGGGCTCCCGCCGCTCGATTGAACGGATCGGCCGATGGCTGCTGCGGAACGCGTTACCCTGTATCGGTGGTCGACTATGCCGGAAGAGGTGCCCCGACCGGGTGTGATCCGGCAGACGGTAAACGCTGAGCGCCAGACGCTCGTCCGATACCGGTATGCGCCCGGCTCGGTGTTCCCCGTCCATGCGCATCCGGAAGAACAGATCACCGTCGTGCTCCGTGGGACGCTCGCGTTCGAGATCGATGGCACCGAGCTGCTCGGTGAGCCGGGTGACGTCATCGTGATCCCGGGTGGTGTGGCGCACGGAGCACGCGTCGTCGGCGATGAGGAAGTCGAGACGTTGAATACGTTCGTACCGCGGCGCGAGCAAGCGCCCTGACGAAGCTGGAGAGGAACGGAGGAACGCACGATGTCGGTCGAATCGATGGCACGGAAGCTTCGCCGGCAAGCTGCCAAGCGGATCAACCAGCGGCTCAAGCAGCCGAAGCACAGCATCCCGCAGCGGTATCCGTTCAAGTACCGGCAGACGGAGCGCGGCCGGGTGCCCTTGACGCAAGACGATGCAGTCGCGATGCTGCGCTGGCGCGAGGCCAAGCGGGCGCGCCAGCAGCAGACGCCGGAGAGCACCGAGAAGGCGTAAGGTCTTGATGTCCCAATCGCACTGCTGGAGCGTAGGGCGGTTCTGAAAACGGGCCGCCCTGCGTGTTTTTGCCGGTTCGTCGTGTCGTTCAGGGCGACGAGCCCGCGTCAGGCGCGCTTTCCAGTTCGTGCGTCTCGGGGTGGTAGCGCCCGGCGAGATCATCCTCGAGCACCCATGGACGGATCCCCGAGAGGTACGCAGCGCGGCCCAGAAGGTGCGTCGCGATCGGTGTCGTCAGGAGGAAAAACAAGCTGGCGAGCAGCGCGTGGAGCAGCGCGGAGAGGCTGCCGAGGACGAGGCCGGTGGCGGTCACGACGAGCAGGATGCCGAGCGTTCCAGCCTTCGCGGCCGCTTGCATGCGTGTGTAGAAATCAGGCATGCGGAGCAGGCCGAGTGCTGCGATCAGCATGAGCGAGGAACCGGAGAGGGCCAGGAGACCGGTCACGACGTCCGTCATTCGCGCGTCCTCCGTTCGACGAGCGAAGCGAAGGCGACCGTGCTGAGGAAAGCGATGAGCGCGAGCACGATCGCGATATCGACGATGGCGAGCATCCGGAGTACGGCGCCGAGCAGGAGCAGCAGCCCGACGACGAGCGTCGCCATCATGTCGAGCGCAACGACGCGATCCGGAATCGTCGGGCCGCGCACGACACGCGCGAAGGCGAGCACGAGCGCGAGGACGAGCAGGAGCATCGCTCCGACGAGGAACGGTGAGTCGGTCGGGAGCCCGATCAACTGCTCGATCATCGCAGAACCTCCAGAAGTCGCGCTTCGAGCCCGCGCTTGACCTCAGCGATAAACTGCTCACGACTCTCGGCGTACATGGTGTGGACATAAAGCGTCCGCCGGTCGGCTGAAACGTCAAGCGAGAGCGTGCCAGGAGTGAGCGTGAGGAAATTCGCGACGAGCGTGACTTCTGTGTCGGTTCGAGCATCGAGTGGAACGGCGAAGATGCGCGGGCGGGCATGCAGCTCGGGCGTGACAATATCGTAGGCGACACGCAAACTGCTCAGGAGGAGTTCCCAGAAGAAGAAACCAGCGAAACGAACGAACCGAAAGACGCGACGGGCGTACGCTCCGCTGCCCCACAGTGGCTCGACGACCGAGACGACGAGGAACCCGAGCAGGAAACCGAGCAGAAGCTGGTGGAACGTGAAGCGGCCGACTGCCATCATCCACACCATAGCGAGCAAGATATTGAGGAGCAGAGCGTTCACGCGTGACCTCCCCCGGGAAACGTGTATGCCACCTGTGCCGACCGTGCACCGAGGACTGCATCCCGATAGGCCTGGTTGTCGAGCAACTGCTCGGCTGCTTCGGTGGAGAGCGTGAGCACCGGTTCAGCCGCGATGCCGATCAGAATGGTGACGAGTGCAAGGAGCACACTCGGGAGTACGAGCCTGAGCGAGTGCTTCGCCTGCAGTGAGCTCGACGGTGCGTGGCCCTCTTCTTTCCAGAAGGCCTCATTCCAAATCTTCAGCATAGAGAGGAGAGTGAGCAGGCTAACCACGATCGCGACTGCTACTGCACAGTACGTTCCGGCAGCGAATCCGGCACGTATCACCAGGAGCTTTGCGAAGAAACCAGAGAGAGGTGGGATACCTGCCAGGGATAACGCAGGGATCAAGAAAATCAGGCCGAGCCAGGGGTGTATCCGATCGAGGCCACCGAGATTAGCGAGTCGGCTGCTCCCACCCGTGCGTTCGACCAATCCACCGATCAGAAACAGGTTCGTCTTGACCACGATATGGTGGATTAGGTAGTAGACGCTACTGGATAGTCCGAGCGGCGTCAGCAAAGCGAGCCCGAAGATCATGTAACCGATTTGACTCACGATGTGGAACGACAGGATGCGCCGCACCTCCTGCTGCGCGAGTGCACCGAGCACGCCGGTAACCATGGTCGAGGCGGCGCAGACGAGCAAGATCCGATGCGTCCAACCTGGGTCGTGGACGAAGAGGAGGGTGAAGACGCGGATCAAGGCATAGACGCCAACCTTGGTCAAGAGGCCAGCGAAGAGCGCCGACACCGGTACCGGCGGCGTGTGATAGGAGGCTGGTAGCCAGAAGAACAGCGGGAAGACCGCTGCCTTGATCCCGAACGCAACAGCGAACAGCATGGCGATCACGGTGACGATTCCGGGATCGAGACGCGGGAGGACCACACTCAGATCGGCCAGATTGAGGGTTCCAGCGATGCCGTAGAGGATACCGGCAGCACTGAGGAAAAAGGTTGAAGCGAGGAGATTCAGCGAAACGTACTTGATACCACCTTCGACCTCACCCCGCTCGACGCCGAGGACGAGAAGCACGAAGGATGCCATCAGCATGACTTCGAACCAGACATAGAGATTGAACAGATCTCCGGTGAGAAATGCTCCGTTCACGCCGACAAGGAGCACGAAGACGAGGGGGTAAAAACCAGCACGTTCTCGGTCGGGGTCCATCCAAGCGGTCGCGTAGACGACTGTTGCCCAGGAGACGAGCTGGGAGACGACCAGGAGCGCTGAACTGAACAGATCGGCGACGAGCACGATCCCATACGGAGGTGGCCAGCGACCGATGGCGATGACGCGGATTCCGTGTGTCCAGACATCGGCGAGCAGAACAGCTGCAGCGAGGAGGGTAAGTGTCGCACCGATGATGGCAATTCCGTGCGAGATCACTCGTCGCCGCTGCCGCACGGCGAACAGCACGAGAGTTGTCACGAGTGGGATGAGGAGAGGGAGGACGAGCGTCAGTCCCATAGATCAGCCTTCCTCCCGGTTCGTCTCGCTCGCGACAACGGCTGGGATCATCGGTGCGTGAGCGGCTTCCGGCACCTCGCCCAGCCGGTCGGTGGTGATGAGTGCGTCCAGATCGTCAGTACTAAGTGCGCGATAGGTGCGGTAGACAAGCGCGACGGCAAAGACGAGCACCCCGAAGCTAATGACGATCGCGGTGAGGATGAGCGCCTGGGGAAGCGGATCGGCATACGGTGGTGAAACACTCGTGGCATCGGGTGGGACGAGCGGCGGGCGACCACGGATCAAGCCGCCAGCAGTGAAAATCAGGAGATTCGTGCCGTTGCCGAGCAGGATCAAGCCTACTACGACCTTCACGATGCTCCGGCGCAGCAGAAGGTAGAGACCGCACCCATAGAGGAGACCGGCCATGAGTGCGAAGAGGATCTCCATCGTACCCTCACTCCTTGGCGAACTCGAACAGCATCGTCAACGTGGCCCCGATCACTGCCAGGTACACGCCGATATCGAAGAGCACCGGAGAGCCCAGTTCCAGCGTGAGAGCCGTCGTGACCGGGATCTTCAACCACAAGCCGGTCAGGAACGGATCGCCGAGGAGGAGCGAAAGCAGTCCACTTGCCAAGGCGACAGCGATCCCGAGCGCGGTGAGCGTGAGCGGACGGATACGGAGCAGGCGTTTCGCCGTTGAGAGGTCGTACCCAAAGGTGAGCAGAGCGAATGCCGTCGCGGCGACGAGGCCGCCGCCAAAGCCACCGCCGGGTTCGTGGTGCCCACGCAGCAGCAAGAAGAGACTGAAGAGCAGGAGCAACGGGGAGATCCAGCGAACAGCGGTCCGCAGAATGATCGATGCCAGCGTGGTCATGTGGTGCGTTCCCCTCTCCGGCGTAGCAGAGCAGCAACGCCGAGCGCCGCCAAGCCGAGAACCGTTATTTCGCCCAACGTATCCAACGCACGGAAATCGACCAGGATCACGTTGACGACGTTCCGTCCGTGGGCTGCCGGGTAGGCTTCTTCGACGAAGAATGCGGAGATCCGCTCCGGGTACCGGAAGACGTGGGTCGCGAGTGCGAACCCTGCCATCATGCAGCCGAATGCGGTAGCGAGGATGGCGTCGCGAACGCGCGACCGGGTCGACGAAAGACGAGCATAGCGTGGGAGTCGGTAGAAGGCGAAAACGAGGAGGACAACTGTCAGAGTATCGACCAGCACCTGGGTGATTGCCAGGTCAGGGGCACCGTACCGGGCATAAAGCAGCGCGAGACTGAAGCCGAGTGCGCCGAGAGCAGCGACGGCCGCAAGGCGCTCTGCGGCGCGTACGGCGACAAGGCTGCTCACGACGATGATGCCGACGAGGATCGCATCGATGACGTCGATAACGAGGAACGCTGGCAGGTCTGCAGGGACGGGAATCCGCGCGTGGAAGATGCTTGCCCCGACGAGTGCCAGAGCGGTGAGAATGACCGTGCTCACGTAGACCCGAAGGTAACCGTTCTGCAGATATCCTGTGACGAGCGTCGCGAAACGGTTCAGAACCAGCAAGGTGGCACCGTACCAGCGTTCTGTTCCCCAACGCCCGAGTCCCCGCGGTGATTCCTCGAGAGGAGTCGTCAAAGCGAGGCGATCGCCGAGACGAAGGATGCGGGGCCATACGAGGGCGATCGCTGCCGCGACGACCAGCAGCACGCTGCTCGCACCGAGCACTGGCGTGAAGCCGTGCCAGAGCGCGAGCTCGAATGACTCCTCGGATTTCGTGTGCAGGCTGGCTGTGACGGCTTGGATCAGGCGAACGAGGCGCGAGACGACGACACCGCTCAGCAGTGCGGTGCTCGCGAGAAGCAACGGGCCGGCGAGGAGCGTCCAGTTTACCCCGTGCGGGTCGTGCAGCTGTTCGGAGCGGGTGAGGATCGGTCGCAGCAGGAGCCAGGCGACTGCAGCATGTCCGGTGAAGCTGAACAACAGAACGATGAAAACGAGTACGCTCGTATCGTGAAATCCAGCTTCGAGTGCTGCTTCCTTCGCGACGTAACTCAGGGTCGGTGGGAGTCCGGCGGCAGCCAGGACGACGAGCCCGGTGGCGATGGCCAGCGTGTGGCTCGTGTGCCAGAGACTGCCGATTCGATCCAGATTTCGCGAGCCGGTGGCGTGCTCGATCGCCCCGGTGACGAGGAAGGCGCCGCCCTTGTACAGAGCATGAGCGAGGAGGAACAGAGCGAACGGCTTGGCTCCCGCCGAGCCGAGTCCGAGCAAGAGCACGAGCGTTCCCAGCGCGCTGACGGTACTGTAGGCGAGGAGTCGCTTGAGGTCGCGTTGGGGTACGGCCAAGAGCACACCGAGCAGGGCGGTTGTGCTCCCGAGCGTGACCAGGGCAGGTTCCCACCAAGGGTGAGTACCGAAGAGCGGGCTCATGCGCGCGAGCAGGTACACCCCGGCTTTGACCATCGTCGCCGAGTGGAGATAGGCACTGACCGGCGTCGGTGCTTCCATGGCATTGGGGAGCCAGAAATGAAAGGGGACCTGCGCGGACTTGGTCGCAGCACCGAGAAGCACGAGGATGAAAGCTGCCGTAAAGATCGGTTCGTCCTTCGCCCCCTGGAGCGTGACGAGGAGTTCGCTCAGGCGAAAGGTAGAGGCCTGGAGAGCGAGGAGCAGGAGCCCAGCGAGGAGCGCCAACCCGCCCGCACCGGTGACGACGAGGGCCTGCTGGGCACTGGCGCGGGCACGTGGTCGCTCGCTCGCGAAACCGATCAGGAAGAACGAGGCGATGCCGGTGAGTTCCCAGAACACGAAGAGCACCAGGATGTCGTCAGCGAGTACCACTGCGAGCATCGCCAGCTCGAACAGGAGCAGTACGATCCAGAAACGCACGAGGCGTGGATGATCTTCGAGATAGCCGACGGTATACAGCGCCACGAGCGCTCCGATACCGGTGATAAGTAGTGCGAACAGCGCACCGAGACCGTCGAGCCGAAACGCCAGCGAGCTGCCGAGCGTCGGAAGCCAGGGTAGGACTTCGATGCGGGGGGCGTCCTGCGAAAGCTCCGGAGTGTGGGCAGCGAACCAGACGAAAAGCAGGAAGGAAATCGACGCGACGAGATAGCCGAAGCGCCGCCGGAGGTACGGAACAGTGATCGGTGCAAGAACGATCAGGAGAGCGAGCGCTGCGAGGCCGAACAGCATCGCGACTCCGTCCGCTCGATTTCGTACGCTCGTGCTGTGGGGGCGGCGGCACAGTCAGCTCTCGGTGGAACCCCCGCGGGACGGCCGGCACGCAAACCGGTCGCCTCGCGGAGTTTCCAGGAACGAGACGCCGCAGGCGCGGCTCCGTGCAGTGTAGCCTACCGATACCGAATCCGACAAGACACCACCGGGCACAGCACCGAGTTGGGTACACTGCTGCTCTGGAGCGAGGGCCGAGTGGAAGGAGTAACACCCGTGCTCCGACAGATCGATCACCTCGTGGTGTTGTTTCCGGGGCTCGAGGAGGCAGTGACCTTAGCGGAGCATGCCGGTTTTACGGTCGTCCGCGGTGGGGAGCATCCGACGGGAACGCACAATGCGCTGGTCGGGTTCGCTGATGGTTCCTATCTGGAACTGCTCGCCTTCCGCGAGGCGAACCCGGATCACCGCTGGTACCGGTTCGTCGCGCCGGGTGGTGGCATCATCGATCTGTGTCTCCTGGTCGACGGCCTCGACGCGGAAGTGCGCCGGCTCGCCGAGCGCGGCCTGGCCTACCAGGTGAGCGAGGGGAGCCGCCGGAGGCCCGATGGCGTCGTGATCGCCTGGAAGAACGCGACGCCTGCGAAGGAACTGACTGGCGTCCTCCCGTTCTTGATCGAAGACGTGACGCCACGGAGCGAGCGGGTGCCGCATGGGCGCTTCGCAGAACATGCCAATGGTGCTCGTGGCCTCGCCGAGGTGCTGATTGCGGTCGCGGAACTTCCCACTGCGGTCGACCTCTGGCGTGCCTTGACTGGAAGTATCGGTAGCGAGGAAATCGATCCGAGCCTCGGGATACCGGTGCATCGCTTCGTCGTGGGGCCGCATCGTGTCCTGCTCACCGAGGCTGGAACCCATCCGCTCGTAGCCGAGCGGCTCGGGCGACTCGGGCCGGGGCCGGTGCTGGCGCGGCTCTGGGCCTGGACAGAGCACGACGTGCAGCTCGGCGCTGCCCGCCTGCAGCTCCGTCGCTTCGACGGTTAGCGTTCCTCGCGTCCCATCCAGCGTGGGATGGCGACCGGTGGTCGGTAGGTCAGGACGGCTTCGACAGCTTCCTCCGGGTCATCCGTCACGGCGAGCAGTCCGGCATGTTCCGGGGCGATGAATCCCTCCTCGACAGCGTGCCGGAGGCTCGCGAGAAGGTGTCGATAGTAGTCGCCGGAGTTCAACAGCACGACGGGCTTGCTGTGAATCCCGAGCTGAGCCCAGGTGACGATCTCGAAGAGCTCGTCGAGCGTCCCGAAGCCACCGGGCAGTGCGATGAACCCGTCGGCGAGGTCCGACATGAGGGCCTTCCGCTCGTGCATGGTGCGGACGACGTGCAGTCGCGTGAGGTTCGGGTGCGCGAACTCGCGCGCCATCAGCACTTCCGGAATGACACCGATCACCTCAGCGCCCGCGCGCAATGCGGCATCGGCGACGACCCCCATCAGCCCGATACTGCCACCGCCGTAGACGATCCCGATACCGCGTTCGGCCAGCAGTCCAGCGACACGTGCCGCGTGGCTCCGGTAAATCGGCCGGTTGCCGAGCCGTGACCCACAGAAAATACAGACGCGCTCGATCGGCGTGCGACGATCCGCCATGGAGAGTTCCGCCTTCCATCGACTGCGGGGCAGGAAACCCCGGCCCGCTGAGTGTACCTTGCGATGCCGATGCGCGGAAAGGCGTGGTAGACTGCCGTGGAAGCGATCGGAGTGGGCCGGTGCGTGTCGTCGATCCGATCCTCGACCGGGCAGGTCTCGAACGGAAGCTCGCGACGACCCCGTACCATGTGGATCGGGAGCGAGCGCACATCTGGATCATCGATCCGGACGTCTGTCTGCAGTGCGAGCGGCAGCAGTGTATCGTCTGCTGCCCAGCTGCCTGTTACACACCCTTGCCGGACGGGCGAGTGAAGTTCTCCTACGAAGGCTGCGTCGAGTGCGGCACCTGCCGGATCGTCTGTTACGAGTTCCGCAACATCGCCTGGACGTATCCGCGCGGCGGCTTCGGTGTCCAGTATCGGTATGGGTAGCTGCCCCTCGCTACTGGAGCGCCAATGCTGCGTGCTCTGCCGCTCCGGAACTCGTACCGCGATCCGATGAGAGAGATCGCAGCACACGGCGGAGCTGTTCTTCCTGCGGCGCGCCGATGCCCGTGAAGATCACGTGGCCGCCCGAGTCGAAGACGATGAGTTGGTCGAGGCCCCGGGCGCCGAGACGTCTCGCTGCTGTGCCGTTCGCATCGAGCGCATACCGCAGCGTGCCAGGTGGGATGCCAGCTCGCCGAAGAAATTCCTCCATCATCGCTGGTGAATCGGTCGGGTCAACGGACAGAAGAACGAACCGTACAGTCGAAAACTCCGGAGCGAGCGTCGCGAGCACCTGGGCACCGGGAACGCAGGAGGGGCACCAGCTGGCTACGGTGTAGAGAACGACCGGACCGCTGCTGGGTCCACCGATCTCAAGCGTGCTTCTTCCGTCGTCGAGCGTGAGGGTCACGAGCGGAGCTGACGAAAGCGATGCCGTGCCGGGTAACGCAGCGGGCGCGCGGCCTCGAAACAGGAGAACGACGACGGTACCGAGTAGAACGAGCGTGAGCACGAACCCGAGGAGCACGGTTCGTTGCCCACGCGACCGGGGCGTGCGTCGCGTCGTCCGGGTGCTCATCGTGTGCGGATCCTTCCTGCCCTCTCCGAACAGCAGCCGGATGCTGGCCCTGGCGGTGACGGGATCGCTGGAGAGCGACCGGTGAGCAACGGTACCCATCGCTCCTGGTTCACGAGCGCACTACCGCGGTAGGTCACGGCGCCATTCGGATCGAGGACGAGCAGCTGATCGACGGTCGCGAGTTCCAGTTCGCGCGCGAGCTTGCCGTCCGGGTCGACGACCCAGACGAGATGTTCGACACCGAGAGCGTTTTGCAGCTCGAGGAGACCGCTCTCGTCCTGTCCCGGTGCGAGATCGAGCACGAGCGCGAGGACGTCCGGCCGCTGCTGAGCGACCGACTCGAGTGACCGAATCGCGGGAACGCACGAAACGCATCCTCGTGAGCTGATCGCCAAGACGGCGAGCGTGCGTCCCCGAAACGCCGTCAGGTCGAGCATGTCCGCAGTGACGACCGAACCGACTCGCGGGACCGTCGTGGCGCGGGCAGGCGAGCCCGGGAATCGATCAGGAGATGGGGACGCGAGAGGTGGGTTCGGAGTCGATCGCCTCGCTCGTGCGGGAGTCGTGTCCGGCGGTCGTTGGGCCGTCCGCTCACGATTCGACTGGCAGGCAGAGACCAGGGCGAACAGAACCGAGACGAGGATCACGACGAGTTTCCGATCGGCTCGGGTTTTCCGGATGTTCGCCATGTCGACCCCTCATTCCCGGCGAGACCGCAGCGTGGCCTACCGTTCGGCTGAGCGGCTCTCGAGCAGCGATGCACGCTGCAGGCGAGAGGAACAGCACGGTTCCAGCTTTCCGCGTGCTGAGCGATGCCGGCGCAGCAGCATCACGAGTCGCGTGCCTCCGAGCGCAACCGCTGTGAGACCAGTGACGAGCACGGATGTCGGAACCGAGCGCGAGAGGCTGAGGCCGACGAACGCGAGGACTGGCCAGCTGCACGGGCAGGCCAAGGTCAGGATCGTGAAGAGAGCAATCTTTCGGACAGTACCCATCGCAGACCTTCCGACTCGGCGATCCAGAAACCGAGTAGGGCCTAGGGTCCACCCTCGCTCGCGGAGACGTGGGAGTGGTGCCCTGCCAGCAGTGCTGCCTCTGCGCTGGACGTTGCGCAGCAGGCCGCCTGAGCGGACCGCTGCCAGCGATGCAGGAGAGCCAGAAGCAGTCGAACCACGAGTGCACCCGTAAAGGCAACGAAAAGGGCTTGCTGCCGATGGATGAAGAGCCAGTTCAGCGGTGGAGCGGTCCACAGGGCGGTGGGTTGCCACTCCCGAACCGTCCGCAAGAGGGCGAGGCAGAGAGCGAGTCCGGCCAGGGCAACGTCCAGGATTCGTGACCACGTATCCCGGGCGACGATTCCGGCGAGAGTGAGCAGCACGGCGATCGCAGCCAGAAAGACGTGTTCGAACCGGCTGAGATACGTGAAGGCAGCGGTGCCGCCGAGCGTTGCCAGCGCGAGCGCGAGCCACTGGATGACGAGCCAACTGCAGCAGGCTATGGCGGTCACAGCCAGGGCCCCGACCGTTGCGAGACTCTCGAGGACAGTACTGACCGGCTTCGCTGGTCGCGCTGTTCCCGCAGTGATTTCGTCCATCGCTGATTCCGCCTTTCGAGGTGCCCAGGCCGGCCCTGGGCACAGTGTAACGCATACGCAATTCCGTATGCAACAGGTTCATTTTTTACTAGCGAAGGAAAAATGGCTCGACCCTCGTATACTTCGGCTCGGCTCCGTCGCTGTGGCTGGCTCGCGCGCTGGCGGATCTGGTCGAGGTGTCCCGCGTTCTACCCGATCCCCGATGCCGATTCTCGGCTCGCGCGAGACGCTCGGCAGGTTCGAGCGTGCTCGCGGATTCGCATCGGTGCAACGCAGAACGCGTCGCTCGGTGGCTTCTCCTGGCGAGAGACAGCAGGGTCGTCCGTGGCCGCGCCAGGTCACGGAAACGTCTAGACTTTTCCCGGGCGTCGTCTCGCCTCCAGCGTACTCGTTGCAGGGCAGCATGAAAGGAGACGCCCCATGTACTGGTGCCGCTTGCATGTCCTGGTGTGCACAGCCAACCACTGTACCCAAAAGGGTGCGCAGCAGGTCGCCGCGCGCTTGCGCCTCGAGCTCAAGCGTGCTGGTCTCGATGCCGAGATCATGGTCAATACCTGCGACTCGATCGACCTCTGCGACATCGGTCCCAACATCGTCGTCTATCCGCCGGGCTGGATCTATCGGAACGTCCAGGTGAGCGATCTGGCCGAATTGATCGACTCACTGCGCAGGGGTGACCGGCCGGTGGAGCGCCTGCTCCTGCGCCCGGACTCGGAGGACGAGGCGCGCCGGCGGGCGCTCTATCGCGAAGCCGTCGAGCAGGAACCACTCTCAGTGGATGCGTTCGCCGCGCTCGCCCAGCGTTACGGCTTCGACGAGGCCTGGGTCGCTGAGCAGGCCCGTCGTGGCTTCATCGCCCGCAAGCCCGGTGAAGGCGGCGACCGGATTACCGTGACGAGCAAAGCGCGGCATCGGTATGGTCTCGCCAGCGACGAATGAGTCCTGCGATCGAGAAGATACGAGCAACGACCTGCCGTGTGCTCCGGTCGCGGGATGGCATTGCCCGAGCTGACGCTCATTTTGCGTGTTGCAGATGGTGGGGAGAGGAGTACGCAGCACGTCATTCGTCCGTGAGGAGTGTGACAGATTGGCACCATGTTCTGGAAGACATTTTTCCGGAAATGTGCTAGACTTGTGGTAGCGGGAGGGAAGGTGGAGTGGGGGTTGACCGGATGCTGAGGAGGTCGGATGGCGAGAGAAGCAGAGCAGGTGCTGCCGCCGGGCACCGGTAAGCTCCGGCGGTTCGCGCACCCGGCAGAAGCTGAGTTCGCGGCGTTTCTGGACTTCTATCGCATCGCCTGGGAGTACGAACCCCGAACGTTCCCGCTCCGCTGGGAAAACGGTCGCGTCATCGAGCAGTTCACCCCGGATTTCTATCTCCCCGAACAAGACCTCTACGTCGAACTCACCACGATGAAACAGAGTCTGGTTACCCGCAAGCACCGCAAGGTGCGTCGCCTCAAGGAACTCTATCCACACGTGAACATCGTCCTCCTGTACCGCAAGGACTATCACGAGATCCTCTCGCGGTTCGGTTACGGTTCGGTCGACATCACCTCGCTCCGGCCGGACCAGATCGAGCGGGTGCTGTTGAGCCCGGCGGAGATCCAGCGTCGCGTGGCCGAGCTGGGCCGGCAGATCTCCGAAGACTACGCGGGTGAGTCGCTCCTGCTGGTGGGCGTGCTGAAGGGAATCACCTTCTTTCTCGCTGATCTGGCGCGGGCGATCACGCGGCCGCTCGCGATCGACTACTTGCAGCTCACGCGTGACCTGCGCCAGGGGGTGGCGATCCGCAAAGATCTCGACCTCGACATCCGCGGGAAGCATGTCTTGCTCGTCGAAGATATCGTCAATACCGGGCTCACGGTCGACTTCATCCTGCGCACGCTCCGCGAGCGCGAGCCAGCGAGTCTCGAAGTCTGTGCCCTACTCGACAAGGCCGAGCGCCGGCTCGTACCGGTACCGGTGAAGTACGTCGGTTTCACGATTCCCAACGAGTTCGTCGTCGGATACGGGCTGGATTATCGCGAACTCTACCGCAACCTGCCGTTCATCTGTGTCCTCAAGCGCGAGGTGTACGAAGCGAACGGGAACGGCTACACGGAGGGCGAGTCTCGTCACGAGGCCGTGATGGCTGTCTCTACCTGATCGCCTGCCGGGAGCGCGTCTCCGGTCGGCTCAGGTTGGCACGACGGGCAGTAATATGTCCCGCGTCCGACGATCGTCCGCTTCACGATCGGGGTAGCGCAGCGGACGCACGGTTGTCCAGCGCGTCCGTGGACGTACGGAAATTCGCCGAGCGGCGGAACAGCACGACCGTTACGGATCTCGGCTCCGCCGATCGGTACGGCGAGCGCGAGCACCGAACGGATCGCCTCGTACAGGCGTTCGATTTCTTCATCAGTGAGGCTTCCGACCAGCCGCTGCGGATGCAGGCGGGCGGCCCAGAGGCTCTCGTCGACATAGATATTGCCGAGCCCGGCGACGACCGTCTGGTCGAGCAGCGCTGCCTTGAGCGCGGTGCCACGGCGATGGGTGAGTCCGCGGCGGAGTGCCTCGAGCGTGAACGCCGGACTCAGCGCATCGGGGCCCAGTCCGAGCGACGCGACTGTCGTCGGCAATTCCTCGGGGAGCACGAGCTGGACGCGCGCGAAATGGCGAATGTCGGTGAGGAAGAGCTGAACGTCGGGTGCGAAATCGAGCCGCAAGGCAGTCGACTTGTGGGGAAGCGGCGCGTCGTAGGGTGGAACGGGATGGCCAGCGGCGAATCCGGGGATCGTCGACCCGCGGGCGACGAGCTGACCGGTCAGTTTGAGGTGGACGAGCAACGCGAGGTGCGGGAACCGGAGCCAGAGATACTTCCCCCAGCGCCCGACATCCTGGAGTGTATCGCCGACGATGAGATCGAGCGTGAGGCCAGCGGGCGCGACGATCAGGCGAGGTCGGTAGAGCTCGTAGCCGGTGCAGCGGCGGCCGACTAACTGTTCGGCGATCCCGCGCCGGGCTGCTTCGACCTCGGGGAGTTCAGGCACGGTGCCCGCCCCCTGCCGGAACCGCGGTCGTCTCCGGCTGCGCGACTGGAGCCGGTGGCCGGATACCGAGCCGTTCCCAGTCGACTTGCCAGAAGCGTGGATCGAACGCATCGACTTCCTGACGCGTATCCAGCCGGTTCCAAAGAGTGGGGAACGCGTAGATTGCCTTGCCTTCGAGCACGATACGGCGGGCGATACCGCCTGGTCGAGTGACCGGGAAGATCTCGCGCGGTGGGCGACTGATCACCTCGGCCTGGAACCAGCCGTGCTGCGGACAGCGCCCAGCATGGAGTTGCCAAGGCAACCGTGCCGTTACCTGCCCGAGGTGGCGTATGACGACATCCTCGAGCTCGCTGCGGCAGAGCGGGCAGCGCAGCGGTGTGGTTGGCTCTCGCCGAACGGTCTTCATGGCCGCTCGTCCCCTCACCGAGAGAAGGTGTGGTCGCTCCCGTCCGGAGCTCCTCGCTGACGATCATAGCACGTGCATGCCGTGGGCGCGTCGGCACGCGGTTCTCGAGGTAAAGGCGAGAGCAGCCCCTGTCCGTGCGGCGGATGCATCGCTCGGACGGGGGCGCCCGAGCCTGCTGGCTGCAGACTGCGGTGTCTGGGTGCTCTTGACTCCGGTAGTGATATGAATTGATATGTGAACCAACGCATCTCCTCGTGAAAAGACAACGCGAAAGGGGCGCAGCATGTGGGCGTGGACACGGCGTGACCTGCTGCGGGCTTCCTGGGCGATGCTCCTCACCGGCTCCCTGGTCGCTTGCCGCGGTGGTGCAGCTCCGACGTCGATGACTGCTCCGGGCACGCCTCCGCCGGTCACCACACCGATGGGAGCGGCGACGCCTGCCCCGACGCCGACCGAGGCGCTGCGGCGAGGGGGTATCCTCGCGTTCAACCTCCCCGGTGATCCGGTGAACTTCGACCTCCATCAGGCCGGCACGAGCACCGATCTCTGGTGTCTTCATCCCTGCTTCGATTCGCTCCTGCAGTTCGGAACGATCAGACGAAACTACTGCCGAACCTCGCTGAACGGTGGGAAGTATCACCGGACGGGCTGGTCTACACGTTCTTCTTGCGCCGTGGTGTGCAGTTCCATGACGGGAGCCCCTTCACGAGTCGCGATGTCGTGGTGAACTTCGAGCGCATTATCAATCCACCGGAAGGAGTCAACAGCCCGCCGGCGGTCTTCTTCGATACGGTAGATCATCTGGAAGCGCCGGACCCCTCGACCGTGCGGTTCGTCCTCACGGAGCCGTATCCCTCGCTCGTCTCTTTCGTCGCGATCCCGTGGTGTGGCTTCTATCCGGCCCATCTCATCGAGTCTGGGGCGGATCTGCGGGAGCCACAGAACATCATCGGCACGGGACCGTTCCGCTTCAAGAGCTACACGCCATCGGTGAGCTACGAGCTGGAGCGGAACCCGAACTATTACGATCGGAACCTACCGTATCTTGATGGTATCGTCGCGTATCCGATGGTCGATTGGAACGCCGCTTCGCAGTCGTTCCTCGCCGGGCAGCTGCACCTGTACCGGTCGCTCACGGCACCACCGCTCGATCTCCTGGAGAGTCAGCCGGACGTTCGGGTCGTCGGTGTGCCGACCCTGCTCGTCTGGACGCTCTACACGAATGCCGCGAACGTCGAAGCGTTCAAAAATCAACGCGTTCGTCTCGCCATTTCGCTCGCACTCGATCGTGAGGGCTTGATCGCGAGTTTGACCGAAGGCCGGAGCCGGCTCTCCGGCTGGATGCATCCCGATGGCGCCTGGGCCTTACCGGAGGAACGCGTTCGCAGTGTCCCCGGGTTCGGCAGCGACAAGGCGGCGGATATCGCCCGGGCAAAACAGCTCCTCGCCGAAGCAGGCTATCCGAACGGCTTCGATGTCGAGTTGCTAGCGTTCAACCTGGACGTGTCGACCCCGAGCTCCATCGCTGACCAGCTCGGTCAGATCGGTATCCGCGTCCAGACGCAGATTCTCCAGCTCGGGGAGTACGTGAGCCGGCTGCAGGATCGCGCCTATCAGCTCGTGCTCGGTTTCGATGCGCCGTGGCTCGACGAGCCTAAGGCGACCTTTGCTTCCTGGATGACGAATGATCCCGATACGTCGTTCACTGGCCTGTGGTAGGACGAGTTGATCGCTCTCTTCGAGCGAATCCTGCGTGAGAGCGATGAAGCGCAGCGGCGGACGATGGTGAACGAGCTGGACTATCTTACGCTCGCTGAACTGAGCTTCGGGAAGATCTCCGTCTACCGACCGGTGATCTGGCATGTCTATCGCCCGGGCGTCGTGGCCAACTGGACGCCGCAGCCGAACTATAACCTGACGGAGAAACACCAGCTCACCTGGCTGCGGTTCTGAGCCGGGGATGAGTCTGCACTGGTCGCTCTGCCACTCACACGAGACGAGGCGGCCCGCATCGCGCCGGGCCGCCTCGTTGACCTGCTCCGGTTACCGCTCAGTCGAAGAGCAGGACGCCCCGAATGACCTTGCCCGCCTCGAGATCGTGGTAAGCCTGGTTGATCTCGTCGAGGCGGTAGCGGTGCGTCACCAGTTCGTCGAGCTTGAGCTTACCGTCCCGATAGAGGTCGAGCAAGCGCGGGATATCGACGCGTGGGACGTTATGGCCGAAAATCGTGCCGAATACCTCTTTGGCCATGAGCATGAACATGAGGTCGAGCGGGTGGGTCTCCGGTTCGTTGGGATCTTGCCCGATCAGCCCGACGATGACTGTGCGCCCGGCCTTGCGCGTCGCGCGGGTCGCCGTTGCCAAGAGTGCTGGTGTGACGAGGCCAGCGGTGAGGATGGTCGCGTCAGCACCGACCCCATGGGTAATCTCCATGATGCGTTGCACCGGGTCCTCCCGGGTGGGGTTGATCGTGTGCGTAGCGCCGAACTCCTTCGCCTTCTCCAGCTTCCAGTCCACGAGATCGATGGCGATCACCTTCTCGGCACCCGCCATCGCTGCCCCTTGCACCGCGTTCATCCCCACGCCACCGGTGCCGAAGATGGCGACCGTCTCGCCGGGACGCACCCGTGCCCGGTTGACCGCCGCACCCCACCCGGTCGGGACGGCGCAGCCGACCAGACAGGCGCGGTCGAGCGGCAGATCGGGGTCGATCTTGATCACCGAGTCGACCGGGCAGACCGTGTACTCGCTGAACGCCGACACCAGCGCGAACTGGGCGATGTCCTGGCCATCCTTGTGCATCCGGAAGGTGCCGTCGAGTTGAGTGCCCTGGGTTAACAGGATACCACGGTCACAGAGGGCGGCCAGTCCGCTCAAGCACCAGCGGCACTTGCCGCAGGCAGGAATGTAGCAGAGCACGACGTGGTCGCCCGGTTTGACCTCGGTGACGCCGGGGCCGACCTTCTCGATGATCCCGGCACCTTCGTGCCCGACGACCATCGGAAAACGGACCGGGGACTGCCCTTTAGCGAAGTGCCAGTCGGAGTGACAGAGGCCGGTCGCCACCAGCTTGACGAGTACCTCCCCTTCTTTCGGCTCGTCGACCTCGATCTCCTCGATGCTGAAGGAGCGTGTCGGACCGTACAAGATCGCTGCTCGAGATTTCATCGCATCCTCCGTTCCTTTAGCCTTGAACTTCAGCTGAACCGTCCGAATCGTAGCATGGCTGTCGGTAGGTGACAATCGGAGTGTTCGGTATAGTTGAACGCGCGTGCCTGTGCAGGACTTGTGTCGGCTCGGTCGAGTCACCCGGGTGGGGAGCACGAAGACCCTGCTGTGTCAGGGTGGAACACGCAAGCGTGCTGGAACCGTTCTGGCGCATCTCTGGGTTGCTGTCCCAGCCGTTGCGGTACTTGCTGGTCGCTGGGCTCTCGGCTATGGTAGACAGCGATTCGCGTGAGTAGGCGGGAGACGGGGGGATCGATGGCCGATCGAGATGTGATCGAAGCACTCATCGCGACCTACCGGGAACTGAACCGACGATTCCGGCCAATCCTTGTAGCGATGAACGCTGGGGTGGGCTCGATCGACGATCCGACAACGCCGCTCGGTATCCTCTATCGTCTCCGCAACCGGGAACTCAATGCGTCGCAGGCGATCAAGGAGATGCTCCGGCGAGGAGAGCGGACGATCCTCGACGATGAGGGTGAGCCGCTGCTCACACTGCAGCAGGCTGTCTCGGGTTTGACGGCGACGGTCTTGTTGAGCCAGTTCGGGACAGCGCGCGAGGCGACGCTCGCCATGGTGCGCGATCTTCCCGACGAGGTGTGGCAGGAGGAGTTCGAGACGCCGCGTGGGCGGATGACGTTGCGGGCCTATCTGGAGACGCTGGTCGCGCGGGACCGCGAGGCGATTCGGGCGCTCGAAGAGCGCTTGGGGCAGCTGGCTTCGCGCAGTTAGCACGCGGGGCGCGCGAGTGGCGCCTGCGCCCCGGGGGTGAACGATGCCGGCGCCGCTCCTTCCCGTCTTACATGCCGCTGTTTTGCCGGTCGATGCGCTGCGCGCTTGGCATCTCGATCCACCGTTGACGGTTCTCCTCCTGAGTATCGCGGCTGGCTATCTCTTGGCCCGGCGGGCCGCAGCGCGGGCTGGCCGGGCACTCCCGTCACGCTGGCGTGTCGTCGCGTTTCTGGGAGGGCTCGAGGCCGTGGCGGTCGCGCTGATGGGGCCGCCCGATC
Source organism: Thermomicrobium sp. 4228-Ro (assembly GCF_026241205.1). Taxonomy (NCBI): domain Bacteria; kingdom Pseudomonadati; phylum Thermomicrobiota; class Thermomicrobia; order Thermomicrobiales; family Thermomicrobiaceae; genus Thermomicrobium; species Thermomicrobium sp. 4228-Ro. The sequence goes on from NZ_JAPFQM010000006.1 coordinate 733,062, forward strand.
ATGGCAATGCGGTGCGGTTCAGTGTCCACATGGCGCAGCATACGCTGTTGATGCTCGTCGCTGCACCGCTGCTGGCGCTCGGGCAACCTGCTCGCACGCTCGTTCGCAGCTTGCCGCCACCAGCACTTCGCTGGCTAGCCGGACGACGCGCCCTCGTGGCGTCGCTCAGGGTGATCGCGCATCCCATCACCGCCTTCCTTGCGGTGGTCGGGCCCTTCGTGCTCTGGCACTATCCGCCGTTCTACGAGGCGGCGCTCCGGATCCCTGCACTGCACGAACTGGAACACGCGAGTTTTCTCGGTGGGGCGTTCCTGTTCTGGTGGGTGTTGCTCGACCCCTTCCCGCGGCGTCGCCGCTTGTCGGCGACGACTGCCCTCCTGCTCGTTTTCGCGACCTGGATGGCGACCGATCTGGTCTGTGCCACGGTGACGCTGGCTCCACGCCCCTTCTATCGTTCCTACACCGAGACCGCTGCGCTCTGGGGGATCGATCCACTTGCTGACCAGCGGCTCGGCGGGGCGATCATGTGGGTCGGTGGTGGTGGCCTCTACGCGGTGGTGCTCCTCGTGCTGCTCGTGCGGTCTGCGCGACCAGGGACGGTCGCGAGGCGTGCGCGTGCGTCGGAACCGGCTCGTCTTCTCTTTCCGATCGCAGTGGCAGCGCTTGCGGTGGTGCCGCTCGTCTTTCTGAGCTTGGGTGTCATCGCGCCGGTCATGGCACGCGATGGTGACGTCGTGCAGTGGGAACGCGAAGATCCGCAATCGTTCGAGCGCCGGGTCGAGGCGTTCGTCGCGGCGTATCGAGTCAGCGAGCGCGATGGGCGACCGGTCGTCGCTCCACCGGCCGGCGGCGAAGCCCTGCTCGTCGGACGAGCGGAAGGCTGGTACCCGCTGCTGGAACTTCAGCGTGGCGTCGAGTACCAGCTGGTGGTCTCGGCTCGCGACAGCGCACACGGACTGTTTGTCGATCTCGGTGGACGGCGGCTCACCGTGCGGGTCCTCCCGGGCCACGTGGCGGTGGTCCGCATTCGAGCAGATCGGGCAGGGGAATATCCGATCCTCTGTACGGAACTGTGCGGCCCCACGTTCCGGTCGATGACCGGGCTCGTCATCGTGAAAGAGTAGCGCGCAGCTCGGTCGCCGCGCACTGCTCTCTCCGGGGAGAGGACGGTTCCCCCGAGAGGAGGGCCGGTGCGAGAGGACGCTCGGTCCAGCACGGGCGACGAGTGATGGACTGGCCGGTCCATGGTCCGTGCCGGAGCGTGGCGACGGCGCCTGTGCGAGTGGCTGCCCTCTGGTTCGCGAGACGACCGCTCGTCCTCATCTCATCTGGCGCGACAGCGTCAGTCCGGGGAGCCACTGGGCTCGGGAAGCTCGTGGTGTGGGAGCGGCTGCCGCGAGCCAGGTCGGTGCGACGCTCGCGAGACCGACGAGACGCCCTCCGCGGTATCGTGGACGCCGGGACCAGAAGGAGCGGTACAGGACTGTCGAAGAAGTGTGTGTCGATGTGGACGATTAGATTCCGGTATTCTGTACATACCGGTTTTGAAAGTATTGTTACATTCTTGTAACGCTGCTCGTGGTCACTGCCCCTTGACACGGATTGTCGTCAACCGACACTATAAGAACAGAACTCCTGACGGAAGGAGAGTAGGATGGAGCATCGTGACGAGCGAGCCGAGCGCATCCCCTGGCCGCAGGTGCTCCTGGACGACATCTTCCTCATCCTGATGGCGGGACTGGTCGTGCCGACCCTGTTCTATCTGATCTGGGGATTGATCGATCTCGGCTTCATCCCGCTCTTCGGTCGGTGACGGGTGTCCAGCGGGAGGTATCGCGATGGCCAGCCGGGTGAGTACGCTGGCGAAACCGCGCGGTGTCTGGTGGGAGGGGTTGGGTCGTGACGAGCGGCTCTGGGTGTGGTTGACGGTCATCTGGGGCGTCGCGATGTTCCTGATGATCGCCTTCGTCTGGCCGCTCATCGGGCAGGAGCAAAACCGGCTGAGTTCGTACCGGGTTGACCCAGCGACCTTCGCTTCCCAGGCGGAGGCGTTCATGAAGCAGTACCGAGTCGGGGAGCTCGATGGGGTGCCGGTCGTGGCACCACCGGCTGGTGGGGACGTGTACCTGGATGCGCGCGCCTTCGCGTGGCAGCCGGTGATCCGGCTCAAGCGCGGTGAGACGTACCGGTTCTTGATCAGCTCGCGCGACGTGCAGCACGGTTTCTCGCTGGTGATGCCACCGCACAGTATCAACGTGCAGGTTCTGCCGGGTTACGTGACGGTGCTGAGGCTGACGCCCGAAGAGACCGGAGAGTTCCCCCTGATCTGCAACGAGTACTGCGGGCTCGGTCATCATCTGATGATCGGACGGGTCATCGTCACAGAGTGAGGTGCGGCCATGGCGACGATCGGTGCGATGCGACGGTGCGAGGTCACAGGGCTCTCGGTCGACCGGCACGCCGAGCGTCTCATCATGCTGAATGCGGTAACAGCAGTCGTTTATTTGACGATCGGCGGTATTCTGGCGTTGCTCATCGCGCTCACTCGCTGGCAGGCTGTCCATCTTCTCGCTCCGCAACGGTTCTACGAGTTCGTTTCGACGCATGGCATGGTGATGCTGATCTTTTGGATCCTCTTTTTCGAGGTTGCCGGGTTGATTTTCGCCAGCACAGTACTGCTCAGTGCGCGGATGGTCATCCCCTGGCTCGGTTGGCTTGCCTACTGGCTGATGCTCGGAGGATCCGTCGTCGCCACGCTCCTGATGCTGAGCGGGCGTGCGACCGTCATGTTCACGTCGTATCCGCCGCTGCGTGCCGAGACGCACTGGTATTACGCAGCCGTCCTGGTGTTCGCGGTCGGCGCGATCCTGGCAGTGGTGCACTTTTTCCTGAACATCGTCGCCGCCCGGCTGCGTGGCGAGGTGGAGAGTCTTCCGCTCTTCACCTTCGCGTTGATGGGAGCCGCCATCATCGCGCTCTGGTCTTTGGTGTCGGGTGCGCTGGCTCTTTTCCCAGTCTGGCTCTGGACGCTCGGTGTCATTCCCGAGGTCGACCCTGGTATTTACCGCTTGCTCTACTGGGGACTGGGGCATGGGGCTCAGCAAGTGAATCTCGCCGCGATGGTCGGTGTCTGGTACGGGCTGGCGAGTCTGACGACCGGCGCGCGGCCGCTCAATGAGGGGTTGAGCCGGATCGCGATCGTGCTGTACGTCCTGTTCATCAATATGGGCGCGATGCATCATCTGCTGGTCGATCCCGGGCTCGGGACCTGGGTGAAGAACGTGAATGCGAGTTACTTCATGTACGCGGCGGTGATGGGAAGCTTGATCCACGCCTTCAGCATCCCGGCCTCGATGGAGTTGGCATTGCGTGAGCGCGGGTACCGGCGTGGACTCTTCGAGTGGTTGCGTCGTGCGCCCTGGGGTGAACCGGGTTTCGCGGCGCTCGTCGTGAGCATGATCCTCTTCGGGCTCCTCGGTGGCATCAGCGGGGTCATCATCGGTGGGCCGCAGGTGAACATGATTTCGCACAATACCTTGCTGGTTCCAGCCCACTTCCACATGACCGTTGTCGCTGGGACGACAACAGCGTTCATGGGGATCGCCTACTACCTGGTGCCGCTGATCTTCCAGCGGCAGCTCTTGTTCCGCCGGCTTGCCCAGTGGCAGCCGTACGTCTACGGGTTCGGCATGTTGATCTTCGGCATCGGCATGGGGTTGGCTGGGCACTGGGGCGTTCCCCGACGACACTGGGATATCACGTTCTCGACAGCTCCGGCACTGGGCATGAACCTGATCGACCTCCGCCCCGAGATCGCGGTCTTCCTGGCGATGATGGGGATCGGTGGAATTATCGCTGTCGTGGGCGGTGCGATGTTCGTGTTGGTCGCGGTCGCGACCGTTTTCGTCGGACAGCGGACACCGCGGCCGGTCGTCGGTCGAATCGTTCCGGAAGCGTTCAGCCCGTATCCGGTGATCGCTGGTGGAAGCGGGGAAGCGGCTGCGTCTGGCGAGCACAGTCGCTTTGAGGTTCCTGGCACGCTGGTCATTTCGGTCGCTTTCCTCATCTTGTTCATTTTCCTCTATGGGTTCTCGTGGTTCGAATTGAGTCGGGTGCCGTGGAAAATCGGGTGATCTCCGACACCGTCCTCACGGTCGGTGCGTTACGCTCACTGTGGTAGACTCGCGTCGAGCGAGTCGTGTCGGTAGACGACAGGTTAGTCGGGGGCCGCTATGCGTGAGTCGGGAGAGGGACAGCCAGGACTTCGCTGGCTCGCGCTTGCTACCGCTCTTGCAGGGTATTCGCTGATCGTTATCGGCGGAACGGTCCGCGTGACCGGTGCAGGGTTGGGATGCGGTCCGGAATGGCCGCTCTGTAATGGGCGCATCGTTCCCGGGTGGGATCTCTTGGCCTGGATCGAGTACGTGCACCGGTTGATCGCGCTCGCGGTAATCCTCCTCACCGGCATAGTTGCAGGAGTGGGCTGGCGAGCGCGGGTATCGGACCGCTGGGTCAACCGGCTCCCGCTTGTCGCGGTCGGATTGGTTCTCTTGCAGGCGCTCCTCGGTGCGGTGACCGTTTGGACGCACCTCGAAGCAGCGGTCGTCGCGCTGCATCTCGGTGTCGCGCTGAGCTATCTCGCGGTCGCCCTCATCCTGACCTTCCGAACCTGGTTTCCCGCTCTCGCTCGCCACGCCGTGCACTCACCGCTCCGCCCCTGGCTGCTGATGTCGCTCGTCACGGTGTTCGTCCTGATGCTCAGCGGTGCGTATACGGCTAAGCGTGGGGCCGGGTTCGCCTGCCCAGAGTGGCCGTTCTGTGGCGGCTTTTGGCTCCCGACCGGCTGGACGAATGTCGACGTGCATCTGACGCACCGGTTGCTCGCGCTGGTCGCCATTTTCTCGGTCGTTTTGCTGGCCTGGCAAGCCCGGCGCGTCCGCAGCGATGCACCGTGGGTCGTCGGGCTGACGTCGGCAGCAGCTGTCCTCATGGTGGCGCAGGTCTTCGTCGGGGCAGCCAATATCTGGTTCCACCTGCATCCGGCCGTGAGCGTCGCGCATCTCGCGGTCGCGACGGTCATCTGGGTGCTCCTCGTCCTGGCGACGCTGGCCGACCGCGCGTTGCCGGTGCTCGAGCGAGAAAGCTCGCGGGCAGGAGCGCGCGTGGAGCGCAACCGCCCCCTCCGGGCGGTGCTCCGCGACTATGCTGTCCTGACGAAGCCGGGCGTGATGGTCTTGTTGCTCGTCACGACGCTCTGCGCGATGCTCGTGGCGGCTCAGGGACTGCCCGCGCTCGGCACGCTCTTCTGGACGCTGGTCGGTGGGGCGCTGGCGTCTGGGGGTGCAGGCGCTATCAACCACTATGTCGATCGGGACATCGACGCGGTGATGACGCGGACGCGACGCCGGCCGTTGCCGGCTGGTCGGCTGGCGCCGGAGTACGCGCTCGTTTTCGGCGTGGTGCTGAGCGTGCTGGCAGTCTATGTGCTCACGGCGTTCGTGAACCCGGTCGCAGCGCTCCTGTCGCTCGCGGGAAATCTCTTCTACGTCTTCGTGTACACCATCTGGCTCAAGCGGTCGACGCCGCAGAATATCGTGATCGGTGGTGCGGCGGGTGCGGTACCACCGCTGGTCGGTTGGGCGGCGGTCACCGGACAACTGAGTGTCGCTGCGCTGCTGATGTTCCTGCTCGTCTTCGCCTGGACACCACCGCACTTCTGGGCACTGGCCCTCTACAAGCGCGGCGACTACGCCGCAGCGGGGGTACCGATGCTGCCAGCCGTGCGGGGCGAGGAGGAAACGCGGCGGCAGATTCTCGTCTACACGGCCGCGATGGTGCTGACGAGCCTCCTCTTCTATCCGCTCGGGGTGCTCGGTCTACCCTATCTCGTCGCAGCAGCGGCTCTCGGCGCCCGCTTCCTCTGGCTGGTGGCTCGGCTCTACCGCGAACGGAGCGATCGCCTCGCGAAGAAGGTCTTCCTGTACTCGATGCAGTATCTCGGGCTGCTCTTCGCGGCGATGGTCGTGGACGCGGTGGTGTTTTGAGCCACAGCGAGACGCTTCTCTCGGTCATCGCCGGTTGTACCCTTCCCGCGAGTTTCCTGACGCGACCCGAGCTGCTGGTTCCTCGGTAGCGTCGCGTTGCTTGTGGGGCCACACTCGTCGGCGTTTCGCTGCAGGCAGAGCCGCAGGCCCGTGCCGGATATGGCCGCGGCGCGATGAGCCAAAGCCGCTCCAGCGGGGTGCGGGAGGGCTGTCCGATCCACCACCAGTGGCCAACGAGAGCGCAGAACGAGCGAGTCGCTGCTGCCCCACCGCGCTCCTGCTTGCGGGGTGCCGCTGTTCACCCGGAATGGTCGAGTCTCCTATCGGTGTCGCGCACGCTGGCCACGACAGCCAGGAGTTCGCTGATGCCCCGTGCCTCGTCGCCGATCCGCCGTTCCCAACTTTCGCCCCGTGCGGCTGGGGTATCGTCCACACCCGTGGCAGTGTCCAATAGGTGGCGTGCTCGTGCTTCCTCACGCTGGAGTGCGAAGGCGACGAGGCGGTTACCTTCGCCGAGAATGAGCCACGCGGTCGAGGTGGACTCGTCGGCCAGTTGGAGGATCACAGCGGGACCGGTCGTTCCAGTGTCGAACCCTTCCACCTGATCCGGCCAGCGGTGCGGGTGCGTGTGCAACCGTTCGAGAGCTTCCTCGGCTGCTCTCGTGTCGGGATACGTGATGACGAGGCGTGTGACTGAACGGAAAAGCGGTGGGGTCAGCCGCGTGAGCCGCTCGGCAGCCTCCAGCACCGGCTGACCCGGCAAGGCGAGTGGAACGAGCGCTGCGCTGGCCTGCGCGGGTGCGAGCGTCTCCGCCCGACAGGGCACGAAACGGCAGATGGGTACGGTCTCGCTGGTCAGGCGAACTCCAGCGAGCGGTCCGGGGACAGATGCGACGGTCATCGGTTCCAGGCCAGTCATCTGCAGCACGTCAGCGAGGAGAGCCTCGCGCATCGCTGTGCGTTCTGGGGTCGTGGATCCGAACGAACTGAGCGCATCGACCAGGTCTGGGGCAACCTGCTCGATCGTCGACCGAAGGGATGCCTGCCACCCTCTAAGCGTGGCCGCCTCGAGCACGAGCAGGAAGCGGTCCCGTTGGACTGCAACCAGTGTGCTCTCGCCACTGATGTCCTGGTAGGTGTGCGTCGATGCCCAGAAACCTGTCGCGTGCGTACTGCGCGCGAGCGGTCGCGCGTCGGGAAAGCTGGCGGCGCTCAGGCGCACTGCTTCTCGGGCCTGCGCGGGATCGCCGAAGGTGAGGAGAGTTTGCACGAGGACGAGTGGGATCGGCATCGTCTCGATCAGGATGGTGCGCGAGCGTGCGGCGGTGGGTGTCACCGTGATGCCGTAGGCACGAGCGAACGCTTGCCAATCCTCCGAACCGGGCACGAACTCGTGCTCGTCCATTTCGCAGATGGCGAGGTGGCAGACAGCGAGCGATTCCGGACCGAGCAGGCGAGGAACGGGATCCGTCGCTCGGGAGACGCTCACCGGGGCGGATGGCCGGCTCGTCCAGAGCGCGAGCCCGCTGCCCAGAAACGAGAGCGCCACGAGCCCGATCACAGCGACCAGGACGATGCGCCGAAGCACCATGAGCGTAACCCTTTCAGTCGAACCAGCAAACGGCTGAGTAGTTCGAAATATTGCGGCGGTCGGCTCGCCACGGCGTGACCCACCAGCGGCCGGGAACGCCGAGCTTCGATTGGGGTGCCCGCATCCACCAGGTCCACTGGCCGATGCAACCGTGGCCACTCGAGCAGGTATCCTGGTTACCGGCTGAACCGTGGAACTGCGGGCTGTAACAGGACGGTCGGCTCCAGATGGCGAGGACGTGTGGCCGGTAGTCGACGAACGGAAACTCCCAGTGGTCGCCGCGGATTCGAGCCCACCACAAGTACTGGGCGTCGCGTTCCAGCTGTTGCGCTTCAGCTCGGGCGGTGCTGCTGGCGGGGACCGGCGGGACGAGGAGCGTCACCGCGAGAACCAAAGTGAGCCAGAGTCGAGAGAACTGTCCCATCGCTCTCTCCTTGCCCGGTCGCTCCGGGCGTCGGATGGCTTACGCAGGCGAGTGCGCAGGAGACTGCACGGCCCTCGGTCTACTCGCGCACAACAGAGCAGAGAGAGTTGTCAACAGGTGCCTCCACTCCGCGACGCCTCGGAATCGGGACGGATGCCTGACGGGATCCGGAGTCGTGATGCGAGTCCTGAGGCAGGCGTCCTCTTCGGTGCGCACGAGGAGGCCTCGCTCGTCGAGTAGGCTGAGCGTTCGGGGGTACCGCAAACGGGCGAGAGGAGCGGCGAGGCGATGCTCGGGAGTTACCATAACCATCCTGGTTACTGCGACGGGTCGGGAAGCGTCGAGGACTATATCGTTGCAGCGCGGCAGGCGGGACTCGCTGCGGTCGGGTTTTCGTCGCACGCACCGGTGCCGTTTCCGTGCGACTGGACGATGACGGTCGAGCGTTTCCAACAGTACCTGACGGACGTGCGGGCAGCTCAGGAACGGTGGCGGGGGCGTTTCCCGATCTGGCTCGGGGTCGAACTCGACTATCTGGATCCGCTGCTCGTACCGGGAGGGATGGCCTTCCAGCGGGAGGTCGTGCTCGGCACGGGACTCGATTACGCCGTCGTGAGCCTCCATTTCGTCGGGCGCGACGGGAAGGGACACCCGTGGGCGGTCGACGAGTCGGCCGAGTCCTTCGCCCGGCAAGTCGAGGAGGTGTACGGTGGCGACGTGCGACGACTGGTCGAAGACTACTACCGGCTCCTCCGGCAGCTCGTCCACTGGGCGAGCACGCTCGGCCTACCGGCCGTGATCGGGCATCTCGACAAAGTGAAGCAGTGGAACCTTGGCGGGCGGTACTTCTCCGAGTCGGCAGCGTGGTACCGGCAGGCGGTGGAGCGCGTGCTGGCGGCGATCCGCGAAACAGGCTTGCCGATCGAACTCAACACCGCTGGACTGCGGCGGGCGATCGCGGCGCCGTATCCCAGCGAGTGGGTGCTCCATCGCTGCCGGGAACTCGCCATTCCCGTCACGATCGGTGCGGACGCGCACCGGCCGGAGGACGTGACAGCGGGTTTTGCAGAAGCGCAGGAGATTCTCGCTGCGGTCGGGTACCGGGAGGTATCGCTGCTCAGCGAAGCGGGCTGGCAACCGGTTCCCTTACCGACTCACACCTGAGCGAACGGCAGGTGTGGCGCGCGCGGCACGCTCCTGCTATGCTTTCGCTGCAGCGAGGGGGAGGAGCTGGGTGAGTGCATATTCGAAGCACATTGAAGAGTTTCTGCACTTGCTGGAGACCTCGCCGGAGTTCCGGGCGGCGGTACGGGCTCTCTTGCTCTCGGAGGAACTCCTGCAGTTACCCGATGTCGTCCGATCGCTGGTGGTGGGGCAGGAACGGTTGACTGCCCATCTGGCAGCGTTCCAAGAGGCGATGGAGCGTGCTCTAGCTGGACTAGCTGCGCGGATCGACGAACTGGCGGGGCGAGTCGAAGCGCAGATCGAAGCGCTGACGCAGCGCATGGACCGGGTCGAGGCGCAGATCGAGGCGCTGACGCAGCGCATGGAGCGGGTGGAGGCGCAGATCGAGGCGTTGACGCAGCGGGTCGACGACCTGACGGTGCGGATGGAGCGTGTCGAAGCCCAGATCGAGGCGCTGACGCGGAAGCCCAGATCGAGGCGCTGACGCAACGGATGGAGCGCGTCGAGGCGCAGATCGAGGCGTTGACCCAACGGATGGAGCGGGTGGAAGCGCAGATCGAAGCGTTGACGCAGCGGGTCGACGACCTCACAGTGCGGATGGGTCGGGTCGAGCGTGACCTCGGACGGCTCAAGGGCCTGGTTCTCCCGCTCCTCGTCGAGCGGCGGTTCGGTGGACTCTTCCGCAAGGTCGTCCGGCGCCCGCGTGTGCTGACGAACGAAGACCTGACCCGGTTGGTCGAAGATGCGGTGGATGCCGGGCTCCTCAGCGAGGAGGAAGCGGAACAGCTGTTGCTCGCCGACCTGGTGATCGAGGGACGCGAGGCGAACGGGCGGGAGCGTCTGGTCTACCTGGTCTGCGAGATTTCCTGGGGGGTCGGCCCGTCCGACGTCCAGCGAGCCCGCGAGCGGGCGGCGATACTCGAGCGCATCGGGCGGCGCCCCGCCCGCGCGGTCGTGCTCGGAACCTGGCTTACCCGCGAAGGCGAGGAACTCCTCGCTGATGCTGCCTTCGTGCCGATCCCTGAATCGTTCTTCGACTGAATGTGTCCCCGCGTGTCCGATGGATACCGCGCAGGGTCTTCTCGACCCTGCACGCAAGGCCGGTATTCGGTCTCCCAGGTGCCCGCTGGGTTCGACGAGGGCGCGGTGTCCCACCCTGCGTGCGTCTCGGCCTCGCCTGAGGGTTGACATCTCTCTCTGATATTTTGGACGTACGACGCGCCGTGACCGGTAGAGCGTCTCTGGAATTCGAGAGGGGGTTCCGATGCGCAGCCTCTGGCGACGCCGTACGGCTTTGCTCGTCTTCGCGCTCTCCCTCGCGGTGGTGCCGACGCCGGTCGCGGCAGCGAAGCCGGTCACGACTTGAACGCGCGAGCGAGCGGAACGGATCGTGGCTGCGCTGGCGCAGGCTGGCGATCCGGCCGGAGCGTTCCAGCAGCTGTCTCCTGAAGAGCAGCAGCTCGTTCGTGACTACCTCTCAGCGGAGCGCACGACTATCACTATCGGACGCCCCGCTGCCATTTCGAGCCCTCGGAACCACTTCGTCTCGACAACGGGAATTTGCTGGGAAGCGGGTGTCCTTCTTGTAGGACGTAATGCATTCGGTGTCGCATTGTGGGAATATCACGTCGTGCTTTGGCGGTGCTCGAATGGCTCTACAATAACAGGTTATGGTGGCCGGAGCAGAGGTAGTGTCCTTATGCCGTTTTGGTAATTCGTTGGCGATATCGCACAGAATACCGCCGATGGTAATGGCTATAACTTCGTCCGTCATTTCCGGCAAGGGCATTTCGCATTGTGCCTGACCTCGCAGCTCGGCTGCGTCAGTCACTCCTACCCATGGGCTGAACTGACTGGTTATGCCGACGGAAGGTATTCGGCCAGGGGGCGATCGTATCGATCCCCGCTAGCGGTGCGATCGGGGAGGTGAGCCGTGCAGAACGGAGAGCGGGCACACTCGCTCGGGACGATGCGTCGGTTCGTGTTCTGGATTGTTACCCTCAGTGGGGCAATCGTTCTCGCCTGTGTTGTCCTGTTCGTGGCGTTCTACCTCTGGTTCGGTGTTGCCCGGATCGAGGGCAGCACGATTTCGACCGAGTCCGTAACGGTCGTCTCGATCACGCCACAGCCGTGAGTGCCGACCGGGCAAACCGGATTGCTAGCGCGGCTCGCTCGGGGAGCGTGCGGACGGCTGCACCACGCCCGACGCGCACGCGATACGTCCACCTGGCCATGCAGGCGCGTCAATGCGCTGTGTGTCCCCGTTTCCCGGCAATCGGGGAGATGCGCCGCCCCGATCCCAGCCACTGCCTGCTGGAAACGCTGGGTAGCGCGGGTTCCTGCCATGCGACTGCCACCGGGCCCTGCGCTCGGGTTCGCTCCCGACCAGGCTGCAGTGGCCGCTCGGGAGGCGGTCGCTGGGAGCATGCGCGAAGCGATCGGACCGGGTGACAAGCGACCCGATCGCTTCGCTCCCCCTCAGCTCGCCGAGGCTTCCTGGAGCGCTGCTCGGACGCGTTCCGGCGTGATCGGAAGCTCGGTCATGCGCACGCCGATCGCGTCGGCGATGGCATTGGCGACCGCAGCGGCGGTCGGTATCACCGGCGGTTCACCGACTCCCTTCGCGCCGAAAGGACCGACCGGCGAGGGCACCTCGACCAGCTCGACGGCGATCGCCGGAAGGTGGCTCGCCTTCGGGAGGTCGTAGTCGAGGAACGTCGGGTTGAGCGGTCGGCCGTTCTCGTCCCAGCGCATCGCCTCGTGGAGCGCCCAGCCGACCCCTTGACCGACGCCACCGTGCACCTGCTCTTCCACCAGTGCCGGGTTGAGCGCCCGCCCCACGTCCTGGATCGCGACGAGGTCGAGGAGGTGCACTTCGCCCGTCTCGGGGTCGACGCGCACGTGCGCGATCTGCAGGTCGAAACCGGGCGACTGCTGGGTCACGGCCACCCGGCCCGTGCCGTAGACCGGCGCGTACCGACCGCCGAACGCCATGCTGAGCGCGGCAATGTGCTGGAGCGTGATACGGCGATCGGGCACGCCACGTACCTGAACCGCCCCGTCGACCAGTTCGAGGTCTTCCGGTGCTGCTTCGAGCTCGCTGGCGGCGATCTCCAGGAGCTGCCGTTTCGCTTCCTCGGCCGCTGCCTTGACGGCGAGTCCGACCGTGTAGGTGATCTTGCTCCCGCCGCTCATCCCCGCGTACGGGGCGGCATCGCTCGGGAGGAGCGCGATGCGGACGCGCTCGACCGGTTGCTCGAGCACCTCAGCGGCGATCATCGCGAGGACGGTATGCGTACCGGTGATGTCGACAGCGCCGAGCGTCACGGTGAAGGTACCGTCGTGGTTGAGGCGGACGTTCGCTGCGCAGGGTTCGATGCCACCCGGCCAGCCGCCGATGGCGAGTCCCCAGCCTTCGTTCGGGCGCTTCTCCCGTGCGCGCCAGAGGGGATGTTCTCGCGCGCGCTCGAGGACCTCGACGAGTCCGATCGGTGGCCAGGGGACGCCGTTCGGCTGGAGATCACCGGTCCGGGACGCGTTCCGGAGGCGCACCTCGAGCGGGTCCAGACCGATCCCCCGAGCCAGCTCGTCGACCAGTTGTTCGACGGCGAAGGTCGCTTGCGGAACTCCCGGAGCCCGGTAGGCCCCGGTGCCCGGCTTGTTGGTCAGGACCTCGTATCCGACGAGATCGAGGTGCTCCCAGCGATAGGTGCCCCCTAGGAGCAGCAGCGCGATATTCACCGGGGCGCCGGGGTAGGCGCCGGAATCGAAGATGACGCGTGCCGAAAGTGTCGTCAGCGTTCCATCGCGGCGGATCCCGCCGCGCAACTCGAAGATCGCCGCCGGTGCGGGTGTGGCGAGCAGGAACTCTTCCGTGCGCGTGAGGACGAGCTTGACCGGTCGGCCGAGCCGGAGCGCGACCGCTGCGACGAGCGGTTCCAGCAAGACCGTCTTCCCGCCGAAGCCACCGCCGACTTCCATGGGGACGACCGTGACCAGCTCGTGCGGGAGGCCCAAGGTCGTGGCCGTCACGTTGCGGCAGTAGAACATGCCTTGTGTGCTCGTGTAGATCGTGACACCGCCGTCGGGACGCGGCACGGCGACCGAGGCATGCGGTTCGAGATACGACTGGTGGACGAACGGCGTGCGGTAGGTGCGTTCGATCACGAGGTCCGCGCTGGCGAAGCCCTGTGCCACGTCGCCGCGCTGGAAGCGCACGGCGTTCGTGACGTTGGCCGGCAGTCGGCGGATATCCAGCTCCTCGCCGCCGGACACGGTCGCGTGCATCCCTGCTTCTGCCCATTCGCCCTCGAGTTCCTTCGGGCGGATAGCCGGTGCGTCGGGACGCATCGCCTCGAGCGGGTCGACGACAGTCGGTAGCTCCTCGTACTCCACCGCGACGAGCTCGGCCGCATCGGCTGCGGTATAGGGCGAGTCGGCGACCACGACCGCGACCGGCTGACCGGCGAAGATGACCTTGTCGCGGGCCAGGAGGTGCCGGGCTCGTTCAGCTGGCTCCGGTCCTGGTGGCAGGAGATCCTGGCCGGTCAGGACCGCGACGACTCCCGGCAAGTGGCTGGCAGCACGGGTGTCGATGCGGACGATACGAGCGTGCGCGTGTGGACTCGTGACGAGCCGGGCGTGGAGGAGCCCCGGTATGCGCAGGTCGTCGGTATACCGTGCTTCGCCGCGCACCTTCGGTTCAGCATCGCGTCGCTTGAGCGGTTTGCCGAGCAGTGTCGTCGTCATCGCTCGAGCTCTCCCTTCCCCCTCGGTCGTGCCGTGCTGAACCAGTCTACGACGCCGTCTCTTCGTCGAGAAGTTGTCCGGAGCGGCTGGAGCGGGCCGTGGCCACCGCTGGCGCTCGAGCTGCCCGACCCGGCCGCGACCGTGCAGTCTACCGTGGCAGGTGCCGGGCCGGTAGGATGTTCTTGCACGAGGTTCGTACCCTCCTACCGAGACGCGGCAGTTCCTGTTCGGCTCGACCGTCTAGCGGAGGGAAGGGTGAGTCAGCCGATGAGCGGAGGGAAGGTCACGGTTCTGTGCCCGAATCTCGGCCTGGATCGGATCGGGTCGCTGGGGGCGCTGGAACCGGGTACGGTCATGCGCTTCCGCTCGGCTTTCGTCTCGGCAGGCGGGAAGGGGTTGAACCTCGCCCGGGCGGCTGCGGCGCTGGGTGCCGAGGCGAGCGTGGTCGGCTTCCTCGGTGGCTGGATCGGGCGGCTCGTGGCTGAACTCGCCGACCGCGAGCGTCTCGCGGTGCACCCCTACTGGTTCCAGGCGGAGACCAGGGTCAACACGATCGTCCTCGAGGACAGTGGCCGGGTGACGGTGTTCAATGAGGAAGGCCCCCGGCTCGACGCGAGTCTGGCGTCGGAGTTGCTCGAGTTGCTCGCTCGGAAGCTCGGGGACAGTGCGCTGGTGGTGGCGATCGGCTCGCTCCCACCTGGCCTCCCAGTCGCCCTGTATGTCGAGTGTGTCGCGCTGGCCCGTTCTCGCCAGCTCCCGGTCATCGTCGATGCCGCACGGGAAGCGCTGGTGGCAGTGCTCGCTGCCGAACCGGACATCCTGACGCCCAACGTCTTCGAAGCCGAGGGCGCACTCGGACAGGCGAGCGCCGAGCTCGTCACCGACGATCCAGTGGAACTCCGCGAACGAGCGCTGGCAGCAGCGCGAGCGCTCGCCCGGGCGACGCGACAGGCGGCGATCGTCAAAGCCGGGGCAGCGGGTGCAGCGGTCGCGACGAAGGAGCGATTGTGGTTCGTGCCCGCGCCGAGTGCGGTGACCGTGCGCAACCCGATCGGTGCCGGCGATGCGTTCGTCGCTGGCCTCGCGACCGGACTCCTGCGCGGTTGGCCGATCGAGCGCGCTGTGCGGCTGGCCGTGGCGGCCGGTTCCGCCAGCGTGGAGACGTTGCAACCGGGAGCCGTCGAGCGCGGACGGGTGGAGGAACTCGCTGGCGCAGTCGCTCCCGTCGTCATCGAGTAGCAGCACAACTGTCCGGTCGCTGCGGCTTGCTAGTCCTCGCTCACAGAAGGAGCATTCGGCCTGCGGTTGGGAGGCTCCGGTCTTCCTCGTTGGGCGCCGAGCCACCTCGATCGGCGCGTGGCGCTTGCCGGAAGATATGTTCCCGCGAGTGCTCTCTCGTAGATCCCGACACAAGCTCTCGAGAGCCAGGCATGATCCGGCAAGGGCATGGGAACGGCACCGAACCTGCTGTACGCGATCTGGGTCCCGATTCGTGTATCGTCTCGGAGGGAGGTCGCGGCAGTCGGAAAGCGATCGTAAGACAGTTTGTGCTGCCTCGTGCCCGTGGGGTGATCCAACAGTGCGTGCTGTGCCGTGCGCAGGACGTTCTGCGAGCGCACGTTCCTTCGAACTTCGCCCCACTGTTCGCCGCGTCGCGCGCCGCTCATGGACGCCAGCTGATCGATGACGTGCACCCTGGCCGCGTGCCGTCTCGTTCCGCCATCGAAGCGGAAAGGCACGATTTTGCGCACTGTGCCTTCGAGGTCTTGACATCTCTCTCTGCTAATCTCACGTTAGGAAGGACACCCTCGTGAAAACGGAGGGATGAGGATGGTGCGAAGGGTTGCCTGCGCAATACTGGTAGCGCTCGTGACCGTCATCGCAGCGGCAGGCTCGGCGCTTACCGCGTACCAGCAGCTCTTTTACGAGTGGTCAGCGGTTGGTGTACAACCGGGCGGTGCAATCTGGTACTACTCCGGAAACTCTCTCGGCCGTACGGACTGGAACCCGTTGCGCGGCGTGAACGCGCTCACACGGCACCAAAGTCCGGTCTACGTTCGAAATCCGACTGGGGACATCCGGAGTCCCGGTACAACGCTGTATTTCATTCATAGGGGACAGGTGCGGAAGACGGTGCCCTCGTACGCTTGGTCGATGGTCGGCTGTGGGGCGATCGCACCGGGTGGGGCTGTCTTCGGCGGCTGTACAGTCGACCCACAATACCTCGGTGGCTTCGCGAGTACGGTGCGAGCGGAGGATCGTGGGACGTGGGCGTTCCTGCTCTGCGATGCCGCGGGCTGTTACGGCGGTGTCGGGCGGGATCGCACCTGGACGCTCTGGTCGGAGGTGACGCGTGAAGAACCGTCTCGTCCTCGCTGGTGCTCTCGGTGTCGCAACGCTCGTCGTGGCCCTGCTCCTGCTACGTCAAACCGCACTTCTCGCGTCGATTCCCGGACTGGCCCAGGTGGAGTCAGCGGCGGAGGCGCGCCGGGACGGGGAAGAAACGCCCGTCCTGCGCGTCGCGGGTCGGCCGGTGACGGTGGCCGACCTCGCCGAGATGGAGCGCTGGACTGTGGCGAACCTCGACTGGATGCGGGATGCGCTCACCAACACGACCGATGAGGGGCAACGTGCACTGCTCGAGCGGCACATCGCGCTCATCGAAGCGTACGGTGCCCCGACGGTCGCGCTCGCGGCGCTCATCCGCGACCGCGCCCTGGAAGCAGCGGCGGAGCGGGAGGGTCTCTGGCCGGACGAAGCCACAGTCCGCGCGCGGGTGGAACGTGATCGCGCGCTGGCAGCGACGAGCGTCGACGCTCGGCTCGCTGCATACATCCGCACGTTCGGTGAGCAGGCGTACTGGAACGAGTTGTACCCGCGCGTGGTGGCGCGAGAAATCGCACTGGAACAGTTGTACGAGGCGCGCACCGGACACCTGTCGGATCTCCAGCAGCGTCAGGCGCTGTGGCTCGAGACGGAGCGCTCGATCGTTCGGGAAGCGGAGATCGAGGTGATCGAGCGCGAGCGGTTACCTGCTTCGGTGGACAAGGCGCTCCGGTACCTCGACGCGTACTGGGAGCTCACCGGGCAATCGCTCTCGTAGGCGAGCGCGGCGCTCCAGCAGCGGCGTCCAGCGCAGTGGGGGACGCTCGGCTGCGGGAGCGGGTCGTTCGTCGAGAGGGCCGCGGATCACCGGAGTGGTGGACGTTTTCTCGGACCGCTGCTCGGGAACTCAGCGAGCGAATCGGACAGTGATCGGCGAGTGAACCGCTCCGACTCCCTCCGCCCGGCCTTCCCAGCGGTACGATAGCGACGCGGTGCGTGGACGCACGCGTGACCGAGCATGGACGCCCTGCTCTCGTCCCGAGGAGCGTTGCATGCGGTGGGCAGCCGGCTCGGTCGTCGTCCGAGCCTATGCGGAACTCAACGACTTTCTCCCGCCACCGGCGCGCCAGCGTTCCTTCGAGGTCCCGTTGCCGCTCAGCGCGACGGTGCGCGACCTCGTTGCTGGCCTCGGGATTCCCCCGGTCGAGGTCGACCTCGTCCTGGTCGACGACGAACCCGTCGACTGGTCGTACCGGCCGCGTGGTGGCGAGCGGATCGCGATCTACCCGATGTTCGAGTCGATCGATATCGGGCCGATCCAGCGCCTGCGGCCGAAACCGCTCCGCGAGCCGCGCTTCGTCTGCGACGTGCACCTCGGACGCCTCGTGGCCTACCTGCGTATGCTCGGCTTCGATACCTGGTACGAGCGCGTGGCTGACGATGCGACACTCGCGAGCCGGGCGCGTGTCGAGCGGCGGATTCTCCTGACACGTGACCGCGAGCTGCTCAAGCGCCGGATCGTGACGCACGGGTACTGGGTGCGTTCGCTGCAGCCGCGCATGCAGCTCCTCGAGGTCGTCCGGCGCTTCGACCTGCTCGGAAGCATGCAGCCGTTCACACGCTGCCCACGGTGCAATGGCATCCTCGAGCCTGTCGCGCGCGAGGACGTCCGCGCTCGGGTCCCGCCGCGGAGCTGGGCGCGGGCGGAGGAGTTCCGGCAGTGTGCTGATTGCGGGCAGGTCTACTGGTACGGTACCCACTGCGAGCGCGTCGAAGATCTCATCGGCTGGCTGCAGCGGTCGCTGGCTCACGGTGTCGACCGATGATGACGGGGCGACATGGCACGATGCGTTTCGAACGACACGGCTCCGGCACAGGTTCCGACGTGCTCGACCGAGGTGGCCGCCGGATCGAACGTGGCGGATTGACGCGCGGGGTCATCTCGGGCGAGCATTGAGGACGCCGGAGGGCAGTGGAAGCACCGGTGTGCGACGAGGGGACAGCGCACGATGTGCACGACGGAGCGCGAACGGTTCGATACCCTGATCCTCGGCGGGGAACTGGTGGATCCTGGTACGAGGCGCTTCGGTCGCTTCGACATCGGCATCCGAGACGGGGCGATCGCCCGGGTGGCACCCTCGCTGGCGGACTCCATCGCCGAGCAGGTGATCGACGCTCGCGGGCAGCTCGTGACGCCCGGACTCATCGACCTGCACACGCACGTCTACTGGGGTGCGACATACTGGGGTATCGAGCCGGACCCGATCGCGGCCCGTACCGGAGTGACGACCTGGCTCGATGCGGGGAGCGCAGGGGCGTACACCTTCCCAGGCTTGCGGCGCTTCATCATCGAGCGCAGCCAGGTACGGATCTTCGCATTGTTGAACCTTTCTTCGATCGGGCTCGCTGCTCCGACCTGGGAGTTCGCGAACCTCGCGTATTGCGACGTCGATCTGGCTGCCCGGGTCATCGAAGCGAATCGTGACCGGATCCTCGGCGTGAAAGCACGCATCGACGCGAACACGACGCGCGGTGTCGGTATCCGGCCGCTCCAGCTCGCACGAGAGTTCGCTGACCAGCTGCGCGTACCGCTGATGGTCCATATCGGCAACGGGCCACCCACGATCGATGACGTTGCCGAACTCCTTCGCCCGGGCGACATCCTCACGCACTGCTCGACCGGCGGTACCATGCGGATCCTGACACCGGATGGGAACGTCCATCCGGCGATCCGGGCGCTCCGCGAGCGGGGGCTCGTCCTCGATGTCGGCCATGGGACTGGTTCCTTCAGCTTCGCTGTCGCGGAGCGGCTCCTGGCCGAGGGAATCCTTCCGGACACGATTTCGAGCGATATCCACCAGCTGGCCATACAGGGCCCGATGTTCGACCTACCGACGACCCTCTCGAAGTTTCTCGCGCTCGGCCTGACTCTGCCCGAGGTGATCGAACGCGCCACAGTCCGTCCAGCGCAGCTCATCGGTCGTCCCGAGCTGGGCAGTCTGGCCGAGGGGACACCAGCGGACATCGCGCTGTTCCGGCTCGTCGAGGGTGACATTGTCTTTTACGACGTCAGGATGGAAGCGCGGCGGGGCTCGCAGTTGCTCGTGAACACGCTGACGATGGTAAACGGCCGCATCCTGCCACGGACCGAGCCGAGTCCACTCCAGGTGTGGGCGGAACTTCCGGAGCACCAGCGGGGGATTCTGGCGATCGGCCATCCCTACGCGCGATTGGCGCAACGAGTCCGAGGAGGCTGAATGGGCGAGCGCGATGGTGTGTTGAGCAGGGAACAGCTCCTCGCCTTGCTGGCGGGCGACCCACCGCTGGTACGCGACCTGCCAGCCCCCGACGAACAGCTGCAGCCGCATGGGATCGACCTCACTGTTGCCACTGTGGCTCGCTATGCGAGCAAAGGACAGCTCGGTGCGAGTGACGCCGAGCGGCGTCTGCCGGAATTCGAGCCGATCGAGCCGGACAGCGCCGGTTGGTGGGACCTCGCACCGGGTCCGTATCTCGTACGGTTCAGCGAGACCGTCTCGATCCCGGCCGACTGCATGGCCTATGCCCGGCCGCGCTCGAGCTTGCTGCGCTGCGGGGTCGCGCTGCACACGGCAGTGTGGGATGCGGGATACCGCGGTCAAGGCGTGGCACTGCTCGTCGTCTACAATCCGGCTGGATTCCGCTTGCAGCGGCACGCTCGGGTCGCCCAGCTCGTCTTCCACCGGTTGGAACGACCGGTCGCCGAGGGGTATCGTGGGGCGTATCAGGGTGAGCGTGGATAGACTCACCCGCGTTCGGGCGACCGTTCCGAGGGGGTAGACGATGCCGAGAGAGCGGGCGGCACTGTTCCTGGTGACCCGGTTGCCGACCGATCCGAAAGAGGCGAAGAAGCGGCCCGCTCCTGAAGTCGAGCTCGCTGAGCAGGAGGCTCGACTTCGTGCGTTCGCTGCGCGCGAAGACTACGAGGTCGCGAAGGTCTTCAGTGAGATCTTGCCGGAGTTTCCTGAGCGACGACCGGGGCTCAAAGCGCTCCGAACCGCGATGTGGTTGCGCGAGATCGATGTCATTGTCGCAGCCTCGCCGGACTGCCTGTATCGCGATCCGGAGCGACTGAAGAGCTTTCTGATCGAGGCCCGGACGCTCGGCCAGCGGGTCGAGTTCCTCGAGGTGCCGCCGCTGTACGCTTGGATCGTGAAGGAGTACGGCTGGCCGCTCGAGCGGCGGTAGCGAGCGAGGAAGACGATGCTGCGATTGATCATCGATGCGCTCCGTTTCGATCCGCGCGCCTACCGAGCAGTCCGGAACGATCCAGTGGCTACCGTGCCGGTCCTGCTCTTCGTCGCGCTCTGCGTGCTGGCGGCGGGTGTCGTGGCGCTGCCGTCCGGCGGCTTGCCAGCCTTCGGCGTCACGGCTGCCTCAGCGTTCGTTTCCTGGACGGTCTTCGTCCTGGCGGCGTACGTCTTCGGCACTAAGGCGTTGCCCGGGGCGGAGACGCAGGCGACGCTCGGCCAGTTGGCCCGCACCCTCGGTCTCGCGCTCGCACCGACGCTCCTCCTGGTTTTCGGTGTCGTGCCAGCTCTCCAAGTCGTGGTGGTTCCGCTGGCGCTCGTGTGGACAGTCTTCACGACGCTCATGGCGTTGCGCGAGACGCTCGGAGTCGGGACGCTCCGGGCGCTTCTGGTCGCCGTGCTCTCCTACGGCGCAGCCGCGATCGTCGGGAGCTTCTTGACGCCGCCCGGCGCAGCCGGCTGAATGCCAGGGAGCAGCTGGCGCAGTCGTCCGTTCGGATGTTCGCGAGGGAGGGAAGGGAACATGAGCGGGACAATGGGTGGTGCGGGGACGCAAGAACTCCGGGTCTCGACCGATCGCTTGCGCCGTCGGCTGGACCCGGCGACCCTCCCGTTCCAGACGACGGCCGAGGTGGATCCGATCGCAGGCACAGTCGGGCAGCCGCGGGCACTGGAGGCGCTCGAGTTCGGGCTGGAAATCAGCTCCTACGGATACAACGTCTATGTAGCTGGTCGGCCTGGTTCAGGCCGGGAGAGTACGGTACTCCGTCTCGTCGAGCAGCTCGCTGCGACGAAGCCGACGCCGCCAGACTGGATCTACGTCCACAACTTCCAGGATCCGGAGCGACCGCTCGCGATCTCGTTACCGGCCGGGCGCGGTGCGCAGCTCGCGCGCGACATGGACGAATTTCTGCGAGCAGCCCAACAGGCGATCCCGCGGGCGTTCGAGAGCGAAGAGTACGACCGGAGACGCCGCGCCATCATCGACCGGCTCAACCAGGAGCGCGAGCGGCTGTGGGAAGGCGTTCAGCAGTTCGCCCAGCAGCTCGGCTTCGCAGTCGAATTGACACCTGCTGGCGTGATCAGCGTACCGGTCGTCCAGGGCCGGCCCCTTGCACCGGAGGAGTACGAGCGTTTGCCGGAGCCGGTACGCGAGGAGCTGGAACGCCGCAACCAGCGGATCCAGGATCGTGTGGCCGATGCGCTCCGCGAAGTGCGGCGACTGGAGCGCGAGACGGCCGAGCGTTTGCGGCAGCTCGACCGTGAGGTGGCGCTCTTCGCGGTGGGTGGTTTGTTCGACGAACTCCGGGAACGATACCAAGACGTCCCACAAGTGCTGGCGTTCCTCGATCAGGTTCGCGAGGACATTCCCGAGCACCTGCACGACTTCTTCCCGCCGCAAGTACCCGGCGTACCGACTCCGATCGCCCAGCTGCAGGCGCTGCAACAGCAAGAGCATCTCGCCCGCTATCGCATCAACGTCTTGGTCGACAATAGTCAGACGCAAGGCGCGCCGGTGATTTTCGAGCGCAACCCTTGGTATTACAACCTCGTCGGACGTATCGACTACCGGGCGACGTTCGGCGCGATGGTCACTGATTTCAGCCAGATTCGGGCGGGAGCCTTACACCGGGCGAACGGTGGCTTCCTTGTCGTGCATGCTGTCGAGCTGCTCCAGAACCCGTTCGCCTGGGACGCACTCAAGCGAGCGCTCATCACGCGGCAGGTCGTGATCGAGAACGTCGGCCAGCAGTACGCGGTGTTGCCGACTGCCACCTTGCGCCCCGATCCGATTCCCCTGGACGTCAAAGTCGTGCTCATCGGCTCACCCTTGCTCTACTACCTCTTGTCCGCATACGATGACGACTTTCGCGAGCTCTTCCGCGTGCGAGCTGATTTCGCACCAGACATGGATTGGGACGACCAGCACGTCATGGGCTATGCCGCGTTCATCAGTCGCGTCGTCCGCGAGCAGGGGTTGCGGCATTTCGACCGCAGCGCTGTCGCGCGGGTCATCGAGTTCGGTGCGCGGCAGGTCGAGCACCAGCGGAAACTCTCCTCGCAGCTGCTCGAGATCGGGAACCTGGTCGCCGAGGCGAGCTATTGGGCAGGAAAGGCCGGGCGCGACATCGTGACGGCTGAGGATGTCGAGACCGCGATCCAGAAGAAGCGGTACCGGTCCGACCTCATCGCCGAACGGATCCGCGAGCTGATCGCTGAGGGGACGCTCAAGATCGAGACGCGGGGTGCGCGGGTAGGCGTAATCAACGGACTGGCGGTCGTCGATCTGGGCGATTTTGCCTTCGGCAAACCGTCGCGCGTCACGGCGCGTATTGCGCTCGGTCGCGGGAATCTCATCAGCATCGAACGCGAGATCGCGCTCTCCGGGCCGATCCACTCCAAGGGGTTCTTGATCCTCTCCAACTACCTCGCTGGCGCCTATGCTCAAGATTTCCCGCTGGCGATCAGCGCCTCGATCACCTTCGAGCAGGCCTACGAGGAGATCGAGGGGGACTCGGCTTCCTCGACTGAACTCTACGCCTTGCTCTCGGCGCTCTCTGGCTTACCGATCAAGCAAGGCATCGCGGTGACCGGTTCGGTGAACCAGTACGGCGAAGTCCAGGCGATCGGAGGGGTCAACGAGAAGATCGAGGGGTTCTTCGCAGTCTGCAAGGCGCAAGGACTGACCGGTGAACAGGGAGTCATCATCCCCACGGCGAATGTCCAGCACCTCATGTTGGACGAGGAAGTGATCCAAGCCGTCGCCGAGGGGAAGTTCCACATTTGGGCCGTCGACACGGTCGACCAGGGGATCGAAATCCTGACCGGTGTACCGGCCGGTGAGCGTCAGCCCGATGGGACGTACCCGGAGGGGACAGTCCATCGCCGGGTGATGGATCGGCTGCGCGAGTATGCCGAGCGGATGCGCGACTTCGGGCGCCGTGACGAGCGTGGGGAACGTGACGAGTCGCGCGCTGAGGAAACGGCAGCCGATCCGGAACCAGCCGAGAACGGCGGTGGGGAGGATGGCTCGCCGAGCAGCTGACCGCTCACCGTGAGGGGTGGCGGCCGAAGCGCTCGCGTAACTGTTCGATCAAGAGTTCGATACCGCGTGTGCGCTCTTCCGGTCGCGCTGGCGGGATACCGAGCCAGCGGAGACAGAGGGCGACGAGTGCAGTCAGGATAGCCGCGCTGATCAGTGCGAGAGCGAGCAGCGTGAGCGTCTCCATAACGGAACTCTGGCGAGCGGGACGACTGGTCGCCGGTCAACGCGTGGTCGCCGGCGTGTGTCTGTGTCCAGACGATCGGACAAGCGTCTGCCGCGTCGACTGTGCTGGCGAGAGGTACGGCGACGCACATCCAGCCGGTCGACTACGGGCGCAGGCTGATCGCCACACGAGTATGCTCGGAAAGCCTGGTCGGCCGCTTGGCCGGCCGAGACTTCTGGTAGTCGGACTGCAGGGAGGCCGTGGCCATCGACTGGACGCATCCTGGAACGTGGCTCTTCGTGCTCGCGTTCATCCTCTTGCCCACTGCGGTACTGGTCTGGGCAGGATGGACGCTCATAACCGAGCAGCGGACGAAAGGGCACTGTCCAGAACCGAGCGAGGATCAGTCGGCAGACGACCCACCGAGCCCGAAGGCGTCGTGAATCGCGGGGACAGCGCGGGCCACCTCGTCTTCGCGGATGACGAACGAGATGTTGAGCTCGCTCGATCCCTGGGCGATCGCGACGATGTTGATCCGGTGCTGGCCGAGCGTACCGAAGACGCGGCCGGCGACGCCCGGCGTACCGCGCATTCCGGCGCCGACGACGGCGACGATCGCCATCCCAGGCTCTTCCCAGATACGCGCGATGCGTCCCTTGAGGAGGTCGAGCTCGAACTCGCGCTCGAGCGCGCGCAGCACCTTGCTCGCATCGGTGCGTCGGACGACGAAGCCGAGACTGTGCTGCGAGGAGGCTTGGAAGACCATATAGACATTGACGCCGGTGCGCCCGACCGTTTCGAAGACACGTGCAGTGACGTCGGCGACTCCGAGGAAGCCTGAGCCCTCGACGGTGATCACGCTGACACCAGGAATCGCGGTGATCGCCTTGACGACCGAGCCGTTCGCGCTCGTTTCCGGCCCGATCCGCGTTCCGGGGTGCTCGGGGTTGAACGTGTTCTTGATCCAGATCGGGATGCCGCGTTCGGCGGCTGGCTGCATCGTCCGTGGGTGGATGACCTTGGCGCCGAAGTAGGCCAGTTCGGTCGCTTCCGCGAAGGAGATCGCGGGAAGCGTGCGGGCACTCGGGACGAGCCGTGGGTCAGCCGTCAGCACGCCGTCGACGTCTGTCCAGATCCAGACCTCTTCGGCGTCGAGCGCATGCGCCAGGATGGAGGCCGAGAAGTCGGATCCACCGCGGCCGAGCGTCGTGACAGCGCCCTTGTGGGTCGCACCGAAGAATCCTGTCACGACGGGAAGCTTCCCCGACTCGAGGAGCGGCACCAAGACTGCCTCGGCTCGGGCACGGGTTTCGTCGAGAAGTGGATTTGCGTTGCCGAAGTGATCGTCGGTCACGATCACTCGGTCGCTCTCGACCGGGACGGCTGGGATACCGCGCTCCTCGAGGACGGCTGCCACGACGACGGCACTCATCCGCTCGCCGAAGGAGACGATCCAATCGAGCGCGCGTGGCGAGAGGTCACGCAACACGTGGACGGACTCGACGAGCCGGGCACAGCGGGCAGCGAGTTCGGCGAGGCGAGCGATCGTCGCCTCCTGGCGCGCAGGAGTGGCGATCAGTTCGGTCGTCACCGCCTCGTGCCGCTCGAGCAGTTCGCGCTGGAGTGTTCCGGCTGCGTGCTCGTCGCCCTCAGCCGCGGCCTGGGCGGCCGCGATCAGCTGGTTGGTGACACCGCTCATCGCCGAAACGACGGCAACGAGGCGTCCGTCGCCACGGTAGGCGTCGGCGATGATCCGCGCCGTGCGATCGATCGCTGCGGCATTGCCGACCGAGGTTCCGCCGAACTTCATCACCCGCATCGTCGCTGTCCTCCACCTCCGGCGCCACGGCGCTCACGCGCTCTGTACTTCCCGAATGGGCAAGGATAGCGTGGAGAGCTGCGAACTGCGAACACACCACGGTGACGCCCATGTCGGGACCAGTGATCGTGCGCCACCTGAAGGGTGCATGCCCAGATGCTACTATTGCGCCGTCGAGCAGCTGGCCGAATAGGAGAAGCGCGACGCCTTATGGCCCGAATGCAGCAAGGATCCCGCACCGACGACGAACTCGTGCAGCGTTTCCGCGCGGGGGACAGTCAGGCCTTCGCGACCCTCTACGAGCGCTACGTCGACCGGATCTACGATTTTGTCGTGCGTCTCATCGGTGACCGCGACGCCGCGGCCGATATCACCCAGGAGACGTTCCTCAAAGCGATGCAAGCGCTGCGGGCGCGCCGGTTCAGCGGCTCGCTGCGAGCCTGGCTCTTCACCATCGCCCGCAACGCAGCGATCGACTACCAGCGCCGTCAACGGACGACTGCCTTCTCGCACCTTCCCACACCGGAAGGAGAGGAGTGGGAGCCGGAGATTCCCGCGAGCGGCCCGGAGGCCGAGCCGGAAGAAACGACTCGACGGCGCGAACTGGCCGAGCTGGTCTGGCAAGCTGCGCGGGGTCTGCCACCGAACGACTACGCCGTCCTCGAGCTGGCGCTGCGACACGACCTCACACCAGCCGAGGTCGCGCAGGTCGTCGGTGTGCGGCGCGGTGCGATCAATACGCGCCTCAGTCGCGTGCGTGACGCGCTGGAGGAAAGCTTCACGGTGTTGTTGTTGGCGCGCCGGAGTCGCCAGAACTGCCCCGAGCTGGCGCGGCTGCTCGAAGGGACGTCGCTCCCGGAGGGACTCACACCGGAACTGCGGCGGGCGGTCGCCCGGCATGTCGAGCACTGCGAGACCTGCCAGCGTGCTCGCCGGGCGATCAGTGCTGCCGATCTCCTGCCTGCTTTGGCTCCTGTCCTGCCGACTGGAGAGATGCGCGAGGCGATCCGCCAGGCGATCGAGCAGGGGCTTGCTGCCCCGACTGCTGCGCCCGTCGGCGTGGTACGGTTGCGCGACTGGATCCGTCATTCGTCGTGGGCGAAAGCGGCACTTGCCGCCGTCGGGGGGCTGGTTGTCGTGACGGTGGTTGGCTGGGGGTATCTCACCTGGGGGACCGCTCCGGTCGCGGTGCAGACGGTCGGCTGCCCACCGCTCGCACTCCGGCTCGACCCGCCGGCTGCCGTGGCTGGACGACTCCTCGGGGTACCGTCGGTGCTCGAGCCCGGGCGACCGGCGACGTTCCGGTTACCGGCTGGAACGTTGCGGGCGACCGTCGGGAAAGGGGAAGCGACCTTGCAGGTGGCTGGCCTCGGCGTCCACCTCCGTATCCTCGCTGACCTGGCGGATGTCACGTGGGACGGGAGGAAGCTCCTCGGTCAGGGCACGGTCACCGTCGCACTCGACCGGGGTTCTCCCTCGGCCGTCACACTCGTCTGCCGGCCGACCGCGTAACTGCTGGACCCCTTCGCTCGTTGTATAGGTGACCAGGTCGGGTTCCTGCTGCGCTGGAGACCGATCAGGAAAGGGGGAAGAACCAGCATCCGGTCGATGGTCTAGTAGCCCGTGACGACGCACTGGGTGACTGTGCGCCGGCACGAGCGGGAAGGAGGAGAGAGATGTCCCGTGCCTTCCGGTGGTTGGTCGTGTCCGCCGTCGCTGGCGCACTCGCACTCGCTGCGTGTGGTGGTGCGTCGCCACCGACGCGCGCTCCCTCGACGCCGAGCGTGCTGACGCCCGGCGGGTCGGGCTCTACCGCGACACAAGGATCGCCGACGGCGACGCCGGGATCGGCTCCAGCGACCACTCCGCTCGTCCCGACCGTCGTCGCCTCCGGTTCGAGTGCGCCGCCCAGTCTGCCCACCACGGTCAGCGTCAGCTCGGTGACTGTCACCACCGTTCCCACGGCGACACCGACGCCGACGGCTGCTCCGACTGCCACGGCTGCTCCCACCGCGACACCGACCGCTGCTCCCACGGCGACGCCGACGGCAGTGCCGACCGCGACGCCGGGTGACGATACGCCCCCGACCACGACGGCGGGATGTGACCTCGCGGTCGGTATCGGTCTCCTCGAGACGATTCCGGGAAAGTACCAGGTGACGGCCGGAGTGAGCAGCGTCGGTGGTGCGAACTGCCCGCCACCGGTGACGCTCAACCTCAGCGTCACGCCCAGTGGCGCGCTGACACTGGGAAGTCTGGCAGTGGCCTATGAGTACAACGGCTCGGCGGGCTGGAGTTGCAGCGGGACGACCTGTACCGCCTCCGCTGCGGTGCCGGGCAACCCGCCTGGCACCATGTACCAGGTCGGTTTCCAGACGATGGCGACGCTCGCCTCCGGTTCCGCGCAGCTGTGTGCGACCGTGACGAGTAGCGCCGATACGAACGCGGCGAACGATACCTGGTGCGAGGCGCTGCCATGAGGTGTGGACCACTCCGTCGCGGACGGCAGCAGTACTCGCGATCGTCCTGCCGCGGCGCGCGGGGGCGTACGGGCGCGCTCGAGAACGCGCGAAGGAGAACGGGTGTGGGCCGCCGGATCCGAGAGCGAGCGGGAGCCCGATCTCGCTCCGGAAAGCGCGTCGCTGGAGGATGAGGTCTCGCGTCTCGATCCGTGGGCGGCCCGGATCGTCGGTGCCGCACGGAAGCGGGGATCGTCGTTGGCTGTCGCTCACTCGTTGGTCGCGAGGATGCGTGCAGAGCGGGATCGTGAAGAGAGGTTGAGCAGTGCGGAAATCATTCGAAGAACGCTCGATCGTCCTGGTTGTGATCCTCGCGTTCATCCTCGCCGCATGCGGGGGGATACTCGGCGCTACTCCCACGCCGACCGTTCCCGTGGTCGGAACCGTACCGGCGTGCCCGCCTGGTTCCGCCCCGCAGTCGATGACCGTGGGGCCGGGACCGCTCCAGCCACGGGCGCAGCTGCTCAACGCCCTGGGGAATCCGGCGCACTATACACAGTTGCCGACAGCACCGGCGGTTCCACAGAAGCGCGTCCTGCACACGTTCACGAACATTCCCAACGCGGGATCGGTGACCGCGGCATGGATCACTGTCGTCGCGCGTCCACTCGCAACGGTATGGGCGGGTGACGACGGAATCAGGGTGCATGACTGGCAGTATCCGGGTGCGCTTTTCTACCCACAGCAGTTCAGCACGTCGTTGGTGGGGACCTGGACAGCGACGACCGTGCCCAATTTCGTGCAAGTCTCGATGGTTCTGCCGGTATCTGTGGTCAATCAGATCAAGGCGCAGGCAGCGCTGGACGTCGAAGTGCACGACAGCACCGAGGTCAAGAGCCTCACCCTGACCGTCTGCCTTCCCCAACCGACACCAACCCCAACCAAAACACTCGGTGTGGCGACGGTTCAGGTCGGCCCGCCGCCGCTCGACCTGGAGCCGACGCCGACTGCGACGCCGGTCAAGAAGCCGACTGTCGCCGTGGGATTGACCGTCGTGCCGCTGCCGACGCCGACCCCGACACCGAAGAAAAGCAGCGGTGGCGCAGTCGTGACACCGGGCCTCCCACCTACTCCTTCGCCGACCGCGCCGTTGCCCACACCGACCCCAACGGCACCACCGAAACCGACACCGACGTCCGTGCCGACCGCGACGCCGACGTCCGTGCCGACCGCAACGCTGACGCCGACGCCTGTGCCGACCCCGACACCACAGCCCACGGCGACGCCGACGCCAGTCGCGGCGTGCGACATGGTCGTCGACAAGGTCATGCAGCCGACGGCTCAGCCGAACGTCTTCACTGTCGTCGTCACCGTCTCCAATGCGGGCAGCGGCCCCTGCCCAGCTGGGGTGCAAGCGATCGAGTATCCCGACCCGACGATCTCCTTGAGCGGCCCGCCGGTGATCAGTCAGAGTGGCGGCAGCGTGGCGTGGAGCTGTAGTGGAACCAGCTGCACGGCAGCGAGCGCAGTGCCGGCCGGGTACGTCGCGAGCTTCTCCTTCACGGCGACGGTGAATCAAAAGCCGGCCCAGAACTGTGTCCGGGTCATCGTTCCACAAAACGTCGATGTCAACATGTCCAATAATTTCATCTGCGCCGTCGTCCAGTAGTCGCGTCACGGAGCGAGCCGTGCGGGGGGCGTCGACCGGCCCTCCCCACGGATTCTCTCGACGAAGTACGATCGTGCAGCAGCGAGAGTCGGTGCACGAGCCCTGAGTTCGGAGGCTCGATCGTGCGAGCGAACGGGTGGACGACGAAGCGAGCGAGCGGCATCGTTCTGCTCCTACTCGCCGCTTGGTTCTCCGCTGCATGCCAGGGTGCGCTGGTCCCGCTGGTCACACCGGCCCCGACAGCCGAAGAGCGTCCGACTCCTGTCGGCTCGGCCACGGTTCCCATCGCCGTGGTGTCGCCGACGCGGACTGCCTCACGACCGTCTCCGACCGTAGGTGTATCGCCCACAGCGAGCGCCTCGACACCGACCGTCCTGACGTCCCCGACTCCACAGGTGGGCCAACCGGCGCTGACCTCCGCCGCGACCAGCCCGTCGGTACCCGTGCCTCGACCGACCGTGTCTCCGTCACCGACTCCTCCCGGGGAAACACCGACTCCAGCTGGCGAGTGCGATCTCGCCCTCGACAAATCGGTTGCGCCGGTCGCTGGGACGACGTCGTTCCTCGTGACAGTGACCGTGCAACACCGTGGAAGCGGACCCTGTTCTGCGGGCGCGCTGGTGAACGATCCGTTGCCGGCTGGATTCGTCGCTTCAGCGGTCCGCGTCGTGGAAGCCGGCGGTCAGGGTAACTGGGAGTGCAGCGGCACCAGGTGTCGCGCCGGCACACCGTTACGTCCTGGCTATACAGCGACGTTCACGTTCACGGTCAGCGGTGAAGCTGGAAGTGCGGCCGAGAACTGCGCCGTCGTCTCCGTCACCGGCGACGGCCATCCCGAGAATGACAGCCGCTGCGTGACACTCGGGCCGATCCCGACGCCGATCCCGACCCCGACGCCGGTGAGCTGCCTCTTCGGGCTGGAGAAGGCGATGGAGGCCGGACAGCCAGGAGCGGCTGGGCAGGTACCGGTGGCAACGGTGGTGATTCGCCTGCAAAACACTGGCCCGGAGCAGTGTCGGGCGAGCTGGAGCGAGTTCGTGCTGACCGACGAGCTGCCGCCTGGCATGATCGTGCAGGGCGTGCGCCAGGTGAGTGGCGCCGGGTGGAGCTGCATGACGAGCGAGCGGGTGGTCGAGTGTACTGGGACACCACCGCCACCAGGAGCGCAGGTGGTCGTGACGCTCGAGGTGCTCGTCCAGGAGTCGGCGCGGCGAGCCGTCAATTGTGTCCGGGTCGAGCCGCTCGGCATGCAAGCCTGTGCGACGCTCATGTGAGCGTCGCCCCAGTGGGGAAAGTCGCTGGCCCGTGAGAGCGGGGCGGTGTCGTCCGCGCGCTGGTCGGGCGGGCGACCGGCCTGGCTGTCGGTACCGGCCGTCCTTCGGTGCGCGCGCTCTACCGCGACTTCACCCGCACGACGTCTGCTCGAGCCGGTGCGATCGCGCTCGCGCACGCAGCGCGCGAAGCAGGCACGAGATCCGCTGTCTTCGTGCACGACAGGGAGCAGCGCATCGCCTCGTTCGTTGCTCCTTCGTCCCTCGACGATCGGTGTTGCAGAGCGGTCGCCCGTCAGCGGCTATACTTGCACGTTTGGAAGCTCGGAAGGGGGAGCGGTGATGCATCGGATTCGAATCGAATACTGCACATCGTGAGGCTACCGGGGACGAGCCACCCGTGCGGTGGACCTGTTGCTGGACAAGTACGAGCTCCAGATCGGCGAGATCACACTGGTACCGTCCTCCGGTGGACGGTTCGAAGTTTCCGTCGACGACGAGCTGGTCTTCTCCAAGCTGGCCGAGAAGCGCTTCCCAGAGGACGAGGAACTCCTCGAGCTGGTCGGTCGGCGGATCGGCTCCGGGTGAGAAGCGGAGCGGTCGCGCAGCCGCGAGAGGCAGGGGAGAGGAATCGGTCGGGCGGGTGAGAGGTGAACGATGAGCACGACGATGACCCCGCTCGTTATCGTGCGCGTGCACGAACTGGCGCTCAAGGGGCAGAACCGTCCTTTCTTCAAGCGGACGCTGTTCGAGAATCTCCGCTTCGCGCTGCGCGATCTTCCGATCGCTCGGCTGCAGGAGCGAGCACTCCGCTTTCTCGTGCGTCTCGAGGACCCCACGGTCTGGCCGGAGGTGGCCGAGCGGTTGCGCTGGGTGTTCGGTGTCGCGAACTTCTCGCCCGGGGTAGAGACAGCGCTGAGCATCGAGGCGATGCAGCAGGGGTTGGTCGAAGTCCTGGAGCGGCAGGGCGCGCCAGCTGCGAGTTTTCGCATTCGCGTCAAGCGGACCAACAAGAACT
This sequence comes from Thermomicrobium sp. 4228-Ro, assembly GCF_026241205.1. Lineage (NCBI taxonomy): Bacteria > Pseudomonadati > Thermomicrobiota > Thermomicrobia > Thermomicrobiales > Thermomicrobiaceae > Thermomicrobium > Thermomicrobium sp. 4228-Ro. Next base: position 765,114 of record NZ_JAPFQM010000006.1, read on the forward strand.
TCCCTCTCACCTCTCCGGAGTTGGAGCGGGAACTCGGTCGCTTCGTGCAGAAGCGAACCGGTACTCCGGTCGACCTTTCCGATCCGGACGTCACCTACCAGGTCGAGGTGCTCTACGACCGCGCGCTGGTGAGCGGCCAGTCGATCCCCGGGCCAGGTGGATTGCCGATCGGCGTGAGCGGGCGCGTGGTCGCCTTGCTCTCCGGCGGCTTCGACTCGCCGGTCGCGGCATACCGGCTCATGAAGCGCGGGTGCTTCGTCACCTTCGTACACTTCCACGCCTACCCCTATGTCCGGCCGATCTCGATCGAAAAGGTGGTCGAGCTCGCGCGACATCTCTCCCACTACCAGCCGCCCAAGAATCGCCTGGTCGTCGTGCCGATCGGCGATGCGCAACGCGAGATCGCGCTGGCTGCCGAGCCGTCGCTCCGCGTCGTCCTCTATCGGCGTCTCATGCTGCGCATCGCGACCGCGATCGCGCATGAAGAGGGAGCAGGGGCGATCGTGACGGGCGAGAGCCTGGGGCAGGTCGCGTCGCAGACGCTCGAGAACATGCGGGCGATCGGTGCAGTGACGGACTTGCCGATCCTCCGGCCACTGGTGGGGAACAACAAGGACGAGATCATCGCGGAGGCCGTCCGCATCGGGACCGAGCCGATCTCGCGCGTACCGGACGACGATTGCTGCACGGTCTTCGTGCCGTTGCATCCGGCGACGCGGGTGACGGTCGAGCAGGCTGCGGCAGCGGAACAGGCCTACGACGTCGAGGCGCTCGTGCAGCAATGCCTGGCCCGCCGCACCGTCTACGAGGGTGACCCGTTCCGCTGGGATCCGCTGATGGCGCTCGCTGCGGCGACCGCTTGACGGCGTGCTTCCTGGTAGCGTCGGGCGAGTACTGTCACGCTCATCAGCGCTACCAACGCGCTCAACGCTTCGATCCCGAGCCAATCGACGCGGGTTGCGCTGCTCATGACCTGAAACGTGTCCCAGAGCGTGTGCAGCGCCACAGCCAGGAGGTAAGCGCCGAGCGTGGCGCGCGTGAGCCCGACGTGCCCGTGACGCAGGCGCTCGCGCCAGAGCGTCGCCGTGACGAGGGCCGTCCAGGCTGCATGGCCAGCCGGCGAGAGGAACCCGCGAACCAGGAGGACGAACTCGGCTAGCCCGACGTTCCCACGGGAGGCGATGAGCGCCGTGAAGGCGTATCCGAGTGTTTCCAGCGCCGCGAAGCCCATACCACTCGCGAGACCGAAGAGCAGGCCCGCCATTTCCGAGCGGTAACGCCAGCGGAGGAAGAAGACGAGCGGGACGATCAGCTTCGCGGCCTCTTCGATCAGACCGACGGCCAGGAGCGGGAGGAAGCCGAGTGTCCGATAGGTGTCGTACTCCAGGATACCGGCAATGATGACGCCGAGCGTACCGCCCCAAAGGAAGTTCCAGACGACAGCACTGGGTGGAATTCGATCAGGCAGTGGATGTTCGTAGACCCAGAGGACGAGGACGACCGGTACCAGAAAGGCACCGAGGACGAGCAGGGAAGGGACGAAGTTCGGATTGCCGGTTGCCTGGTACACATTGTTGAGGGCATAGAAGAGAACGATGCCACCGATGAGGACTTGGAACCAACCGCGAGCGAGTGCCGATCGGATCGCTTGCACGGGCTGCTCCTCTTGGTATTCCTGTCCACGAAGTCGTGAGGATTGTAGAACCACATAGAGTTGCTGCGAGAGAATGTCCGCGTCACGACAGCAGTGGCAGAGCTGGGTGATGAGCACGCGAGCGGGACGGTGAGGACTTCCGGCTGGGAGCGACTTGGAGACTGGGTCGTCGCCCGCGGATGCCATACGGAGAGGCATCCACCGCATCTCTTCTTTGTCAGGGGCGAGCAGGAAACCGGTCGAGGCACTCACCGCTTGCGTGAGAGGAGCGTGAGCATGGTGCGCTCGACGTCCGCCGGAAGCTGCAAGGCGAAGCCCTCAGCCGTGAGGAGATGCCCGTTCTCGGTGTGGCCACTCGCGACGGGAACCAGTTCGCCGCCCTCGAGACGCCAGAGCGTGAATCCCGCCTCGATCTTGCCGTGGTAGGGGACGACCTCGAGGACGTAGCTGTCGCCCTGCAAGGTCACGGGCTGGAAGCGGTGTTTCTTGAGCGTCTGCAGCAAGCGCTGGGCGAGTATCGACACGCTATTCCTCCCCAGTGGAGGATACGCAGTCGGTGTGAAAGCGACAAGGGGCTGAAAAGAGCCAGGCTGGTTCGCTCGGGATCGCCGGAAAGGCGCGGCCGAGCGTGCGCGCTCCCGGAGCGCGCAGCGGTCAGCCGCACGATCCGGGAGCGCATGGGGTGGATCCGGTACGATCGTGCTACGAGTCGGCCGGGGCGAGCTCACCCAGGAACTCGTGCTCGATCCGCCGCAGTTCTTCCTCGTCAGCTGGTGTGGGACCGGTGAAGCGGGAGCGCGCGTACGCGAACCAGTACACGCTGAGCAGGACACCCATCGCCACGCTCGTCCACAGGACCAGCTCGTTCGGCGGAAGAACGAAGATGACGGTAATCAGGGCGACCCAGGCGATGGCGAGCACGTTCACGATCGGTCCGAAGCGGCCGAGATTCCAGGGGGCGTTCTGCTGGCTCGTGCATTCCCTGCGACCGGTGAGCTTGTTCCGCAGGTTGAGGAAGGTCGGTGTGACGTACGCGAGGTACAGTGCGATCGTCGAGATAGAGGTCACGACGAAATAGGCAGCCGAGTAGAGCGTGAGCAGTACCGCCAGCGCGCACGTGATGAGAATAGACCACACCGGAGTGCGGTACTGGCGGTTCACGCGCGCGATGAGCGATGAGAGAGGCATCCCGCCGTCACGCGCGAAGGCCCACCACATCCGCGACATCGACGTGATGGAGGCCAGCCCGCACAACCACATCGCTCCAGCGATGATGATCGCGATCACGTGACCGAGGATGGCCGGTAAGTTCTGGTACGCCACGTACAGCACCGGGTACGGGTCACCGGCGGTCGTGGCGACGTCGCCGTTGGGAATGCTCCAGGTAACGGCTGTCAGCAGGATCCAGCCGACGACGGCCGAGACGGCGACCGACAGGAAGATACCCCAGGCCGAGTTGAGGCGGGCCATCACGGTCTCCTCGGCGACGTGGGCCGAGGCGTCGTACCCGGTAAATGTCCACTGCGCCTGGAGTAGCGCCAGCAAGAAGCAGAGCCAGAACGGTGCGTTCGCGTAGAGCTCCTTGAGAGCGGGTAGGAGATTGAAGAGCGGCGAGGGAAATGTCCAATTGCCGACGACGAGAGCAGGCTCCGGTTGGCCCGTACCGAGATCCGCCGATGCGGCGTCGAGCGGATTGACGACATTCTCGAACCGGAAGAGGAAGCTCAGGCTATTGTGGTGCGTTCCGAGAAAGACGAGGAAGAGAACGATGAGGGCACCACCGAGAATATGCCAATAGACACTGAAGTCTCCGAGTAGACGAGTCAAGCGGATACCGAAGATATTGATCAATATCTGTGGTATCATGATCAAGATCATCACGAAAACTTGAAAATACCAGTTCGTAACCGATCCGAAAACCGGTACGCGAATATCTTCGGGAATGCCGAGGATGCGCGTGACTGCACCGATCATGTAGATAGCGGCCGCGATGTTGATGCCTGCGGTGATCGTCACCTGCCCGATCATGTTGAGCCAGGCGGTCACCCACGCCCAGCCCCGGCCACCGAGCCGGAAGGACCAGAAATACAGTCCCCCAGCCGTCGGGTACGCGGAAGCGATCTCCGCCATGGACGCTGCCACGGCCAAGGTGAAGAGAGAGACCAATGGCCAACCCACGGTATTGACGATCGGGCCCGCGAACTTCAGCCCGTACCCATAGAGCAGGATGGCTCCGGTCAGGATTGAGATGATCGTGAACGAGATGGCGAAATTGGAGAATCCGCCCATCTCCCGAAAGAGCTGCTGCGCGTAACCGAGCCGGTGGAGGTCGCGGATGTCCTGCCTGATCAATTCCTGACGATCTCGCTCCTTGCTCATCGTCGTCTCCCCCTCGCTCGCCTCAGTCTTCCGGCGTAATGTACGCAGCCGTGATGCCACCATCGACGAGAAACGCTGTTGCGGTCACGTAGGACGATTCATCGGATGCCAGGAAGAGTGCTGCCTGGGCGACTTCGCGCGCCTGCGCGAACCGTCCCATCGGGATATGGACCAGCCGCCGTTGTCGTTTGGCTGGATCGGAGAGAATAGAGCGCAGGAGTGGCGTGTCGACTGGCCCCGGGCAGAGGGCGTTGGCCCGGATGTTCTTCCGGGCGAACTCGATCGCGATCTCCCGCGTCATGGCGAGCACGCCTCCTTTGCTCGCCGTGTAGGCGATTTGCGGGACAGCTGCCCCCATGATGGCGACGAAGCTCGCGGTGTTGATGATCGAGCCACCACCAGCACGCAGCATGGCCGGGATGGCGTATTTGCAGCCGAGGAAGACCCCCTTCAAGTTGACCGCCATCACGCGGTCCCACACCTCCTCCGGGGTGTCGACGACCGAGCCGTCCTCGTCGGGAAAAATCCCCGCATTGTTGAACATCACGTCGAGCTTGCCGTATGTGTCTTCGGCGGTGCGCACGAGCGCTTCGACCTCGGCTGCCTTCGTCACGTCGGTCCGGACGAACAGCGCCGCTCCACCGGCCTCGCGGATGAGCCGCACTGTCTCCTGTCCACCAGCCTCGTTCACGTCGGCCACGACGACCTTCGCTCCTTCCTGGGCGAAGAGCAGTGCTGACTCGCGGCCGATCCCGGAACCTGCCCCGGTGATGACGCACACCTTCCCGGCGAGCCGATTGCCCATCGTTCCTTTCCCCTCCCCGCTCAGCCCCGCTCGAAGTACCGGTACAGTTCCCAGTCGGTGACGACGGCGTCGAACGCTTCTTGCTCGACGCGAGCCATATTGACGTAGTGGTCGACGACGAGGTCACCGAAGGCCTGGCGAGCGAACTCGCTCCGGGCGAATTCCTCCATCGCTTCCGCCAGCGTACGTGGAACGCGGACGGCGTCGCGTGCCTCGTAGGCATTGCCCCGGTACTCCGGTGGCAGCGGGAACTCGCGCTCGATCCCGTCCAATGCAGCGGCGATCATCGCTGCGTAGGCCAGGTAGGGGTTGGCGTCGGCACCCGGGATGCGGCTCTCGATCCGCAGCGACTGTCCGTGCCCGACGATGCGGAAACCGCAGGTCCGGTTGTCGCGACCCCAGACGACATTGACCGGTGCCCAGCTCGCCACCGCGTACCGCTTGTACGAATTGACGTTGGACGCGACCAGGAGCGACAGCTCGCGCGCGTGTGCCATGAGGCCGGCCAGAGCGTGCTGCATCAGACGACTCATGTGGTAGGGTTGGCCGTCCGGGTCGAAGAAGAGATTGCGCTCGCCGGCGCTGTCCCAGATGCTGAGGTGAATGTGCGAGCTCGAGCCCGTCCAGGTGTGGTGGGGCTTGGCCATGAAGGTGACCGAGACACCGTCCAGGTAGGCGATCTCCTTGACGCCGTGCTTGAAGAGCACCGCACGATCGGCCGATTCGAGTGCCTCCGCGTAGTGGATGTTGATCTCGTGCTGACCGGCCGCTGCCTCCCCCTTCGAGAACTCGATGGGGATGCCGGCAGCCGTCATCAGGTTGCGGATCTGCCGGTAGATCGGCTCCGCTTTCGTCCCCTGGAAAAGGTGATAGTCCTCGTTGTACCAACCGTAGGGGCGTAGACCGCGGTACCCCTTCTCGTACGCCTCGTCATAGGAGTCCTTGAGGAGGTAGAACTCCAGCTCGCTCGCCATCATGACGCGGAAGCCCATGGCTGCCGCGCGCTCGACCTGGCGGCGGAGGATCGTCCGGGGGGCGACCGGGATCAGCTCACCGGTTTCCTCGTCGACCGCATCGGCGAGGACGAGCGCTGTCCCTTCCAGCCACGGGATGCGCCGGAGTGTGGAGAAATCCGGGCGGGCGACCCAGTCGCCGTAGCCGGTCTCCCAGTTCATCAGCCGGTAACCGCCCGGCGTGGTCATCTCCATGTCCGTTCCCAGGAGGTACGTGCAGAAGTGGGTGCCATGGGCGCGGACATGCTCGAGGAAGAAGTCGGCCCGGACACGTTTCCCCATGAGACGGCCTTGCATGTCACAGAGGGCATTGATGACGGTATCGATCTCTCCGTTCTGAACGGCGCGTTCCAGATCTTCGAGACTCAGCAAGCCCATCGGTCGGTCGCTCATCGCACTCCTCGATCCTCACAGTCCGGTACCGGCCGAACGGATGTCACGACAGCGTGGCCGCGTGGTGGTGGCCGGCTGGTCGCGACCGGCCAGGGAACACAGACCCGTCTGGTGAACCGGATTGGTCCGGGGCCCACCGCTGCCTCCTCGGGTTATCTGCTCATCACGGCACAAGAGTGGTAGGACCGACGGCGCGTCGGTCGCCCGCATACAACAAGAAACCGGACGACGGACGACGTGCCGTAACCGGTTCGACTCGGCACTGACAATGCCAGGATACACAGTAGCGAGTCGAGGAAAGGCTGTCAAGAGGCATACCGCGTGGAAGCGACCGTGCCGACCAGTCCACGCTGCCGCTCTCCCAGTGATCCGGACGGTCCTCATCCGGTAGCCGATGTCGTTCTCCCCACGCGAACCGCTCGGCTGCACCGTGGCCCAGGAGGGATGGATCCTACCCGCCGGTGCACCAGCGCACTGGTCGTACGGGATAGGTGTCCTCGTGGCGCGTCGATGCGGATCGCGTCGCTTCCTGGAGGAGCGCTCGGGCGGTATTGACAGGGGATTGAAGAACGACTACACTGTGCACAGCCGATGCTCGATAGATCGAATGATGTCTGAAATATCGGACACAGGAGATGCCACGGCGCGTACCAGCAGTCGAGCGTGCCCTCGATATCCTCGAACTGTTCTTGCAGTCGCCGCAACCGGACTCGTTGTCCGTTCCGGAAATCGCCCGTGCGCTGGGTCTCCCGCGCAGCACGGCGCACGAGCTGGTCGCCACGCTGGTCGCGCGCCGTTATCTCCGACCACTCGAGGAGAATCCCCACCGCTTCACACTGGATGCGCGCGTCTTCGAGTTGGGGAATGCGTATGCGACAGGTCTCGATCTGGCGCGCGAAGGACAGATCGTGGCGCGCCGGATCGCGGCGCAGTGCGACGAGACGGTGCACATCGCGGTCCTCGAAGGACGGGAGGCGTTCTACATTGCCAAGGTGGATAGCACCAACGCGCTCCGCCTCGTATCAGCCATCGGTCGGCGGCTCCCGGCCCACTGCACGGCAGTCGGGAAGATGCTGCTCTCAGGGTTGAGCGAGGAGGAATTCGCCGAACGGTTCGCTAGGGTCGACGAGCTTCCTGGCATGACGTCCAACAGTATCCGCACGGTCGAAGCGCTGCGGGCCGAGCTCGCTCGGATCCGGGCACGTGGTCTCGCCTGGGACAACTGCGAGTCCAACCCGGACGTGCGCTGTGTCGCTGCTCCGATCCTCGACCATCGCGGTCGGATGGTCGCCGCGATGAGCATTTCCTTCCCGGTCGTGCGCGATACACCGGAGCGCTTCCTCGAACTCTCGCGTCTGGTGCGGGATGGTGCTCGCGAACTCTCGGAGCGTCTCGGTTACCGCCTGTCGCACTCGGATCCCCGTGAGCCGGAGCTTCCACCCTGGCATCTCGAGCGTAGCGAGGTAACCGGGCGCTGAGCGAAGGAGGTGACGACGAGCGGTACATCGCTGCACGGGTATTTGTCGAGCGATCGGGTGATCTCGTGGCCGGCTTTGTGATCTGAACGGGAGGAGATGGGCACATGGATGGGTTGATGCATCACCGGTTGACGCGCCGGACGGTCGTTCGTTCGATCCTGGTTGGTGGGGTGGCGTCGGCGCTCCTCACTGCCTGTGGTGGTGGGGCGACGCCGACGCCTGCGCCCGCTGCGCCGGCCGCTTCGCCGACTCCAGCGGCGGCGTCGCCGACCCGAGCGGCGAGCACGCCCACCGCGGCAGCTGGAGCGACGGCGCCCGCTGCGACGACCACGGCCGCAGCAGCACTGCCGGTGCCGACCGTTGCCCCGGGCACCAAGATCACGATCGCGATGGTGCCCAAGCTCGTGCACCCCTTCTTCGAAGACGTGCGCAAGGGCGGTGAGCAGAAGGCGAAGGAGTTGGGAGTCGAGTTCCAGTGGGTCGCACCGCAGCAAGCTGATCCAGCCCAGCAGGTCGCGATGATCGAAGATTTGATCCGGAAGAAGGTCAACGCGATCTCGATCTCTCCGAACGAGCCGAAGTCGGTCGAGCCGGTCATCGCCGAGGGCATGAAGCAGGGCATTCTCATGATGACCTTCGATGCCGACTCGCCGAACAGCCAGCGCGTGATGTACATCGGGACCGACAACAAGGCGGCTGGCAAGACGATGGGCGAGACGATGGCCAAACTCCTCAACGGCCAGGGTAAGGTCGGGATCATCACTGGTGGTCTCGGCGCCTTGAACCTGAACCAGCGTATCGAGGGGTTCAAGGAAGGGGTCGGTCCGAACATCCAGGTCGTTGACGTGCAGGCGACCGACGATGATCTGCAGAAGGGGCTCTCGGTCAGCGAGGCCATGTTGCGGGCGCACCCCGATCTCAACGGCATCGCCTGCGTCAGCGCGACAGGCGGCCCGACGCTCGCCCAAGTGCTCAAGTCACCGGAGTTCCAAGACCGTATCGGTAAGCTCGTCATCGTGGCCTTCGACGATCTGGAGGAGACCAAGCGGGCGATCGAGGAGGGGATCATCGCGGCGACGATGGTGCAGCGGCCGGTACAGATGGGGATTCTCACGGTGCAGTGGGCATACGACATTTTGACCGGAAAGGCCAAGCCGCCCTTCCAGAACATCGACACGGGTGTGACGGTCGTGACCAAAGAGAATCTCAATAACTACACCAAGTGAATCGAGCGGGGTCGGGCACCGCGTGACCCGGCCCCGCGCCACCGGGGAGTTCGCCATGAAGGTTCCCGTTCTGGAGGCGAGGGAGATCAGCAAGCGTTTCCCAGGTGTCGTGGCCCTCGACCGGGTGTCACTCGAGGTGTATCCCGGTGAAGTGCTCGCTGTCGTCGGTGAGAACGGCGCGGGGAAATCGACCTTGATGAAGATCCTGTCCGGCGCACTCCAGCCTGACGACGGGGAAATCTGGCTGGCGGGCCGCCCGGTGCGCTTCGCCGATCCACGGCAGGCATTGGCCCACGGTATCGGCATCATCTATCAGGAACTGAGCGTCATCGATGCACTCTCGGTCGGCGAAAATCTCTTCCTCGGACGGTTGCCACATGGTGGTATCCCCGGCACGGTGGACTGGCCGCGCGTCTGGCATGAGGCGGCGCGCGTGTTGGAGCGTGTCGGCGCCCCGCTCGATCCGCAGCGCCAGGTGCGGGAACTGAGCGTGGCCCAGAAGCAGCTCGTGGAGATCGCGCGTGCCCTCTCCCAAGACGTGCGTGTCTTGATCCTCGACGAGCCGACCAGCTCGCTCTCGCTCCAGGAGACGGAGCGCTTGTTCGAGATCTTGCGCGGCTTGCGAGCTCAGGGAGTTGCGATCATCTACATCTCGCACCGGCTCGAGGAAGTCTTCACACTGGCTGACCGGGTCACCGTGCTGCGAGATGGCCGGGTCGTCGGCACGCTCCCGATCGCCGAAGCGACGCGCGAGGGGCTGATCCGGATGATGGTGGGGCGCGACCTTTCGGCGTATTACCGCACGGTCCGCTCGTCGCCGGGGGAGCCCCGGCTCGAGGTGCGGAATCTGGTGCGGGCCGGTGTCCTCGACGACGTCAGCCTGACCGTCCGTGCTGGGGAGATCGTCGGTCTGGCTGGTCTGGTCGGTGCGGGGCGGACTGAACTCGCCCGCTGTCTCTTCGGTGTCGATCCGATCGACAGTGGGGAGATCCGCATCGATGGGCAGCGCGTGGCGATTCGTTGCCCAGAGGATGCGGTCCGGCACGGGATCGTGCTGGTTCCGGAGGACCGCAAGCTGCAAGGTCTGGTTTTGATCCTCTCGGTGCGGGAGAACATCGCGCTGCCGGTGCTGCGGCGCCTGGCACGCTTCGGCTTCCCGTCGCGGCAACGGGAGTATGAACTTGCGCGCTCCTTCGTGGAGCGACTGCGTATCCGCACGCCGTCGATCGAGCAGCGTGTCCTGAACCTGAGCGGCGGGAACCAGCAAAAGGTCGTCTTGGCTCGCGCGCTGGCGACCAACCCCCGAGTGCTCATTCTCGACGAGCCGACGCGTGGCATCGACGTGGGAGCGAAGGCTGAGGTTCATGCGTTGATTGCCGAGCTCGCCGAGGCTGGCATGGGGATCTTGCTCATTTCCTCGGAATTGCCGGAAGTCCTGAGCATGAGCCACCGCGTGCTGGTCATGAGCGGCGGACGGATCGTCGCCGAGTTCCCACGCGAGGAGGCGACCGAGGAGCGCGTGCTGGCGGCTGCGACGGGACAGGTGACGGCTGCCTGAGCGACCAGTGCAGCAGGAGTTGGGAAGGGGAGACGCGTGCGGATCGTCGACGTGAAAACCTACGTGCTCGGCACTGCCTGGCGCAACTTGACCTTCGTCGAGGTGCACACTGACGAAGGGATCACCGGGGTCGGTGAGGCGCGCATGCTCAACCACACCGACGCCTTGCTCGGCTACCTGGCCGAAGCAGTACCGAATCACGTGCTGGGGAGCGATCCTTTCCGGATCGAAGATCTGGTCTTCCGGATGATGCGGAACGACTACGCGCGGCCGGACTACGTCATGATGTCCGGTATCGCTGCGATCGAGATCGCCTGTTGGGACATCATGGGCAAGGCGCTCGGTCTGCCAGTTTATCAGCTACTCGGTGGAGCGGTGCGGGACCGCATCAAGGCCTATGCGAATGGCTGGTACACGGTCGAGCGGACGCCGGAAGAATTCGCCGAGGCAGCGCGACGTGCCGTGGCGCGTGGCTACCGGGCACTCAAGTTGGATCCCTTCGGGGCTGGGTACTACGAACTTGAGCTTGACGAAAAGCGGCGGGCGGTTGCGCTCGTGGAGGCGGTGCGCGAGGCGGTGGGACCGGACGTCGAGATCCTGATCGAGATGCACGGGCGGTTCAATCCAGCGACCGCGATCGAGATGGCCCGCTTGCTCGAGCCGTATCGGCCTGGCTGGATCGAGGAACCGGTGCCGCCGCACAATCTGGCTGCGCTCAAGAAGGTGGCCGAGCAGGTCACGATTCCGGTCGCGACCGGCGAGCGGATCCATACCCGCTACGACTTCCGCGAACTCTTCGAGCTGCAGGCTGCCGATGTCATCCAGCCGGACATCACGCACCTCGGTGGACTGCTCGAGACGAAGAAGCTGGCGGCCTGGGCCGACGCCTACTACATTTTGGTCGCGCCGCACAATGTCTGTGGTCCGGTAGGGACAGCCGCGAACCTGCATCTGGCTGCTTGTACGACCAATTTCAAGATTCAGGAGCACTTCAATGATTTCGCTGAGGAATTCGTGAAGGCTGCGGCGCCGGGTCTTCCCGAGGTGGTCGACGGGTATTTCCCGCTGCCGAGCGGATCCGGCCTCGGTGTCCAGCTGGACCATACCGTGCTCGAGCAGTACCCGCGGCGGCGGATCTTCTTCAACCTTTTCGCCGAGGACTGGCACCGTCGGCAGGTGGAGCGCGCGTGAGGTGCGGTGATGAGCGAGTTCGTGGTAACACTTCGCGAGCTGGCGAACCTCGACGACGCGGTGGCCCTCGTGCGGCTCGGGCAGGCGAGCGTCGCGCTGGCCGGAGGCGGTCGCATCGTGTTGATCGACCCGTTTCTCTCGCCGCATCCCGAGCGCCTGGTACCGCCGCCGGTGGCGCCGGAGACGCTCGCCGATGTCGACCTGGTGTTGGTCACGCACGAGCACTGGGATCATCTGGACGGACCGACCTGCGAGGCTATCGCGCGCGTCGCGCCGCAGGCGACCTTCGTGTGCCCGGAACCGATCGTCGACCAGCTGGTCGCCGCCGGAGTGCCGGCCGAACGGGTGTCGGGTACGCGACCTGGTCGGTCGTACCAACAAGCTGACGCGACGATCTGGCCGATCGCCGCGAAGCATGGCCTGCATGTGACCGATGCCTACACCTTCGGTGAAGTGGACGGGGTGCCGCGCTTCCTCGGTTACGTCGTGGAGCTGGCTGGTGTGCGGGCCTACCATGCCGGCGACACGATTCCGTACGAAGGATTGGCCGAAGCTGTGCGCGCGCTCCAGCCGGATGTCGCGCTCCTGCCGATCAATGGGCGCGACTGGTATCGGGAGCGCCTCGACATCGTCGGCAATCTCGAGGCCCGCGAGGCCGCGCAGCTGGCGGCGGCGATCGGTGCGGAACTTCTGGTGCCGCTGCACTACGACATGTTCGCGGCGAACCTGGCTGATCCGGGAGACCTGGTACGTCTCGTCCACCAGTGGCGGTTGGCGGTGAGTGTGCTCGTCCTACCGGTCGGGCTCCCGGCTGTGGTCCGTCCGGCGCGAAGAAGAGGACGGTGAAACGATGGATGCGCGGTCGCCGCAGCACGAGACGACGATGGCCGAGGTACGGCAGCAGGAATCTGGTGTCGTGATGCCGGCAGGAGCGGTCAGCACCGCCCGTCGCATCCTCCAGCGGATCACCGGACTGCGTGAGTTCAATATTCTCGTCGCGCTCCTTCTCCTCGGACTGTTTCTCTCCCTGACGACCGATGCGTTCCTGACGACCGGGAACCTGTTCGGGGTGGCGCGAGCCTTCTCGCTGACTGCGATCGTGGCGATCGGTCAGACGATGGTGATCCTGACCGGTGGGATCGATCTCTCGGTGGGATCGGTCTTAGCCTTGGCTGGGCTTTCGACGGGCATGCTGCTCGAGCGAGGTGCGCCACTGCCGGTCGCGGTAATGGCTGGCCTCGGTGTGGGTGCGATCGTCGGGCTCGTCAATGGCCTCCTCATCACTCGGGTCGGGCTGCCGCCCTTCATCGCCACCTTGGGGACACTCAGCATCGGCCGGGGGCTGGTCTACGTGCTGACCAAGGGGTATCCGGTGACTGTGCCCTATGACTACCAAGTGTTCATCTGGTTGGGGCAGGGATACGTGTGGATCGTCCCGGTACCGGTGATCGTGATGGTGGTTCTGACGATCCTCGGAACGATTTTCCTCGGTTTCACTACCTACGGCCGCTACATCTACGCGGTCGGCGGCAATCCGGAAGCAGCGCGCCTGGCTGGCATTCCGGTCGAGCGGGTGAAGCTCCTGGTCTACGTGTTGTGCTCGACGCTGGCTGCATTGGCTGGTCTCATCCTGGTCGCGCGGTTGGTTTCGGCTCAGCCATCGGCTGGACTCGGCTTCGAGCTGCCGGTGATCGCTGCCTCGATCATCGGTGGGACGAGCCTCATGGGAGGCGAGGGAACGGTCCTCGGAGCGGTGCTGGGGGCTGCGATCATGGGCGTGCTCGAGAACGGGATGGTCTTGCTCGGCGTGAGCACGTACGCCCAGCAGGCGGTGACCGGCACGGTGATCATCCTGGCGGTCGCGCTCGATATCTGGCAAAAGCGACGGCGCATGCGGGTGCGACGGACTCGTGGTTGAGCGAGGGGAAGGCGAGGAGTGGAGCGCACGCGCACCTTTCTCGAGCGGCTCGGTCTGCCACGTGGAGACCTGCACGAACTGCCGACCAGCCACAAGCGGTTCCCGGACGGTGCCCAGTATCGGGTCGAGATCCCGAGTACCGAGGGGCCGCGGGTGCTCGCAGCGGTCATCGAGGAAGCGAAGCGCTACGGTATCGTGATTCACCGGATCTCGCAGGGTAGCGGCGTCATGTTGCTGACGGACGAAGAAGTCCGGGAGATGGCGTACTTGGCCGCGGCTGAAGGGATCGAGGTGAGTCTCTTCGCACGCCCGAGCGCGGCATGGGATATCGGTGGAATGGCCAAGTCCAGTGCGGGTGCGCTGGTCAGTGCCAAGCTCCGCGGGCAAGAGCAGCTGGTGCACTGTCTGGAAGACGTGCGGCGGGCGGCCGAACTCGGCATCCGCAGTGTGCTCTTGGCTGACGAGGGGGCGCTGTGGGTGGCGAGCGAGATGCGGCGGGCCGGCGAGTTGCCACCCGACATGCAGTTCAAGGTTAGTGTGCTCATGGGTGCAGCGAATCCGGCTTCGGTCAGACTCCTCGTCCAGCTGGGGGCCGATACGTACAACGTGGCGACCGACCTGACACTGGCACAGCTCGCAGCGATCCGTGCCGCGGTCGATGTGCCGCTCGATATCTACGTCGAGGTGCCCGACGACGTCGGAGGATTCGTTCGCCACTACGAGATCGCGGAGATCGTCCGCGTCTGTGCTCCGGTCTATCTCAAGTTCGGTCTCCGGAATGCGCCCAATATCTATCCTTCGGGTGGGCATTTGGAGGACCTGGCGGTGAAGTTGGGGCGGGAGCGGGTGCGCCGGGCGGCGATCGGTCTGGCGATGCTCCAGCGCTACTATCCCGATGCAGTCGGCTCGGCACCTGGCGCACCGGGCTTAGCGATCCCGGTGGTGACTGCGAGCACCCCAGTACCGCCACTGGACGATCGGGCGCTCGGGTCGTTGGGGAGTTGACCGGTTGCCCGCTCCAGCCCAGCCTGCCCAGCACGCTCGTCCGTACCGGACCGGGACGAATGTGCTACGCTCTGTGGCTCGGTCGCTGTCGAATCGCTCTGAGTAGCGGAGGCGGCCGATGGAGCCAGGAGCTGTGCGCACCACTGGTTTGACGGAACTTATCGCCGCGCTCTGGCGTTGGGGAGTACCGGTAGTCGGCTGGGCCGAAGTGGAGGACGGCATCGTCCTCCTCGCCGACGGAGGTGCCACAGCGTTTGTCCCGCGCCAGCGACTCGGCGAGCGGACCGACTCCGTCGCCTGGAGCGTGGCCCTGCAGCTCCCGCGCCGGCGCGTTCTCGATACACCGTCGAGCGCGCTGCTCGTGCCGCGTTTCAACGAACGCGAGCTCGCCTGGCTCCGCTTCATGCGCTGGCTGCGCGAGCGAGAACGACTGGCTCGCGCGGAATCGGCCTGACCGTTCCTCGAGCCTCCTCTCTGTGCGATCCATCGTCACCGACCCGAACCGGCGGAAAGACGACGCGGTTGCTCGGAGCGCTGCGAACAGCGAGCGAGCGTTCGCAAGGGTTCCTCGCCACGGTGATGCCGAGTGTCGAGCCTGTGCACTGGGCTCAGCTGACCCACGAGTCGGAGAGGTCGGGAAAGCAAGCCTACTATGCTCCGCTCGGCGAGCGGGCCCGCTGGGACGATTCCGTGCGCACCGACGATACTGACCGATCTTCCGCGATGGAAACGGTCGCTGGTTTCGAACTGCCGCCACTCTGGCTAGGGAACTCGCTGTCGTCTGGAGTCGGGATGGCGACTCGACGGATGGCGGACGTGAGCATGACGACCCCAGTCGACGTCCTGTCCGATATCCCGCGCCATGGACAGCACTCGCTGCGGCTACCAGTGCGGGACGAGACGATGCCGCCACCTCGTCGAGGTGGCGGCAGTGTGGAAAGCTCGGCTGGCGGAGGAGTCAGCTAGATCAAGCCACGATCCTTCCACTTCTTGAAGATATCCTGAATTTGCCGCTCGGCCTCGGCGAGTGCATCCTGGGGTGAAGCTTTGCCGGTGGCGACCTTGGTGAACATGTCGTTGATGATCCAGCGGTCGAAGATTTCCGCCTCGGCGGCGTTCATATAGCCGGGCCAACCGACATTGACGGTCCACTCCGGTGCAGTCGCCAGGACAGCGTACTTGTCCGGTGGCGTCGCTTTGGGATCGTTCTTGACCTGTTCCTGCCAGTCGGGAACAGCCTTCGGGAAGGACGGAATATTGTAGAACTTCGACGCCTTGAACGCGTCGGTGTACGCAGCGACGAGATCCTTGAGGAACTGCTTCGCCACGTCGACATTGGGCGAGAACTTCCAGATCACGAAGCAGTTGTACCAGTGAGCGCTGCCCTTTCGGTCACGTGGGCCGGCGGCGGTCTTGGCGATCGCGATCTTGGGAGCGAGATCGGGGTAAGTCGCTTCGGCAGTCCGGGCAGCCGAGATGGCGTTCAAAATGAGCGCGCCGCGACCGGAAACGAGCAAACGGTTATTAGACGCTGCATCCCAAGCCAGTACTTCTTCGGTCTCCGCCTCCTGGAAGAGTTGCTTGGCGAATTGCAGTGCCTCGATGGTCTCCGGCTTGTTGATCACGATGTTCCCGTTCGCATCCTGGATCGAGGTACCGAAGCCCCACATGATCGTGCGCATCGCCATACCGGTGTCGATCTCCGGCGAGAAGCCGATCCCAATGGGATTACCCATCTGCTTGAGCTGGCGACCGGCTTCCAGGATATCCTGCCACGTATCCGGTGTCTTTCCGACCTGGTCGAAGAGGTCCTTGCGGTAGAGGATAGGATCGGCAGCCCAGAAGTCCATGAAGCTGTACCAAACATCGGTCTTCGGGTTATAGCAGGAGCGTTCGAGAAGCGGATAGTAATCACCGTACTGCTTCTTGAGGTCCGCGATGAGGTCGTTCAGCGGCACGACTTCGGTTTCGTACTGCGATGGCGGGAAACCGAAGGCGAAGAGATCATGGCCACTCTTGGCTGACACCTCAGCCGCGGCACGAGCGGGGATGTCGGCATAATTGATATGGTCGGAGACGACCTGGACGTTGTTCTTCGCGCCCCATTGTTGCACCCACTGATCGAACCACTTGTCATAATCGGGGACGAAGTGGCTCCACTGGAGAATCTTGAGCGTGACTGGCCCCGAGCGTGTCGGTGTGGCCGCGACCGTGGGTGACGCCGCGCGTGCAGTCGGGCTCGCTGCAGCTGCTGCTGTAGGGCTCGCGGCTGGGGCCCTGGTCGGTGTTGCCTGCCCACCAGAAGGTGCAGGCGTTGGGGTCGGCTGAGCACCCCCGCAGCTCGCGAGAAGCCCAGCCGCAGCGGTAGTGCTCAGAACGGTGAGTAGCTGGCGACGAGTGAAGCGGCGCATCGCTCCGACCTCCTCACGTCACACGAACACCGAACCCTCAGCCGAACCCAGTCACCCGGTACACCCTCAGCGCAGGGCGCCGGCGGTCAAGCCCTCGACGAACCGGTCGAGGAACGCGTTATAGAGCAAGGCAACCGGCAGGCTCACCACGAGTGCCGAAGCCATGATTGCACCCCAGAAGAACACGTCGCCACGGATCAGGTCTGTCGGGACACCGACGCTCACGGTCTTGAGATCGGAGATGGAAACGAAGGTCAGTGCGTAGATGAACTCGTTCACGGCCAGCGTGAAGGTGAAAATGACCGCGGTCAGGATGCCTGGCACAGCGAGCGGCAGGAGGATCCGCCAGAAGGCGGTGAACCGCGTGGCACCGTCGACGAGCGCTGCTTCTTCGAGCTCCTGCGGGAGCGATCGGAAGAAGCCCATGAGGAGCCAGGAAACGAAGGGGACAGCCAGGCTCGGATAGGTTAGGACGAGTGACCAGGTGTTGTCTTGGAGTCCGATGCCGCTGACGATCTGTGAGAGCGGAAGGAAGAGGAGCGTGGGCGGGATCAGATAGGTCAGGAAGACGGCGATGCCGAGATTCTGCCCAAATCGACCGCGCAGGCGAGCCAGCGCATAGCCAGCCGGTAGCGAAAGCGCCAGCGTGATGAGGACAGTCGCCAGGCCAACCCAGGCGGTGTTCACCACCCAGCGAGGGAACTTCGTTTCGTTGAAAAGCAGACGGAAGTGCGCGAGCGTCGGTGGTTCGTTAAAGAGGAACGGGTTGTTCGTCGGATTGTAGAGGTCGCTGTCGCGTTTGAAGGCGGTGATGGCCATCCAGACAAAGGGGAAGAGCGCTTGTGTAAGGAAGATGGCCAGGACAGCGACCAGTAGCACGCGTAACAGGAGCCGGCGCGTGTCCGTCATCGCAGTCACTCGGTCACCTCCCGATGCGACAGGCGCAGGACCCAGATCGCGATCAGAGCGAGAACCGGGAGCATGAAGAGCGCGATGGCGGCACCTTGCGCCAGATCGCCAGCCACGATGCCGACCTGGAACGCCCAGCTGGAAAGCACGTGGCTCATGTTATAGGGCCCCCCGCGCGTCAAGATCCAGACCACAGCCATGTCCGTGAACGTGAAGAGCGCGGTGAAAAGGATCGCCACGCCCAGGATCGGTCGTACGAGCGGCAAGGTGATGCGGAACAGTCGGGTGAAGAACCCAGCGCCGTCGACGAGTGCTGCCTCGATCAGCTCACGCGGCACGGCGCTCATCCCAGCGAGCGTGATCACCGTCGCGAACGGAAGAATGCGCCAAACTTGCACGACGATGATCGAGATGATGGCCAGGCTCGGGACTCCGAGCCACTGCGGAAATTCGTATGGACCGATAATGTGGAGGCGGCGGGCTACCCAGTTGATGACCGAGTACTGCGAATCGAAGATCCATTTCCAGGCGATCGTGCTCATCACCACGGGCGAGGCCCAGGGAAGCAGCAGCAAGTAGCGGACCACTGGCTTGCCCGGGAAGCGTTCAGCCAGCGCAGTCGCGAGGATCGTCGAGAGCACCAGGACGGCCACCAGCACGACGACGGTAATGAGGACTGTGTTCCGCAAGGCCTGTTGGAACACCTGGTCGCTCAAGATGGCGCGGAAATTGCTGAGGCCGGCAAAGGACAAATCGCGCCGGCCGACCGAGATATGACTGAGGCTGTAGTAGATCGAAAGGAGAAGGGGGAAACCGATCAAAAGAAAAATGTAGACCGTCGCCGGCAGGAGTAACCAGAATTCCCAACTGATCCGTCTCGCAACCCTGCGGTACGCAGTCACACGCGGAACTGCAGTCGAGACCATCTGGGCCGTCCCGCTCCTTTCTCCCACTTCCCTTCGTGTGACCTGTTCGTTCGAGGGTGCGGTGGTCCGATGAGCCGCTTCTAGGTTAACAGTCTCAGTGTGCCCTGTCAACAACCCGCGTTCGCCTCGATGTCGTGCTGGAGCAACAGAGGTGCGCTGTGCCCATGAAGTACGGGCCATCGTCGAGTAGAGGCAGGGGCCGCACGAGCGACCGTCACTCGAGTGTCGCATTGCTGAAGTCGATGAGAAGGCTCCTTGCCGGTTCGTCTGCCGACTGGCCAACGGTCGCTGGAGCGGCCCGAGCGAGCGTGGTCGCGCGAGCAAGGCAGCTCCCGGCACAAGCGTTCACTCGAGGGCGAGCGAGAGGGCTGGAGCTGGCTGGTGACCCCAGAACCACTCGACGGGGAGATGCGGCCAGCGAGCAGCGATCGCCTGACGGAGGGGTGCGACGCGCGGTCCGTGCTCGCCTACCACGACCGTGCACGACTCGGCGCGCTCGGCACCGAGCAGAGCGAGGGTACGGAGCAGGACGGCGGCGAGATCTTCCCCACGTACACGCTCGCTCTCCGCCTCAGGGGTCAGCGCCACCCACTCGCCGTTGCTCGCTTGCTCGATATTCGCGGTCCGCAAGCGTGTCAGTGTCTCGGCGACCGCGCTCTGGTCTCCCGCGGTCTCTCCGTTTCCGTCACTGTGCAAGAGCAGCACGACCAGCTGCGCAGCGAGCGAGCGGACCGGCAGGGCTTCGATCCGTGGCCGCTGGAGGCGCTCGACGAGTGCGCGAGCCAGCTCCCAATCAGCCCGGCTGCCGGGAAGGACCGTGAGGTGCTCGACCGGCAGTGCCGCGATCTCCTGTGTGAGGGTCTCGAGCAGGTTGCGCCGCTCCGTCGTGGCGACGCCGAGTGCGCCGAGCCGGTGGGCGAGCGTCACGATGCGGGGCGCTGGCGAAAGGACGAGCAGGGCGCGCTTCCTCGGTTCGCTGAGCGTCAGAGAGGGCGGCGATCCCGCGAGGTCGTCGATGACGACGGAGAGCAGCCGACCGAAGCGCTGGAGGGTCTGGAGTGCTCGATCCGGCTCTTCAGCGTGAAGGTGGATGCGGACGAACGGCGTGCCGCCGACGATCTCGACCGAATCGCCGAGCTGGGCCAGTTCCTCGGCGAGGCGCTCTGCACTGATGCCCGTCGTTTCGAGGAGCACGTTGACGCAGGACCCCTGTCCATCGAGCGGGAACGTGACGAGGGGTGCTGGCCGAGGCTGGAGCTGCGGTGCGGTTGCCTCGGCCCAGGCTGCCCAGGCGTCGAAGAGCACGGCCAGGCCCTGGGCACCGGAATCGACGACGCCTCGTTCCCGGAGGATCGGTAAGTACTCCGGGGTGCGCGTGACCGCCTCGATCGCCGCAGTGCGGACGTGCCGCAGGAGCTCGGGCAATGTCGAGCCCTTTGCCGCGGCGTGCTGGGCTGCCTCGGCTGCGGCCCGTAACACCGTGATCATCGTGCCCTCGACTGGCTGCAGGAGCGCACGACGGGCGAGCGCGTCAGCCCGGGACAGGGCAGTCGCCAGTGCTGCAGCGTCGAGCTGATCGCGTTCAACGACCGTTTCCGCGAGGGCGCGGAAGAACTGGCTCAGGATGACACCCGAATTGCCATGAGCAGCCCGCAGTGCGGCGTCGGCCGCTGCGCGAGCCACTGCGCCGAGGCCGTTTCCGGCAGCAGCACGCGCGCTGCGCAGGGCTGCCTGGGCGGTGAGGAGCAGGTTCGTGCCGGTATCGCGGTCGGCGACCGGGAAGACGTTCGTGGCATCGAGGTAGGCAGCGTGCTCACCGAGCGCGGTCACGGCCGCCTCGAGTGCACCGAGGAAATCGTGTTCGTGCCAGACTGCCCGAATCCGTTCCGTTTCGGCTTCCTGCCGGTGCCGCGTCACTTCGTCCATCGAGCTCGTATCACTGCTCTGCTGTCGTGTGTCGCGATTGTACCAACGGTTCATCGGCTGAGCGTGCGTTCCGTCCTATACTCGAAAGTATCGTGGAGGGGCGCGATGGAGACCGTGACGCTGCTCCTCGTCGCGTATCTCATCGGGTCGTTCCCTACCGCGCAGATCGCCGCGTATCTCCTGGCGGGCATCGACCTGCGCGAGAGGGCGCCGACGGTGAGTGGTTCCGGCGTCTACTACGTGGTCGCTCGCTGGGCAGTCGTCCCGGTCGGTCTCGTCGATGTGACCAAAGGCGGCGTCGCGACCTATCTCCCGCACCAGCTCGGTGGAAGCTCCGACCTCGCTGTCGCCTGTGGGCTGGCAGCAGTCATCGGCCATAACTGGTCGCTCTGGCTTGGCTTCCGGGGCGGAAGAGGCTTGAGTCCGTTCCTCGGCATGCTCGCGATCGTGTACCCGTTGGGAGCGGTGCTCGTCCTCCTCGCGCTCGGGATCGGGCGCCTTCTCCGCAGGACACCGGTCGCGGCACTGCTCGGGCTGACGGCGTTGCCGGGCATCGTCCTGCTGACTGGCGCGTCGGATGCACTCTTTCGTGGCACACTCGGCATGCTCGTCGTGACCATCGTGAAGCGGTTGGAAGCGAACCGGCGACCGCTCCCACGGGATCCTACTGCACGCCGAGCGGTGTTGTGGCGACGGTTCTGGTACGACCGGGACGAGGAACGCTGGCCGCCGGAGCCGGAGGACGAATGAGCGATGCTCGGGATCGTGACGGACAGCATCGCATGCTTGCCGGGCGAACTCGTCGAGCGCTACGGCATCCGGGTGGTGCCGGTACGGATCGTTCGGGGTGATCGTATTTACCGGGACGGGATCGATGTCACCCCGGAAGAAGCGTTCGCCTGGCTCGATACCGGTGAGATCGTCACCACCTCGCAGCCAGCGGTCGGTGAGTTCCTCGAGGTGTACCGGGACCTCGCCGCGCGGGTGGACGGGATCGTGTCGATCCACGTCTCGTCGGGGGTTACCGGGGTCTACCAGGCGGCGTCCGCCGCGGCGTCGATGGTGTCCGGGGTGCCGATCGTCGTGATCGACAGCCGGGTAGCGACCATGGCGGAGGGGTTCTTGGTCCTCGAGGCAGCACGGCTGGCCGAGCAGGGGTCGGATCTCGCCGCTGTCGTCCAGCGAGTCGAGGCACTCAGACCGCGTCTCCGCTTCTTCGCGGTTCTAGAGACTGTCACCTATCTGGTTCGCAGTGGCCGGGCACCGTGGTTAGCGCAGCTTGCGGTCGACGTCCTCCAATTCAAGCCAATTTTGACGTTGCAAGACGGCAAGATCGTCTCGCTCGAACGAGTCCGCACGCGCCCACGAGCGATTGAGGCGATGTTGCGGCGGATGGAGCGGGATGTCGATGATCGACCGGTTCACGTGGCCGTGCTGGAGGCCGGTGCTCGTACGGAAGCCGAGTACCTCGCGCAGGAGGTCGCGAGCCGCTTTCGCGTGGTCGAGCAGTACATCGCCCCGTTCACTGCGGCGATGGCACTCAACACCGGACCGGGACTCCTCGGGCTGGCCTACTATGCCGAGTGAAGGTGGGGAGCGCTCACTCGGGTGGCCAGGGGGTGTCGGTCGCCGGACCGAAACTGCTGTACCGCTCCTCGACGTACACCCGGATCTCGCGGAGCGATCGACCTTGCTGGGTGAGCCGCATCACGTCACGCGTGATGTCGATGCAGATCGCTCAGCCGAACGTCATGCCGCCGAGTACGACCGAGCCGTCCGGTCGCAACTCGCGGACGGAACAGTCGAGCACCGACCGGTGGCCGAACTCGCCGCAGCCGCAGTAGCACGGGAAGTACTGCAAGATCTCCGGGTGGGTGACAGCGTACCGATAGGCTTCTTGCGCCTCCGGCGAAGCCTGGTAGAAGACCGCCGGCCAGCGGTCTTCCTTCGGCCAGGCGATGAGCACGGCCTCGCTCTCGTCCGGTGCTGCGCGTCGCTGGCACGCAGCCAGCAGCGGGAGCATCGTGAGCCCGATGAGGAACCGTCGTCGAGAGAACGAACCCTGCGTCGGCATCGCACCCATACCTCTCGGCGTATCTGCCGATTCGCTGAGTGCAGTGTGCCATGATACCCGGCGGTCACGATACGGGAAAATCCCGACGCGTGTCACGCGTCGTCGCGGCAGCCGGACGAGGCGCCCAGTCGGTCGATAGCCTGGCCCAACGCGAACGAGCGATCGCTCGGCCGATCGCCGACGAGGTACCGGCGCAAGAACGCGAGCACGCGCCGTCGGGCATCGGTCGCTGTCTCGGGGCGGTAACTCGCGCGTGTCGTCGAGGAAGGCGTGCGGTGCACCGGGGTAGCTGCGCAGCTCGAACGCGATGCCTGTAGCAGCGAGCGCAGCGCGGAGATGTTCCACCTCGCGCGGCGGCACCGCCTGGTCGAGTTCACCGTAAACACCGAGAAGCGGGCAGTGCAGGGACTGGACGCGCTCGATCGGATCCAGGTTGCGCCCGTGGCAGATAACGGCGGCGCCGAACAGTCGCTCTCGCGGACTGAAACGAGCGAGAGGGCGCCGTCCATACAAAAGTCGCCCGTGCCGATCTTCGGGCCGCGCACGTCGCCGCGAGCCAGGAGGAAGCGAGCGGGCGCGAGAGTTTCTCCGATCGGTCGGGGACAGGCCGTTCCCGTCGCCCGCTGAGCAGCTTGCTCGGGTGGAAAGGCGATCTTTTCATGGGAGCCGTCCACCGCTCCTGACCCGAAGCCATCGGCGAGGCGATGGTTCATGTCCCCGGGAAAGGACTCCGCGTCGCGAGCGTTGCTGGGCGAAGACACCGCTGGGTGGCAGGGGGGCAGGGAGCGCGACGGAGTCGGCCACGTGTGGGATTGCGCCGAGACAGGCGATCATCGTGTCCATCATGATGTCACCCTCTCGAACGGTCGATCCAGTCGTTCCAAACAAGAGTGGAGGGACCGACTGGGAGCACGCTCTGCTCGTGATGACCGAAGATCCAAAAGATGCTTCTACTCACGACGCCCCTTCTGACGAAGCCCTGCTATGATGAGATCGAGCGTTTCGGGGGTGGCACAGTGGGATACGGATCGTGTCGAAGAGTTTGTGAGTCGGCAGGAGTGCCGTCTTGAGCCGAACACTGCGCTGAACTGGCAGCACCGATCGGCGCTGCCACGGTGCGGTGATTGCTCGTTGTGGTCTGCGGTGCGCTTTTGGCTCTCCACTAGAGCGGAAGAGAGAAAAGGCGGGAACGCCCGGGGAAATTCGGAGGGGTAGGGGGAGTGCGGATGAAGCGGGTGGTCATTCTCGGTGGCGGATCAGGCGGCGCGGTTGCCGCCAGCCGACTCGGTAAGTGGGGAAGAGCGGGCGAGTTCGAGGTCGTGCTGATCGACCGCAGTCCTTGGCACGAGTTCCGACCGAGCTATCTCTGGGTTGCGCTAGGAAAGCGCGAACCGGACGCGATCCGGCGTCCCTTGAGTCTCCTCAGCCAACGTTATGGAACACGGGTTGTCCAGGCGACGGTCACCTCGATTCGACCCGAGGCCAACGTCGTAGAGACTGATCGTGGAGCATTCGAGTACGACTACCTCATCGTGGCGCTGGGATCAGAATTACGGTGGGATAGTCAGAACGAGGGGTGCGAAGCCCCATGGGAGCTCGATTTCGCACTGGCCTTGCGCGAGCGCCTTCGTCACTTCTCGGGTGGCCGGGTTGTGGTGGGACCGCTGTCCTGGCCCTATCGCTGCCCGCCGGCGCCGTTCGAGGTCGCGTTCATGATGAAGTATTTGGCGGAGCAGCGTGGTATCGCGGGACGGACGCAGATCACGGTTTTCCACCCCTGGAACGAGCCGATGGAGACGTTCGGTCCGCAAATGGTGGAAGGGTTCCGCCGGTTTCTCAACGATTTCGACGTGCATTTCGAGGGAGGTTTTGTTTGCGACCGTCATGACCGTGAGCGTCGGACGATCGTGGCACGGGATGGGCGAGAGCTGGAGTACGATCTTGCGATCGTGGTGCCCCATCATCAGCCGCCCGAAGCGGTTCGCAATTCCCCGCTCGCTGCGAGCGAGGGGTACATGGATGTCGCGCTTCCTTCGATGCAGTCACCGCGCTTCAGCAATGTCTGGGGGATCGGCGATGTGGTAGCCCCGACCATCGGACTGGGTATGGCGGGGGTCTTCGCCCACTTTCAGGCGGAGCATGTCGTCAGCCAGATCATCGATCGTGAGCGCGGCGCGTATCTCGGTGAACTCTACAACATGGTCGGTATCTGCGTCATGGACACCGGGTACATGGGAGCAGCCGTCTGGTGCAACTTCACGGACAAGCTCTACGGGCGTGCTCCCTATCCGGACTGTCGTCTCCTCGGCGGGATGCGAGCATTCCGTGCTGTGAAGGTCGGGTTCGAGCGGTACTGGTTCGCAAATCTCTTTGGGGAATGAGAGGGTCGGGAATGGCTGATGATGTGTCTCTGACGGCAATGGAATGGACACCGGACGAGAGGGAGCGTCTGGAACGTCTACTTGCGCGTCTCGTAGCCAGCGTGGATGCTCTCGAACAGTGCATAGAGCTGATCGATCGGTTGGCATCCAGCGGGCTGCTGGCTGGGATCAATGCGGTATTGGAGGAATTCGACGAGACATTCAGTGCGATCAATCGGCCGGAACTCATGGGTATGGTCGCGAACGCCATGATGCTCCTCGGCCTGCTCAGCCAGCTCCGCTACGAGCCGTTCTTCGATCTCGCGATGCGTGCACCGGCGGTGATGAACGAAGCCTATCCACGTTTCAAGCGACGTGCCGATCGGCTGAGCGTCCGTGAGGCGCTCGATCTCCTGCGTAGTCCGGAGGTGGCAGCAGCGCTGGAGCTGCTGGTGGCAGTCCTGCGGGCACAGCGCGGTGTGACCGGCGACTCGGTTGCACCGCTGCCGCGGACGCCGGGGCACTGAGAAACGATGCTTCAGTCGGATGACCGCCTGTCACTCGGGTGGGAATAACGGAGCGGATAACCACAGAGTCTGCAGATCGCTGGCACAGACGAAACAGCGGGATCCTTTCGAGGGGGAATGCGCGTTCGGCGTCTCCGCCTGACCACACTGACCACACGCTGACCACACTCCGCACAGACGAAAAGCGGCCGGACTCGCCTCCCGGCCGCCGTGTCGGTTTCGCGTCGTTTCGCGGTTTTCTCTGGTAGGCCGCGAGGGACTCGAACCCCCAACCCGCTGATTAAGAGTCAGCTGCTCTACCAGTTGAGCTAGCGGCCCACGCTTCGCTCACCATGCCAAGTATATCCACGGCTGGTGCGGTATGCAAGCGTGCCGGTCAGGCTGGCCGCTCGACGGTGTCCACCGGAGCGACGGACCGCCCCCGCAAGCGCACGGCACGGACCCGGACCGCGAGTGCCCATGCCAGCAAGCCGAGGCCGAGCACCCCGAGCAGCGGCTGGATCGGCGCGAACCATTGGAGTGCGCCGCTGGTGCCGAGCAGGAGTAGGACGAGCTTGTTGCAAACCGGACAGCCAACCGCGAAGTACGTCGCGACGGTACCCAGTGTCGTCCGACCTTGCGGCAGCGGACAAGCTGATGGCCAGGCATAGGTGGCGGCGAGCGCAGCGACGAGCACGACGGTGGCGGCGAAGATGACGTAATCGATGGTATCAGGCAGGATCATCCGGCTGAAGAGCGGGTTCGGGATGAGTGCCGTGGGGATGCCGATCAGTCCAGCGGTGACCAGCGCTCCGAAACTACCATAGATGATCGCTCGCCAAAGCGGGGGGCGCACAGGTACCTCCTCGCATCCTGCACCGAGTGTAGCATCGTGCCTGCTGCGCTGGCTGCCGCAGCAGGTGGTGACCATCGGACGGGAGGACGGGCGTGCGCCGACAGTGGACGGAGGCGCTGGCAGCCCTGCGCTTCCGCGATTTTCGTCTGCTCTGGGCTGGACAATTCGTCTCGATGCTCGGCACGCAGATGCAGACCGTCGCGTTGAGCTGGCTGGTGTACGACCTGACCGGTTCGCCAGCCCAGCTGGGTGGCATCGCCCTAGCACGAGCGATTCCGACCATCGTCCTCTCGCTCTTCGGTGGGACGCTGGCCGATCAGGTCGACCGGCGCAAACTCCTGCTCGTCACCCAGTCGACCGCAGCGCTCCTCCTGGGCATCCTCGCTGTCTCCGTGAGCCTCGGTTGGACAGCGCTGCCGCTCCTCTATGCCCTCGCCTTTGCGTCGGCGGCGGCGATGGCCTTCGACTCACCAGCGCGTCAGGCGCTCATCCCAGCGCTCGTTCCGCGCGAGCGGCTCGCCAATGCGCTGACGCTCAACGTGCTCGCCTGGGACGTCGCAGCGGTGGTCGGGCCAGCGCTCGGAGGCGTGGTGATCGCGCGGGTCGGTGTCGCGGCGGCCTTCTGGGCCGATGCCCTGAGCTATCTCGCAGTCGTGGCAGCGCTCCTGGCGATGCGCCGCGACATTCCAGTACCCCGGCCCGAGCGGCGAGGCTGGGAAGCGTTTCTCGACGGACTCGTCTTCGTGAGGGGCCGGCCGATCCTCTGGCAGCTCATGCTGCTCGACTTCTTCGCTGTCGCCCTGGCCTCGACGACGGGACTGCTGCCGGTCTTCGCGCGCGATGTGCTCGGTGTCGGGCCCGATGGTCTCGGGCTGCTCTACGCTGCGCCGAGCGTCGGGGCCATCGTGGGTGCAGCGCTGTTCGCACTGGCTCCGGTGCCCCATCGGCCCGGACGGGTGGTCGTCTGGGTGGTGGTCGGGTACGGGGCTACACTGGCGGCGTTCGGACTGAGCCGCTGGTTCTGGTTGTCGCTCGCCCTGCTTGCGCTTTCCGGCGCGCTGGATGCCGTCAGCATGGCGCTGCGGCAGACGGTCCGCCAGCTGGCGACGCCAGATGCCTATCGGGGGCGTGTCGGGGCGCTCGCGTCGGTCTTCAGCACCGGCGGACCACGCCTCGGGCAGTTCCAATCGGGTATCCTCGCCAGCCTGATCGGACCGGCGGGTGCCATGGTGCTCGGCGGCATCGGCTGCATCGGCGTGGCACTGGCTTCCCGCTGGTGGGGTGCGGAACTCTGGCGTTACGCCGGCGAGGAACTCGCCGAGGTGGCACCGGATGGAGCATCTGCCGAGCGGGCGACTGCCCATCCGGCTGTGGAATGACTGTTGCGTTCCAATTGAGAAGAAAGTCCTACTGCGCACTGACGAACGGTCAAGTAGGATGCGAGTACGATTCGGTGAGAAGGACCGGGTAAGCGAGGTCGCGATGGCACGCTGGGACGATATCGATGTCGTGCTGGTCGATCGTGACCCGGTACGAAGGGCAGCACTGGTGCGTCTGGCGCGTGCGCTCGGTGTGGAGCACGTCCAGGCATCGGGAGACTGGGCCAGCACGCTGCTCGAGGAACCGGCCGTGCGGCCGACGGTCGTGCTGGTGGATGCTGCGCTGCTTCGGCAGCGCCCGTTCGACGTGTCACGGGCTGTCCAGCTCGGGCGCTTTTTCGTTGCGCTCGTTTCCGGTGGGACGGGAACGACGCCTGAGTTTCTTGCAGCCGGCTGCGGCGCCGTCCTCTACGAGCCGATCACCGCGATCGATCTCGAGCGAGTCTTCGCGCTCGCTCGCTCGGTCCTCGCGGAAGGAGTCGGTCGCGAGCGCCGACTCCAAATCAGACTGAGTGCGCTGCGCCAGGTCGAGTCCGACCTCACCCTGCTCGCGGAGTTGACGCCGGAGTGGCTGACTCGGAGCCTGGAGCTGCTCCAGCCTATTCTGGGCGTTCCAGCGCTGGCCGTCTGGCGAGTCGACTGGGAGACCAACTCCCTCCTCAACGACGGTGCGGTCGGTCTTCCCGCGTTCTTCATTCAGGAAATCGAAGCACGGTCCCGTGGCAGGGCGAGCGCACTCGTCCGGCGGATCTTGGAGTCAGTTCTCGAGCCGGTCGACATGCGGGAGACGTCTACTGACGAGCGACTGCTGACGAGCCCCGAGGTTCGCCGCAGCCTCGACCTCGAAGCAGGGGTGGTGGTGCCGGTCCGGCGTGCCGGGCAGATCGTAGCCCTGCTCTCGGTTTACCTCGCACAACTCGCGGACTTCGACCGTGCTGACCTGCAGCTGTACGATGCAGCAGCCGAGGCCCTAGCGGTGGCCTGGAAAATCGCGGACACGCGGCGCGAGATCCTGCAGAACCAGATTCTCTACCGCACGCTCGTCGAAGAAGAGCCGGTCGGTGTCCTGCTGTGCAGTCTGGATGGCACGGTCCGTCTCGCAAATGGTGCGGCGGCTCGGTTGCTCGGGTACGAGCGGCCCGAGCGGTTGCGCGGTCTGCGATTGCCGGAATCGGTGCGCACGCTCGCCCCGCTTCCTTGGGACGAGTGGGTCCAGCGCCCGATCGGAGCTCCCCCAGTCGAGAGGGTCGTCCCATTGCTGTCGTTCGACAAGCGGCTCCGGATCGTCGAATTCCATGCCCGGATCGTCGAGTTGCCGGGTGACCGTGTCCAGTGGGAACCGCAGGTCCAGCTGGTCTTGGACGACGTCACGCTCGAGCGGCGCCGGTTGATGGAACTGGAGTTGCTGCACGATCTGACCCGGATGGTCTCCGAGGAACGCGATCTGGAGGCAGCCTTCCAGATGGTGGCGGAGCGCCTCCAGCGCGAGTTCGGCTACGCACTGGTCGGGCTCGCCTTGCTGAGCAGCGACAAAACGCGCTTCATCGGTCGGGCGGTGCGCGTCGAGGGTGGCTTGACCTACAACGAGTGGCGAGCGGACCGCGGGGTGACCGGGCGGGCGGTACGCGAAAATCGCGCTCAGCTGGTCGTCGACGTCCTGCAGGATCCCGACTATTTCGTGCCGCAACCCGATCTCCAGATGGAGAGCGAGGTGGTAGCTGTCCTGCGCCGGAACGGTGAGCCGATCGGGGTGCTCAATATCGAGAGCCGACGCGGGCATCGCCTCGACCAGGAGGACCTCCGCCTGGCCATGAACATAGCGGTGCATCTGGAGCTTCTGATGCGGCAGGTGGAGTTGACCGAGCAGCTCGAGCGCCAGGCGCTGAGCGATCCGCTGACCGGGCTGCCGAATCGCCGGGCACTCGAGGAACATCTGCGTCGCGTTCTCCGCGACCGGCATGTCGAGGCAGTGAGCGTCCTGTTGATCGACTTCGACAACTTCAAGCCGCTCAACGATTCGCGGGGGCACCTCTTCGGTGATGCCGTCCTCCAGGCGATCGCCGAGCGGTTGGCACGATCGCTCCGACCGAGCGATCTGGTGGCGCGTTACGGGGGTGACGAGTTCGCGGTCGTGCTCCCAGGAGTCGACCTCTCGAAGGCGCACGAGATCGCTGAGCGGCTCCGGCAGACAATAGCGAGTTCCCCGTTTGAGATCCGTGGGCAGCGTGTCACCTTGACGATCTCCCTCGGTGTTGCCGGTTATCCGCTGCATGGCGACACACCAGAAGCGCTCCTCCATGCAGCGGACGAGGCGCTGTACGTCGCCAAGCGTCGCGGTGGAAACGCGGTCATCGTCGCTGGTGAAGGGCCGAGCCAGGCTTAGGGTAATTCGAGGAACTCGTGCGGCGAGCGCGTCAGCCGTTCGGCTCCGTCTTCGGTAATGACGACGACGTCCTCGATGCGCACGCCCCAGCGCCCCGGTAGATAGACGCCGGGCTCGTCCGTCACCACCATGCCAGGGCGGAGGGGTTCCCGGTTCCCGCCGACGAGATACGGTGGTTCGTGGACGCTCAGCCCGAGGCCGTGCCCGAGGCGGTGCGTGAACGCCTCGGCGAGCCCATGGGTGGCGAGTACGTCGCGCGCGATCCGATCGATCTCCTCGCAGGCGACGCCGGGGCGCATGGCAGCGAAGGCTGCTTGTTGTGCCTCGAGCACCGCCTCGTAGGCGGCTGCAAAATCGCTGTCACGCAGCGTGCCGGCAACTGGGGTACGAGTCATGTCGGCGTAGTAGCCCTGATAGGGGCCGCCGATATCGATGACGACCGGGTCACCGTCCTGAATGATCCGGTCACCCGGCTCATGGTGCGGCGAGGCGGCGTTCGGGCCACTCGCGACGATACAGAACGCCACCGCCTCGAGACCTTCCTCGAGGAGGAAATCGCTCAGTTGTCGAGCAACTTGCCGTTCGGTGTGTCCGACGAGGCGGCCTTCTGCGCAGAAGCGAGCCCAGGCTGCGTCCACACGGGCGATGGCTTCGCGGAGGAGTGCCAATTCGGCCGGACTCTTCGTGATGCGCAGTCGGGCGAGGAGCGGGCCGACACGCGTGAAACGCCGGCCAGAGAGGCGTTCCTGCAGCGGGAGCAAGAAGCCAGCTCGGAACTCGTCGTTGACTCCGACCGTCTTCGCCCCCAGGTCGAGCAGCGTCCTGGCCAGGAGGTCGATGGGGTCGTCACCGTCCCGCCAACGGTGGAGCTGGCAAAACGCGCAATCGGCGAACTTGGGTGCCTCGAGTTCGGGGACCAGGAGCGTACAGTCTCCTGCCTGGGGCACGATGAGCGCGATCAGCCGCTCGCTCTCACCAGCTCGCCGGCAGGTGAGATACCGGAAGTCGGCCGAGGGGCCGATGAGAGCGACGTCGATCTGGTGCTCGTCGAGCGTAGTCCGCAAGCGGGCGAGGCGTTGAGCGAGTTCGATGTTCATCGGTCTCACCTCGGTCGATCGTCATGCCGGAAACCGGTAGAGACGGTGCGCGTTGCCAGCGAGGACGAGGCTCGCGTCGGTCTCGGCCTCGGCCGGTGTCGAAAAGCCCTCGTCGACCAAGGTTCCGAGCGCGCGGATGAGCGCGGAACGCCAGAGGCGGGCGACGAACCATTGCCGCTCGGGCAGGAACGATCCCCCAGTGGAGGCGAGCACTCTCGTCGTCGGCACACTGGCCAGAAGTTGGCGGAGTATGTCGCTGGCGGCTGCCGGTTCAGCGAGAAACGCTGGGCCAGGTGCGAGATACGCGTGCGGATACTCGCGAACGAGCGCGACGATGTGCGGATGGAAGCGCGCGTAGCCGACGAGCACGATCGGGACGTGCTGGTAGCGCGGCTCGTCGAACACGGGTCGCAGGAGCGCGGGGTCGTCGCTGTGTGGGTCGCGGGTGTGGCTGCTCCCGATCGTGATATGCAGCGGGACGTTCAGTTCCGCCGCGACTTCGAGCGCGATCCAGAACACGGCGTAGAGCAGGCGCCGGTGGGCGAGGCGCTCGAACGTTCCCGTGTCGATTTCCGCTCGCACCTCGTGGAACGAGCGTTCGGCGGTTGCGACGTCGATCGGCTGGATGGCGAGCGAGGTACGGAAGGGAAAATCGCTCGCCAAACCACGTGCGCCGCGGCCGATCGCCTCGGCGAGTGTTTGGGCAAAGAGCGTCCGGAACTCGTCCCAGGTCGTGCAGTGCGGGAGCATCCGTTCGGCGAGCGACTCGACGGGAACCAGTGTGGCGACCGGGCGTTCGACGATGGCTGCCCATTCGCCCGGTCGATAAACGTGTTCCTGCTCGGGATCGAGGCAACAGAGCGGCCCGAGCCGGGCATCGTCGGCCAGGAGCCGCGCATAGGCCTCGGGCGAGCGTGACGCGCGCGCTTCCAGTACGGCGGGTTCGACTGGGTCACAGTCCAGGAGGTCGGCGAGCCAGCGGAGCGCCAGGCGGTAGGAAACCAGGTAATGAGCGTCCTGGCCTGTTGCTGGAGCATCGGGGGCGAAGCAGCGCGCGAGAAAGCCGACAGGGAGCCGCTGATCGAGGCGATCCGGTGGGGTGCAGTAGTGATCGACCAGGGGCTGGTCGGCGAGACGCTCGCGGAGCCAATCGGCGGCTGACATCGACCCGCTTCCTCCTCCACTTCCTCCACTGTGGAGATCGCCGCACCGTGCGAGGCGAGGACGATCGCATTGTCATGGTACACTGCGCCTGCCGGAGGTGTCCGATGACCGAACCCGTGGCGGATCAGGTCGTCGTTACTGAGCGGGACGATTGGCAGGCGCAGCTCGAATCGCTCTATGCCATCTCCGTCGAGATCGCTGGGCTCCGCGAGCTGGGTGCGGTGATGGACCGCGCACTGGAGTACTGCCTCGCCTTGACGGCATCGACCTTCGGTTTCGTCGGGCTGGTGGATGGCCCGGAGACGATGGATGTCGCAGCGATCCGTGGCTTCGTGCCGGATCGACCGGACTTTTACGAGCGGTTCCGGAAGATTCCGATCCGTCGGACGATTTTCGGAGTCGTCATTCTCGAAGGAAGACCGAATATCTCGAACGACGTGCGCAACGATCCATTGCACCGTGGTGCACCAAGGGGGCATCCACTCGTGGAGACGTTCCTGGGTGTCCCACTCAAGGTGCGCGAGCAGACGATCGGAATGATCGGTGTGGCGAATCGTCCAGGTGGGTACGACAGTAGTCACGAGCGACTCTTGAGCACGTTCGCCAATCAGGTCGCGGTCGCCATCGAGAACGCACGGCTCTACGAGCGCCAGCGCCAGATGATCGCAGATCTCCAGCAGCTCCACGCGCAGTTGGACGCGGCACGGGTCGAGGCATTGCTCCATCAAGAGCGCAACCGGATCGCTGCCGAGCTGCACGATCGGGTCGCCCAGATCATGTTCGGTATCGGCATCGAGGCGGTCTGGTGCCGAGAACAGCCCGGTCTACCGGAACCGGTGCTGCGCAGCTTGGATCGGATCCGCGAACTCGCAGCGCGGGGTGCAGCCGAAGTCCGACGAGTGGTCTACGACCTCGCAGTGGTGCCGGTGATGGGCCGCGAGCTGGTCGACGAGCTGAGTCGACTCGTCGAGGCATACCGGTGCGAAAACTTGCAAGTCGAGCTGGTTATCGAGGGAAAGCCACGCCGGTTACCTCATGCGCTGGAGGACACGATCGTGTTGATCGCTCGGGAGGCACTGACGAATGTCCGTCGGCATTCGGGGGCCGATCTGGCGATCGTGAGCGTCCACTTCACCGAACAGTCCGTGACGCTCGTCGTGCAGGACAACGGGCGCGGTATCGATCCCGTGGTGCTGCGTGAGGTCGAGACGCACTCGACGCACCTGGGCTTGCGTTCGATGCGACGGCGGGCGGAGTCGGTCGGTGGATCGTTCGAAGCCTACAACGGTGAGGACGGCGGGTTCGTCGTCCGGGTCGTGATTCCAGCGGAGCCGAGGTGGGAGTGATCCGAGCATGAGCGGACGTGTCCTGCGGATCGCGATCATCGACGATCATGAAATCGTCCGGAGCGGGCTGCGCCACATCCTGGAGGGTGATCCGGAGTTCGCAGTCGTCGGCGAGGCAGCCGATGGGCCGAGCGGGGTCGCCATGGTCGACATGGTTCGGCCAGACGTGGTGATCGTCGATGTCCGTTTGCCGTCGATGCAGGGCGACGACGTCTGCCGGCTGATCCGCGAACGCGTTCCGGAAACGCGGATCCTCGTCTTGAGCGCGTTCGGTGAGGACGAACTCGTCTACCGCTGTCTCCTGGCGGGAGCGCAAGGGTACGTGCTCAAGGATATCGTGCACTTCGATCTCAAGCAGAGCCTGAAAGCGGTTGCCCGGGGTGAGGCGGTGCTCGATCCTCGCGTGGCGACAGCGGTGGTCGAGCGTTTGCGGAACCGGGAGTCGGCCGGTGACGTTCCGCTCTCGCCTCACCAGTATTCGGTTCTGCGCTTGATGGCGCAGGGGCTCTCGAACAAGCAGATCGCGGAACGGTTGTTCCTGAGCGAGAACACGGTGAAAGGGTACGTGCAGGAAGTGTTGCGCCGGTTGGGGGCGCGGAACCGGCTGGAGGCAGTGATGATCGCGAACCGGCGCGGCTGGCTCAACTGAGGGGGGAGTGTGCGGATCGGCGCGATCGTGCTGGCCGGTGGGCGATCGGAGCGGTTCGGTAGACCCAAGCAGTTGCTGCCGTGGCATGGCCAGCCGCTCGTCGAAGCGGTCGTCCAGGAAGTCTGCCGGGTGCGGAGTCTGACGGTGGTCGCCGTTGTGTTGCGGCGCGACGTCGCTGAGCGGCTGGGTGTGCGGGAAGGCGCGCGCCTGGCGTGCGCGCAGGTCGTGTTTCCCGAGGAAACCGGTGAAGGCTGCGCTGCGTCGTACCGTCGCGGACTTGCGGTGCTCGCTGGTGAGGAGCTGGATGCGGTGGTGGTCGTGCTGGGCGACCAGCCTGGGATGCGAGCGGAGACGATCGAGCGGGTGGTCGCGGAGTGGGAGCGGACGCGCGCACCGATCGTCGCGGTGCGGTATCGCGATGGCGAAGGGCATCCGCTACTGTTCGCCGCGTCGCTGTTCGCTGAGCTGGGTGCACTGCGGGGTGAGAAGGCAGCCTGGAAACTGGTCGATCGGTACCGGTCCCTGGTGCACTTGGTCGAGGCGGACGCGGTGATGCCGCGGGACATCGACACGCCGGAGGACTACGAGGCGCTGGTGCGGAGCGGCTGATGCCGACGACATATCCCGTCGGTGTGCGATGAGGGGGTTGGTTCGGTGGAGGGTGGAGCGAGCACGGTGCTGACTGTCGAGGAACTGGTGACGATGCGGCGACCGTCCGATGTCCGGATCTCGCCAGACGGCGAACTCGTGGCGTATGTCGTGCGACCGGTGAGCCGCGAGGGGGAGCACTGGGAGAGCGCGATCTGGGTGGTGCCGTTCGCTGGCGGTGTGCCTTGGCAGTTCACGAGCGGTCTTTGGGACGATCGTGAACCGCGTTGGTCGCCGGACGGGTGGCAACTCGCGTTTCTGTCCGATCGCGCTGAGCGCGGGAAGTTCAGCGTTTACGTGATGCCGCGTGACGGTGGCGAGGCGATACGGGTGTGCGACCAGACCGGGGAGATCAGCGGACTCGAGTGGTCGCCGGACGGTCGTTTCCTCTCGTTCCTGATGGTGGAGCCGGAGACCGACGAGGAGCGTCGACGGCGCGAGCAACGGGACGATGCGCATGTCTGGGAGAGCGACTGGAAGTTCCAGCGGTTGTGGCTCCTGAATCCGAGTACTAAGGAAGCCCGTGTCGTGACGCCGGAGCGGGTGCAGGTCTGGGAGTACGCCTGGGCTCCGGACGGGCAGCGTGTGGCGCTCGCGGTGAGCTGGTCGCCGCGGGTCGACGACCTGTACCGTGAGACGGCGGTGGCGGTCGTCGATATCGAGAGTGGGGACTATCGCGAACTCTTCCGATTGCGTGGTCTGGCGGAGGATCTCGTGTGGTCGGCGGACGGCGAATGGTTGGCCTACCGTGGTCCGGCCGGGCGTGTAGTGCACGGCGAATACGTGTTCCGGCGCCGGATCGAGGGTGGCGAGCCGGAATGCCTGACGCCTGGCTACGAGGGGACGGTCGAGTCTCTCGGAAGCCTCGCGGGCGGGCAGGCGCTGGTGGTGGTCGCCTACGAAGGGGTGGATGCGCGCGTCTATCGGCTCGACTGGGGAGGTGAGCGGGCGCTGCTCTGTCCGCGCGTGACCGGGAGCTGGCACGGAGCGGTGAGCGGGAGCGCGGACGGCAGCCGGTGGGCCGGTGTGTGGTCGGACGGGGAGCATGTACCGGACGTGTGGGCTTGGCGCACCCCGCACGACATATCCCTTGAGGTCCCGGAGGAGGCAGCTGGGTTGCAACGCCTTACGAACCTCCACCCGGAGATCGAACGGAAGCTGTGTCCCGTCCGGCTCATCGAGTGGGAAAGCGATCCTGGCGTGGTCGTGCAGGGACTGCTGGTCATGCCGCGCGACGAGTCCGACCGGGAGCGGCTTCCACTCGTCGTACAGATCCATGGCGGGCCGACCAGCCTGTGGGCGAACGAGTTCGCGGCGTCGTGGCACGATTGGGCACAACCGCTGGCGACGCGTGGCTGTGCGGTGCTGCTTCCGAACCCGCGTGGTAGCACCGGTCGCGGCACCGCGTGGATCAATGCCTTGTTCGGCGACGTGGGGGGCGGCGAGTACCGCGATGTCGTGCGCGGTGTCGAATCGCTGGTCGAGCGCGGTATCGCCGACCCAGCCCGGCTCGGCGTCGCCGGCTGGAGTTGGGGTGGCTACCTGACGGCGTGGACGATCACGCAGACCGACCGGTTCCGGGCCGCCTTTATGGGCGCTGGGCTCTGCAATCTGGTGAGCGACAACAACCTCGGCGATATCCCGTCAGCGAACCTCTCCTACTTCGAGCGGACACCGTCGGAGGATCCTGACGCGTACTGGGAGCGCTCACCGATCCGCTTCGTGTCGCGTGTGACGACGCCGATCCTGATCGTCCATGGCGAAGAGGACCAGCGGGTGAGCGTGTGCGAGAGCATCCAGTTCTTTCGAGCGCTGCAGTTGCTCGGCAAACCCTGCCAGCTCGTCACCTACCCGCGCGAGAAGCACGGTTTCGAGGAACGCCAGCATCAGCGGGATCTCTTGACGCGCCTGCTCAGGTGGTTCGCCGAGCGGCTCGATTTTCCCGCACCCGAGCGGGAGCGTCAGCAGTCCGAGCTGGCAGGAGCGACCGAGCCAGTCGGCGCTGGCATGCAGGCCGAGAGTGCTCCGGAACGGTAGAGCGAGCACGCGCCTCGATCGGCCCTCCGCCCTCCATACGCTCGAGATGGAGGTTCGTACCGTCTACGTACACGTGGTACTACGGTACACTGGCTGGTATCCTTCCGTCCGTATTCCAGCGACGTCCCCTCCATCTGGAGGATGATCCCCTCCGAACGGAGGGGAATGGATCCTCCGACTCGGTGGTTTCTCGAGCAACCCACGCTCGGTAGACTCTCCAGCTGAGACGGTGATCCACGACTGCAGGAGAGCGACTCACGCGGATACAGCGCGGGTGCGTAGCGTGGGAACGGTTTACTGGCTTCTGGTCATCCGATGAGCGTGCGCTCGCTCGTGACGAAAGGAGCGGAGCCATGATACCTGGACCCTTCCGGTACCGTCGTGCCGAGTCGCTCGATGAGGCGATCGGGCTTCTCGCGCAGCTCGGGACGGATGCCAAAGTACTCAGCGGCGGACAGAGTCTCATTCCGATGATGAAGTTCCGTCTCGCCGAACCGAGCTATATCGTGGATATCAACCGCGTGCCGGGACTCGATTTCATCGAAGAACGGGACGGCGTTCTCCGGATCGGCGCCCTGGTGCGCGAATCGGCGTTGGAGCGCTCAGCGCTCGTCCGCGCGCGCTATCCGATCCTCCACGATACCGCGGAGGTGATCGCCGACCCACTGGTGCGGAATCTGGCGACGGTCGGTGGGAACCTCGCGCACGGTGATCCCGCCAACGATCACCCCGCAACGATGCTGGCACTGCGTGCTCAGGTCGTCGCCCGGGGACCGAGCGGTGAACGCGTCATCTCGATCGATGACTTCTTCGTCGACACGTTCGTGACGGTACTCCAGCCGGACGAGATTCTCACCGAAATCCGCATTCCGGCCCCACCGCCGCGCTCCGGTGGAGCCTATCTCAAGTTCGAGCGCAAGGTGGGCGACTATGCGATCGCTGCTGCTGCGGTCTTCCTCGCGCTCGACGAGGCGGGCCGGATCGCACAGGCGGGGATCGGGCTCACCAACCTCGCGTACAAGCCGCTCCGGGCAGTCGATGCCGAGCGTGTGCTCATCGGCCAAACGCCGAGCGAGGAGCTGTTCCGCCAGGCGGCTGAACTCGCGGCGCAGGCGACCGATCCGGTGAGCGATCTGCGTGGTCCAGCCGAGTACAAGCGAGCGGTCGCTCGGACGATGACCCTTCGAGCGTTGCGTCGGGCGCTCGAGCGGGCGCGAGCCAGCGCGTAAGGAGGCAGAGCATGGAGAAGCTACCGATTCAGGTCACAGTTAACGGTCGGACGTATACAGCCGAGGTGGAACCGCGTCTCCTGCTTGTCCACTTCATCCGCGACGTGCTCGATCTCACCGGTACGCACATCGGTTGCGATACCACCAGCTGCGGTGCCTGCACGGTGATCTGGAACGGTCGGCCGGTGAAATCCTGTACGGTCTTCGCTGTCCAGGCTGACGGGACGGAGATCCTGACCGTCGAGGGATTGGAGCAGGACGGGCAGCTCCATCCGGTGCAGGAAGGGTTCTGGGAAGAGCACGGCCTCCAGTGCGGCTTCTGCACGCCCGGCATGATGATGACGGCGGTCGCGTTTCTCCAGGAGAACCCCGACCCGACGGAGGAGGAAATCCGCAAAGCGATCTCTGGCAATCTTTGCCGTTGCACCGGCTACGTCAACATCGTGAAGGCGATCCAGTATGCGGCCCGCAAGATGCGCGAGCGAACCGCTGCAGGCGTGGGAGGAGCGTGAGCCATGACGGCGACTGCAGTCCGAGGGATCGGTGTACCGGTCAAGCGGAAGGAAGATCCACGTTTCATCCGCGGCAAGGGAACCTACGTCGACGACATCAAGCTTCCTGGCATGCTCTACATGGACATCGTGCGGAGTCCGTATGCCCATGCTCGCATCAAACGGATCGACGTGTCCAAGGCGTTGGCCATGCCGGGCGTCATCGACGTGATCACCGGGGAAGAGCTGGCCAAGGCGAACCTCGCCTGGATGCCGACGCTGATGGGTGACCGGCAGATGGTGCTGCCGACCGACCGGGTGGTGTACTACGCCCAGGAAGTCGCTGCGGTGATCGCCACCGATCGGTACACGGCGGCCGATGCGGTCCTCGCGGTAGAGGTGGAGTACGAGCCGTTACCGCCGGTCCTGGATCCCTTCGAGGCGCTCAAGCCCGATGCGCCGCTCGTCCGGCCCGATCGCGAGCAGAAGACCAACCACATCTGGCACTGGGAGGCCGGCGACAAGGAAAAGACCGACCGAGTCTTCCAAGAAGCTGAAGTTGTCGTCGCCCAGGACCTCTCTATCCCCCGGATCCACGTTGCCTCGATCGAGACCTGCGGCTGTGTCGCCAACTATGACCCGGCAACCGACAAGCTGACGATCTGGATGACCTCGCAAGCGCCGCACGCGCACCGCACGGTCTTCTCGCTCGTGACCGGGATCCCCGAGCACAAGATCCGCGTGATCTCGCCCGACATCGGCGGTGGCTTCGGTGGCAAGGTGCCGGTCTATCCCGGCTACGTCATTGCGACCTACGCGACGCTCAAGCACAAGAAGCCGATCAAGTGGATCGAGGATCGCTCGGAGAACCTGCAGGCCGACTCGTTCGCTCGCGACTACCACATTCACGCTGAGCTGGCAGCGAATCGAGACGGGAAGATCCGGGCGCTCCGCGTGAAGGTCGTGGCCGATCACGGTGCCTTCGATGCAGCAGCCAACCCCTCCCGCTTCCCAGCCGGTCTCTTCAGCGTCTGTACCGGCTCGTACGACATGGAAGCGGCTCACATCGAAGTCGATGGGGTGTACACCACCAAGCCGCCGGGGGGTGTCGCCTATCGCTGCTCGTTCCGCGTGACCGAGGCGGTGCATACGATCGAGCGCATGGTCGATATCCTGGCCGACGAGCTGGGTATGGATCCGGCCGAGATCCGTTTCAAGAACTTTATCCAGCCGCACCAGTTCCCGTACAAGTCGCCGACCGGCTGGGAGTACGACAGTGGCAACTATCCGGCGGCGCTCCAGAAGGCGCTGGACGCGATCGGCTACCAGGAGCTGCGACGTGAGCAAGCCGAGCGTCGGGCCCGCGGCGAGTTGATGGGGATCGGAATTTCGACCTTCACCGAGATCGTCGGGGCGGGGCCGTCACATACCTTCGATATCCTCGGCATCAAGATGTTCGACAGTGCCGAGATCCGGGTCCATCCGACCGGTGCGGTGATCGTGCGGATCGGCGTGCAAACACAAGGGCAAGGACACGAGACGACGTTCGCCCAGATCGTTGCGGAGGAGCTCGGTATCCCGGTCGAATACATCACCGTCGAGCACGGCGATACCGACACGGCTCCCTACGGCCTGGGTACCTACGCGAGCCGGAGCACACCGACCGCTGGTGCGGCGACCGCGGTGGCGGCCCGGAAGATCCGCGAGAAGGCGCGGCTCATCGCAGCACATCTCCTCGAGGTCAGCCCGGACGATCTGGAGTGGAAGGACTATGCGTTCCGCGTCAAGGGTGCGCCCGATCGCTACAAGACGATGCAGGAGATCGCCTTCGCTGCCTATACCAACTTCCCGCTCGGCCTCGAGCCGGGTCTCGAAGCGGAGTGCTACTACGATCCGCCCAACCTGACCTTCCCGTTCGGGGCCTACGTCTGCGTCGTCGATATCGACCGGGGAACCGGTCAGGTGAAGATCCGCGAGTTCCTGGCCGTCGACGACTGCGGGACGATCATCAACCCGATGATCGTCGAGGGGCAAATTCATGGCGGGCTGACGATGGGGATGGCCCCGGCGCTCTTCGAGGAGATCGTGTACGACGACAACGGGACGATGCTCACTGGTACCTTCATGGACTATCTCCTGCCGACTGCGGTCGAGACACCGCACTGGAAGACGGACAAGACGGTCACGCCCTCGCCGCATCACCCGCTCGGTGCCAAGGGAGTCGGCGAAAGCCCGACGATCGGTGCGCCGCCGGCGATCGTGAACGCGGTGGTCGATGCACTGAGCCACCTCGGTGTCCGGCACATCGATATTCCGATCACTCCGGCGAAGCTCTACCGCATCCTGCAGGAGAAGGGTGTGGCCGAGTGAGGGGGTCAGAGCCGGGCCGGACATAACCCGGCCCGGCTCTTCCTCTGTCACCCGGCGACCTGCTGGGCGAGGAGCAGCATGACGGAGCGGCACGGTAGCGAGAGGCAGCTGGCCCGAGACCTTTTCGCGCTCGCGGTCGAGCTCCGCGAACGGGGAATTCCCTTCGTCCTCGCAACTGTCGTCTGGAGCCAGAGTCCGACCTCGGCCAAGCCCGGTGCCAAGGGCATCGTGACGGC
This sequence comes from Thermomicrobium sp. 4228-Ro, assembly GCF_026241205.1. Lineage (NCBI taxonomy): Bacteria > Pseudomonadati > Thermomicrobiota > Thermomicrobia > Thermomicrobiales > Thermomicrobiaceae > Thermomicrobium > Thermomicrobium sp. 4228-Ro. The sequence continues at coordinate 806,731 of NZ_JAPFQM010000006.1, forward strand.
GGACGGCGCGCTGTTCGGCTGGGTCGGCGGGAGCTGTGCGCAGCCGGCCGTGATGCGGGAAGCGATCGCGGCCTTGCACGACGGTCAGGCGCGGATCCTCCGGATCGATCCGGCTGGCGGCGAAGGCGGACCGGCACGACCGGGAGTGGTGATGGCACCGATGACGTGTCACAGCGAGGGAGCGCTCGAGATCTTCCTGGAGCCGTTCCTGCCGGCACCGCAACTGCTCGTCTACGGTGAGAGTCCGGTAGCCGATGCGCTCGTGCGGCTGGCCGATGCCATGGGCTACTACGTCGTCGCGCTGCGTCCCGGCGCGGTGGCGGCACCAGCTGGCGCCGACGAATTGGTCGACGGGCTCGACCCCGGCGATCGGCCACAGCGACGCCCGACCGCCGCGGTCGTGGCGAGTCTGGGGGCCTACGACGAGGACGCGCTCGAGGCAGCATTGCGCGGCGGCGTGCCGCTCGTCGAACTCGTGGCCAGTCGGAAGCGGTTTGCAGCGATCCGCGAGACGCTGGCACGTGACCTACCGGCCGAGCTCCTGGCTCGTGTCAAGGCGCCAGCTGGGCTCGACATCCGAGCACAGAGCCCAGAGGAGATCGCGGTCAGCATCCTGGCGGAGTTGATCGCGCGGAAGCAGGAGTGGCGGAGTGCCTGGCAGCTGGACGCTGTCGCGAGCCAGGCCGAGAGCCCACCGGAGACGATCGATCCGGTCTGCGGTATGGTCGTCGATCCGACGACAGCCCGTCACTCTGTCGACTATCGGGGACGCCGCTACTATTTCTGCTGCCCGGCCTGCCGGCGATTGTTCGAAGCGGATCCGGAAGCGTATCTCCACGCCTCGTGACAGGACTCGTCACTGCTGCGGCTGGTCCCGCTGGTTTTCCAGCGGGAGTTGCTTGCGTGTCTCGCCGTTCCCGTGAGCATGAACGAGGGCGGGGCGGCCTCTGGACACCGCCCCGAAGAGAGGGGTAGAGAGGGGGAAACTGGAGGTGCAGAGAGGGTATTCGGTCACCGACTCGAGAGGAAGGCCGAGTCGGTCACAGACTGCAGCGCAATCTTTCGGTTCGGCAGGAAGCCGACCCTCGTTCACGCTGCGAACGGTAGTGTAACGCAGCGGCGAGGCCGTGTCTGTCAGGAAAACCTGGACTTCCGTGCTCAACCGGTAGATGCCCCGATCGACGCTCGCAACGCGAGCCTGACCGGGATGGATCGGTCGCAGTAGAGTTAGAAGCGGTCGAGAAGCGCGAACGACCCGCGGTGTACCGTGCGGGAGAGGGAGTTCGGACGATGCAGGGAAACGATCTCTTCGGTGCGCGAGCAGCGCTGGAGACACCGGAAGGTCGGGTCAGTTACTACCGGCTCGAGCGCATCGCCGACCGGCTGGCGGTCGACCTCGATCGGTTACCCTTCACCGTGAAGGTCTTGCTCGAGAACGTCCTGCGTCTGGCTGGGTCGGAAGCCTTCAGCGCGGACGACGTGCAGCTCGTGGCGAGCTGGCGACCAGGTGAGAAACCTGCTCGCGAGTTTCCCTTCTTGCCGGCGCGCGTCTTGCTGCAGGACTTCACTGGGGTCCCGGCAGTGGTCGACCTGGCGGCGATGCGGACGGCTGTCGCGCGACTCGGCGGTGATCCAGCGCGGATCAACCCCCTGGTACCTGTGGATCTGGTGATCGATCACTCAGTCCAAGTCGATGTGTTCGGCACGACCGTTGCCTTCCAGCGCAACGTCGAGAAGGAGTACGAGCGGAACCGGGAACGCTACGCGCTCTTGCGCTGGGCACAGCAGGCGTTCCGCAACTTCCGGGTGGTGCCACCGGGAACCGGGATCGTGCACCAGGTGAACATTGAGTACCTGGCGTCGGTCGTCACCGTTCGGCAGAGCGACGGTGACGCGGTCGCCTTCCCCGATACGCTGGTCGGGACGGACTCGCATACGACGATGGTGAATGCTCTCGGCGTGCTCGGCTGGGGTGTCGGTGGTATCGAAGCCGAGGCAGTGTTGCTCGGTCAGCCGATCTATCTCCTGTTGCCTGAGGTCGTCGGGCTGCGCCTCATCGGCGAGCCGCCGGGAGGCGTCACGGCGACCGACCTGGTGCTCACCATCACGCAGCTCTTGCGGCAGGTCGGCGTGGTCGGGAAGTTCGTGGAAGTCTTCGGTCCGGGGCTCAAGCACCTCAGCCTGCCGGATCGCGCCACGATCTCCAACATGTCCCCGGAAATGGGGGCGACAGCGGTGATGTTCCCGATCGACGACGAGACGCTCGGCTATCTCCGTCTGACTGGACGTAGCGAAGGGCACGTGCGGCTGGTCGAGGCCTACGCCAAGGAGCAAGGGCTGTTCCGGGCGCCGGAGGACCCCGAACCGGTCTTCGACCAGGTCGTCGAACTCGATCTCTCGACACTCGAGCCGAGCTTGGCCGGGCCACGTCGCCCGCAGGACCGGGTGCGGCTCTCCGAGCTTCCGGCAAGCTTGCGGGCCGCATTCCCGGAGCAGTTCTCGCCCCAGCCGCAGACCGAGCAGGAGCGGTTCGACTGGGAAGGCGGCTCGGTGAACGAGGCGCAAGAGCCGAGCGAGCCGGTCGTGCCGGTGAGCCAGCGGCGGAAGGTCGTCGACGTGCATCTGGACGGGCGACACGTCGAGCTGACACACGGGTCGGTGGTGATCGCGGCGATCACGAGCTGCACGAATACGTCCAACCCGGAAGTGATGCTCGGGGCTGGTATCCTGGCCAAGAAGGCAGTCGAACGCGGGCTGGATACCAACCCGGCTGTCAAGACGAGTCTCGCTCCGGGGTCGGGCGTGGTGACGGCGTATCTGGAGCGTGCTGGATTGATGCCGTACCTGGAAGCGCTGCGCTTCCATCTCGTCGGGTATGGCTGCACGACCTGCATCGGGAACAGCGGGCCGTTGCCGGAACCGATCGCCAAAGCGGTCCAAGAGCACGAGCTGGTAGTCGCAGCGGTGCTGAGCGGGAACCGGAACTTCGAGGGACGCATCCACCCGCAGGTGCGCGCGGCCTACCTGGCCTCGCCGCCACTGGTGGTCGCGTTCGCGATCGCGGGCCGCGTCGATATCGACCTCACGACCGAGCCGCTCGGCTACGATCCGAACGGCGAGCCGGTCTACCTGCGTGACGTCTGGCCGACGCCGGAAGAGATCCGCGAAGCGATGGAGAAGGCGATCGGGCCGGAGTTGTTCATCGAACGGTACCGAGAAGTCTTCACTGGCGACGAGCGGTGGCGCTCGCTCCCGGTGCCGACCGGGGATCTCTACCACTGGGATCCGAACTCGACGTACATCCAGGAGCCGCCGTTCTTCAAGGATCTCACGCTCGAGCCGCCGCCGTTGCGCGATATCGAGCGGGCGCGCGTCCTGGCCTGGTTGGGCGACTCGGTCACGACCGACCATATCTCGCCAGCCGGCTCGATCCCGGTGAACAGCCCGGCTGGGCAGTACCTGATCGAGCGCGGTGTGCAGCCGAAGGACTTCAACAGCTACGGCGCACGGCGGGGCAACCACGAGGTGATGGTGCGCGGGACCTTCGCCAACATCCGGTTGCGCAACCGGCTGGCCCAGGGGCGCGAGGGTGGCTGGACGGTGCACTTCCCGAGCGGCGAACTGGTGACGATCTACGAAGCCTCGCTGCGCTACCAGATGGCAGGTACCCCGCTGATCGTCATCGCCGGCAAAGAGTACGGCAGCGGAAGTTCCCGCGATTGGGCAGCGAAGGGGCCGATGCTCCTCGGCGTCCGCGCCGTGCTCGCCGAGAGCTTCGAGCGGATTCACCGCAGCAACCTAGTCGGGATGGGTATCCTGCCGCTGCAATTCCTCCCCGGTCAGAACGCGGAGTCGCTCGGACTGGACGGGAGCGAGCGGTTCACCATCACCGGAATCGCCGATGGCCTGGAGCCGCGCGAGCTCCTCACGGTCCGTGCCGAGCGTGAGAACGGGAAGGCGATCGAGTTCCAGGCCATCGCGCGACTGGATACCGAGATGGAGATCGAGTACTACCGGCACGGCGGGATCTTGCCGTATGTCTTGCGGCGACTGATCCGGGGCGAGGCCTGAGCGGCAGCGCCGCGATCGGTGGACGGGGACGGTGATGTCGGACGGTCAACGAACGCTCGAAACGCGCTTGACGAATGGGCTCACTGTCCTCGTCCAGCCGCTGCGCCACGTGCCCGTCGTCTCGTGCTGGATCTGGTACCGGGTGGGTAGCCGGAACGAGCTCCCGGGGGTGACCGGCCTGTCGCACTGGGTCGAGCACATGCTCTTCAAGGGAACGCCGCGCTTCCCACCCGGTTCGATCTTCCGCCAGGTGAATCGCTGGGGCGGGACGCTCAACGGGTTCACCTGGCTCGACTACACGGCCTACTTCGAGACACTCCCGACACCGGGTTGGCAGCTCGCGCTCGATATCGAGGCCGATCGAATGGTTGCCGCGACCTTCGATCCGGCCGAGGTCGAGCGCGAGCGCACGGTGATCCTCTCCGAACGGGCCGGAAGCGAGAACCAGCCGGGTACCTATCTCCGCGAGGAGGTACTCGCCGCGGCGTTCCGGGCGCACCCGTACGGGCATCCGGTCATCGGCTATCGAGAGGATCTCCTGCAGATCACGCGCGACGACCTCTATCGCCACTATCGCACCTACTATCGACCCGCCAACGCGGTACTGGTCGTCGTCGGAGACATCGATCCCGACGAAGCGCTCGCGGCAGTGGAGCAACGATTCGCTGGTCTCCCGGGTAGCGACCCGCCCCCGTTGCTGCGCGTCCGCGAACCGGAACAGTGGGGAGAACGGCGGGTGACGGTACGCCGGCCAGCGCCGACCGCGCAGCTGCTCATGGCCTGGCACGCCCCGGAAGCGACGCATCCCGATACACCGGCGCTGCTCGTCCTCGACGCGGTGCTCTCGGGCGGCAAACCGGTCGCCTTCGGTGGCGGTGGGATGGGGCGGAGTTCCCGGCTCTACCGTGCGCTGGTCGCGTCCGGCCTCTGTACTGCGGCAGCCTCGAGCATGTCGCTCACGCTCGATCCCTTCCTGTTCACCGTGTCGGCGACGCTGACACCGCTCGCCGAGCCAGCAGTAGTGGAGCGGATCGTCGACGAGGAGATCGCGCGTCTACGGGAGGACGCGGTCGATACCGAAGAGCTGGGCAGGGCGAAGCGGCAACTCGCCGTGCAATTCGCAGCAGCCAACGAGAGCGCGCAGAGCCGGGCAGCCTTGCTCGGCTCCCTGGCGATGGTGAGCCCAGGGCGTTCTCCCGAGCGGCTGCTCGCCGAGATCGAGCAGGTCACGGCAGACGATCTCCTGCGGGTCGCCAACTCCTATCTTCGGGTCGAGCAGCGCACGGTGGGCTGGCTCGAACCGGTTCCCGGTGACACCGGGACAGGAGGGCAGCAGATGAACACGCCCGTCGCCGTTGCGCCGCGCTGCTGGTTCCGCGAGTCACCGGATACACCGGTCGAGCCGATCGTGTTGCCGCGGATCGAGCTGGCTGCGTACGAAGACGTGCTTCCCAACGGTGCACGCTTCGTCGGTCAGGAGATCCCGGCGAGTCGGCTGGCTGTCGTCGGCCTGCGCTTGCCGGCTGGTGCTGCCCGGGATGCCGGACAGCCAGGATTGGCCTATGTGACGGGTCAGCTGCTTACCCGCGGGACGAAACGGTGGGACGAAGCCGCCTTCAACGAGGAGTTGGATCGTCTGGGAGCCACGCTCTCGGTGGGCGTCGGCCGTGATGGGGTCGACATCACGCTCACGTGCCTCGTCGAGGTGCTGGATGCTGCGCTCCCCCTTCTCGTCGAGACAGTGCTGGAACCGGCGTTCCCCGAGGAGCAACTCGAGCGCGTGCGGCAGCAGGCACTCACCGCGCTGCGGCAAGCGCAGCAGAGTACACGGGCGCAGGCCGATGCGCTGTTGCGTACCCTGTTGTATCCGCCCGGTCACCCGTACCATCACCGGGTACTGGGCACGGAAGAGTCGCTCGAGTCGCTCTCGCTCGCGTCTGTCCGCTCGTTCCACGAGCGCTTCTACCGGCCGACCGGTGCGGTGATCGCCGCGGCGGGTGGTGTCGATCCCCAGCGAGTCGGTACGGTACTCGCTCGCGCCTTCGCCGACTGGCAGGGGACGGCTCCGCCGTTGGAACCCCCGCCAGTCGCGCCGCCGGAACGCGGGATACGGCGACAGGAGCGCTTGCCGGGCAAACAGCAGGCTGACCTCGCTCTCGGTATCCTCACGATTCCGCGCCGTCATCCGGATTTCGAGGCGCTCCGGCTGGCGAACGTGATCCTCGGTCGCCTGGGACTCATGGGACGCATCGGCGCGCGCGTCCGCGAGCGGTCTGGCCTCGCCTATTACGCGGCCAGTGCCCTGGAAACAGGTTTGACCACGGGATTCTGGAATGCCTATGCGGGCGTCGCACCCGTGCACGTCGAGCGCGTCGTGGCGGAGATCTGCGAGGAAGTGGAGCGGTTCCGGAGCGAAGGGCCGACCGCTACCGAATTGGCCGATGCCAAGACGGCGTTGACGGGGAACGTCGTCCTCGGTCTTTCGACCGCTGGGGGGATCGCGGGTGCGTTGCTCGATCTCGTGTTCTACGAGCTCGGCCTCGATTACTTCGCGCGTTTACCGGACCTCCTGGCAGGGCTGGATGCGGAGTCGGTGCGGGCCGTGGTATTGCGCTATCTCGACACCGAACGCATGCATGTCGTGATCGTGGGGCCGGATGAACCACCGGCTGTCGCCGGTGCCGAGCCGCAGGTCTGAGCGACGCGCTGGCTGCCGCCTCAACGTTCTCGCGAGAACACGTCATTCCTGGCGATCCCTCGTTTGCCGTCGGAGCGAGGCTGGCGATGCGGTGCGCGCGCAGCACGGTGGACGACGACGCTTCCAGCCGGTTCACCGGAACGGTGTGTCCTCGCAGCACTGTCGGAGAAAGTCCGACTCGACCAATTTCGGGAGGTTTGGCAGAATCGGCCGCAGGGACCGGAAGGAGCGACGAGCCTGGGACAGGAATGGAGGCTGGGCGATGCGGGACGTACCGCAGTACACGGTCTTCTGGCTGGCGGCACTCGAGCGTGACCGGCTGCCCGTCGAGACGAGCGGGGTGATCGAGGAGTTCGTCCGGGTGCTGGAGCGGAGCGAGGGAACGCAACTCCGCGGGGCCTATCTCACCGTCGGCTTCCGCCCGGACGTCGATCTGATTCTCTGGCTCATCGGCTACGATCCGGCGCATTTCCAGGAGCTCGCGCTGGCGCTCCGGCGGACGGAGCTGGGCCGGGCACTCCCGTTCCGCTACACCTACTTCGGCATGGCAGGGGTGTCGCAGTACGATCCCACGCACGGGCCGGCCTTCCTGCGCGGTGTTGCACCGAAGCGCTACTTGAGCGTCTACCCCTTCGTCAAGACGCCCGAATGGTACCTCTTGCCCTTCGAGGAACGACGGCGCTTGATGGCCGAGCATGGCCGGCTCGGTGACGAATTCCCGAGCGTCCTGACCAATACCGTCAACTCGTTCGGCGTTCAGGATCAGGAGTTCATCGTCGCGCTCGAGGACGACGACGTCGCGACACTGATCAGGATGGTCCAGCGCTTGCGCGCTGCGGAAGTGCGCAAGTACACGCAGCTCGATACGCCGATCTTCCTCGGGCAGCGGTTCGAGCCACGCGAAGCGCTTAGCCGGCTCGTCGGTTGAGGCGCGCGAGTGCGGCAGCCGCTCCCGCCGCGCAGAGTGTGGCGAGTACATTGACCGTGTCGTTGGTCACGCCCGGAAGGCCGCTTTCCCGCTGGACGCGTCCCGGGCAGTCGTGCCGCGGATCTTCCACGATGCGGCTGCAGCACGCGCAGCGGTAGCGTGCCTGGACGGTCGCCCCGAGGAGCGTGTCCACGACTGCCCCGGTGCAGCCGGCGAGGAGGACGACCCAGCGTGGGACTGTCCGGGGCGCGAGGAGCGCGACCAGTCCCGCTCCAGCGACCATGGCTGCGGTCCCGAGTGGGGTGACCGCGCCCGACGTGCCGTGCGGCACAGGACGACCAGTGCGGAGCGAGCGGGGCAACCCTGGGCTGAGTCCACCGATTTCGGTCGCCCAGGTATCGGCGGCAGCGGCAGCGACGGCGCCGAGATAGGGGGCTGTCCACGCCGGGCGGGGCGTGCAGAACTCGAGTAGACCGAGCAGCGCGGCGACTCCGCCGTTCGCGGCCACCTGGCGAGCCGTGCGCGCAGTCTCTTCGGAGCCAGCTGTGTGGCCAGCCCTCTGCCGTACCGAGCGTATCCTGGTCAGGATGCTCGCCGAGGCGAAAAAGCCGATCATCGGTAATGACCATGCGAAACCGCCCCCCGCATAGACCAGTGCGCCAACGGCCGCCGCAGCCAGGGCGCCGCCCCGGTCGAGCGCGCTGCGCTGGTAGCCGAGGTAGGCGATCGGCGTGGCGAGGAGCGTTCCGGTGAGCAGGCGGAGGGCAGGGCCAGCGGGATGCGCGCTCATCGTTCCGGTGGTGCGAAGAGGAGGATCAGCTCCTCATCGCGAATCTCGAAGACGAAACCGGCCAGCTCGACGACGGCCGGTGCGCTGATCTCGCCGTAGCGGACGCGGACTTCGTACTCGTCGATGCGGAGCGTCCGGGTGCCCGCGAGCGAGAACGGGTGGCGCGGTGAGCGGTAAACGGCACGTGGACCGCCGAGCTGGTCGAGGGCGCGCAGCGCGAGTGCGCGAGCGTGCGCTTCGTCGAGCGCAGCCATCGGACCCTCCTCGTTCGCACCGTAAGCGTACACGCTCCCGACGGCTCTGGGGTTGGCTGCGGACGTACCTCGAGCGGATCTCTCACCCTCCCCTCGGTGGTGGAATGGAGGCTGATGGATCGGTCGGAACCGGGACGTCGCGGAGGGTGCAGGCTGGAGCGTGTGTGGTTCGGGATCGCCGGTGGAGACCGGGGCGGCGGAGCATTGCGTCGCGACAGGTGGAGGTCGGGGCCGTCGTGCGAGAGGGCACCGATCCCGGCGTTCGGGGGCGTGGGGCGGGTCCAGGACAGCGCGCCGGGCTGTACGAGCGGGCAGATATCGCGTACACTTAGGATGAGCCCGGCGGGGGAACCGCCGGGATGCGGGCTGGTAGCTCAACTGGCAGAGCAGCGGACTTTTAATCCGCGGGCTGTGGGTTCGAGTCCCACCCGGCCTACCAGAGAAAACCGCGAGACGACGCGGAACCGAAGCGGCGGCCGAGTGCGAAAACCGGCCGCTTTTCGTCTGTGCGGCGTGTGGTCAGCGTGGGGTCAGTAGGATCGCTCCATCGCAATCGCGGAGCACTCGGCAGTCGCACGCAGGCATGGGTGTCCGAGGAGCGTCCCTGTCTGCTTCGAACCGACACCAGCAGTGAGCGCGCGCATCGCATCGGTATGCCGGACGGGTAAACCGAAGCGCTCGCGCGAGGGTGGCGCTCGGGGTCGCCGCGAGTGCGCTCCGCAGTGTGCTCACCGGCTCGACCCCCGCTGCCATCTTGCGACTCCGTCGAGCGCGGTGCTCGACTACTCGGCCGTAGGCTTGACACGCACGAGTGCTCGCGAGGTCGGGACGCTCTCTTTGTGAAATGCTCTCACTGCGAAGAGTGCAAAGAAGCGGGCGAGTACTCTACAAATCAGTCTTTCCGCTCGGCACGTCCGTCTGACGGTATTGACCGATATCCCGTAACCAATCTGGGAGTCGTACGGGGGAATGTTTGGAGAAGGTCGACGAGGATATCCGCCAGTGCTGGAAAACGCAGCGGCTCTCAGCAGAGAGCGTGAGGACGGCCGGAAAGAGGTATCCCAACGCTTTCGAGCTGGCTGGCGAGCGAGGAGAGACGCGCGGGCACGAGAGCCATCGCCAACCTGCGGGTGATGCTCCGCTCCTTGGGTTGCTCACGCGAGCCGTGCGCGCGTGTCGCTCGGCAGTTGTGCAACCCAGCGACGCGCTCGGCCGGCCGTTCGCTCCTCCCTCCACCGACGGTATCGCCGGGCGGACTGGTCCCGGTTCCCGGCTCCCGTCGAACGCCCTCGATCGCACGTCCAGCGCTACGACCGTCCGATGCCTGCGACGGGAGCGCACCTTCCGGCGTCCTTCCTGACGGCTCGTGGTGCCCGCTCAACGATCGTGGGATGTACCCTGATCCTGGAGTGCCTGCAGCGTCTCCTCGACCGACGGGATATCCCGCATGGACTCGCCGTACCAGGCGGCGCGGACGATGCCGTCGGCATCGACCACCAGCACCGCTGGCATGCGCCCGAGCTTGAGCAGCTTCACCTCTTGCCCCAGAAGCGCAGCGATGCGATGCTCAGGATCCGGTATGCCGGGGAACGGTATGGCATGTTGCTCCCAGTAGCGGGCGAGCGCGCGCGGCCCGTCGGGAGCGATCGCGACGATCTCGATGCCCCGCTCGCGGAACTCGTCGTAGTGCTGGCGCAACTGCGCCAGGTGCGCTCGGCAGTAGGGTCAGCGGAGGCCGCGTAACAGCACGATGACTGCGGGTCGACCACGCAACTGTGCCGTGCCGATCGGTTCGCCACGGGTGGTCACGCCGGTCCATTCCGGCAAGCGGTCACCGGGTTGCAGCCGCGCCATCTTCGACCTCCTGGAGAAACGTTTTCACCGTCTCGATGAAACGGCTCGACTCTTCGAGATGCGGGAGATGCCCGCTCCGCTCGAAGCTGACGACCTGGAGCGGTGCACCACCCACGTACCACACCGGAGCCAGTGCGCGTGACCGTGCGTTCGACACGATGCGGTCGCGCTCCCCGAGAATCATCACGGTCGGAATCGGTCGCGGTAGGGCGGGTAGCGGTGTCTTCGGCGTGGCCAACGTCGCACACGTCACCCGCCACAACCGCTCCTCCCACCCGGGGATGCTGACTGCCACCACACCGTCAGCGATGTCCCGAGGTGGCGAGCTGGCCCAGGCGAGCCGCTGACCAGCCCAGAACGCGAGTGGACTCGCCAGGCGCAGGAGCGCTCGGGCGAGGGACGCCACGATCGGCTGGCAGAGCAGCTTCGCGAGACGGGGCGCGCTAGGGCGCTCCCATGCAGGAGCGACCAGGATCAGCCCTGCCACGCGCTCCGGCTGGGCCACGGCGAGTTCGTAAGCCAGCCGCCCACCCATCGAGTGACCGAGGACGACACACCGATGGATCCCCAGATACTCCAAGAGTTCAGTGGCGATCGGTACTTGGGCATCCGGCGCGTAGGGATCGAGCCCCTTCCACCGGGGAGCGGCCACGACGGTGAGCCCGAATCCGGGGCGGTCGTAAGCGACGACGTGGCGGTCAGCGCCGAGTGCCTCGATGATTCGCGCCCACGCGAGCGCGCTCGAGGCGAATCCGTGCAGGATGAGAAGGGGAAGCCGGTCGTCACCCGCCTCCAGCAGGAAAACGCGCAGGCTATCGAGAGCTAGGATTCGCGGGCGCAGTGATGCCATGGGTCGCTCCTCGCCACCACAAGGATGACAGGCACAGCGGTATTCGGCAAGGACGTACGGTTGCCGGATGAGGAGTTCGCAGGCGACGAGTGGCTGGCGCGTACTCTCGGTTCTGCACCAGTCTGCTCCACAGTCGCGAATGCGCTCGTCCGAACCGACCGTGACCGCGCCGCGCTTGCTGGGCAGACGAGGATCGTGCCATGCTCCGGTTGCGGACTCGGTTCGGCGAGGAGGGATTGTGGGGTATGGCGAAACTCTCCGAGAAGCTTCGTGATTTCCTCCTGGCGCCTCGCTTCGGCGTGCTGGCGACGATCGCACCGGACGGTCGGCCGCGCCAATCGGTGATGTGGTACGAGCTCGTCGACGACCGTACGGTACTGATGAATACGGCGGAAGGTCGCGCTAAACTCGCCGATCTGCGGCGCGATCCGCGGGCCTCGCTCTGTGTGCCCGATGGCTATCGCTACGTCACGCTCAGCGGCCGTGTCGAACTGATCGAGGATCAGGAGCGAGCGCAGGCGGATATCGCTCGTCTCGCTGTCCGCTACGTCGGTGAGCGTGAGGCAGCGGACTGGATCCCGCAGTTCCGGGCACAACGTCGGGTGACCATCCTCTTGCGGATCGAGCGCGTGGTAGCGGAAGGATTCGGTGAGGACTGAGCGATGGCGCGCGCTGAGGTGCGGATCGTCCCGATCCACGGGATTCCCGAAGCCAAACCGGGCGACTCGGTCGCCGCGTTGGTTCTCGATGGGATGGCGGCGAGCGGCCTCCGGGGCGAGCCGGGAGACGTGCTCGTGGTGACGCAGAAGCTGGTCTCGAAAGCAGAGGGACGCCTCGTCGAGCTCGAGACGGTCGAGCCCTCGCCGCTGGCGCTCGAGTACGGTCGGCGGTGGGAGCGCGATCCGCGACAGATCGAGCTGGTGCTGCGGGAGAGCGTGCGGATCGTCCGCATGGATCGCGGGCTGATCATCGCCGAAACGCGCCACGGTTTCGTCTGTGCGAACGCCGGTGTCGACCTCTCCAACGTACCCCCTGGCTGGGCTGCGCTCTTGCCGCTCGATCCCGATGCCTCGGCAGCGACTATCCGTCGCGAACTCGCCGAGCGGGCGAACTGGGAGCCAGCGGTCATCGTCTCGGATACCTTCGGGCGCGCCTGGCGGAACGGCATCGTCAACGTCGCCATCGGGGTCGCCGGGCTCCGGCCGCTCGAGGACTATCGCGGGCGGCACGATCCGTACGGGAACGAGCTTCGCGTCACGGTCATCGCCGTGGCGGATGAACTGGCAGCCGCAGCGGAGCTCGTGATGGGGAAGACCGAACGGTGCCCGGCGGCGATCGTCCGTGGCTACCGTTTCGAGGCTGGCGATGGAAGCGGTCGCGAGCTGCTGATGCCGCCCGATCGGGATCTCTTCCGATAACGTTGTCCGGGCTAGTGCGCGGGCATTATACTCCACTCGCGTTTGGTAATCTGCCGACCGAAAGGGGGGAGCGCATGCCGGTACGGAGTGCCACGGCGACTTGGGAAGGTGCGCTGCAGACCGGCAAGGGGACGATGGCGGCAGGCAGCGGGGTGTTCTCGTTCCCGTTTTCTTTCGGCACGCGCTTCGGCGAGGAGGCGGGAACGAACCCGGAGGAGCTGATCGCTGCCGCCTATGCCGGCTGCTTCAGCATGGCGCTCTCGGCTCAGCTGGGGCGCGCGGGCTACGAGCCGGAGCGGATCCAAACGACCGCGCGCGTGCGTATCCAGCAGGTCGACGGCCGCATCGTGATCGACCGCATCGAACTCGAGACCGAAACGAAGGTGCCTGGAATCGATCCAGCGACGTTCCAGGAGATCGCCGAGCAGACCAAGCTGGGATGCCCAGTGGGGAACGCGCTCTCGAGCGTGCCGGAAATCGTCCTCACCGCCCGGCTGGCCAGTTGACCGGTGTCGCACGTGGGATATCGTTCGGGCCGAAGGCGTGCGTCCTTCGGCCCGATTCGCTGTCTGTGCGGGTTTCTCAGCCGACGAAGATATCGAGCGGCAGGATGGCCGTTACCATGACGTTGGGGACATCGACGGTTTCGGCGACACGCAAGTCGACGGCGACGCTGCAGAGGGCGTACGCCTGCTGGGCGGTGAAGCCGCGCCGCTGCAGGTACTCGATCATGCGGAAGAGGGCATCGCGCGCCGCGAGCGTCAGGTCTTCCGACTCGTTCCGTCCGTCGCGCACACAAATCCCGGTCGTCGCGTAGAAGCGGCGTGGGGCAGCCATTTCGGGTGCCGTGAAGTAGCCGTCGCGGAGGAACTGGACAGTGCGGATGCCGCGCCGCCGGGCCTCGCCTTTGTGCACGCGGAACTCGAGGTGAACCACCGAGCGCATCTCGATCGCTGTCCCGCACACTTCGCCGTCTCCTTGGGCGAAATGTACGTCACCGATCGAGAAGAGCGCGCCTTCGACCCACACCGGGATGAAGACGCTCGCTCCGGGCGTGAGCTGCTTGATGTCGAGATTCCCGGCATTCTCCCGTGGCGGGATCGTCCGCAGTCCCTCCGAGGCGATCGGTTCGGTGGCCGGCACGGCTCCGCTCGGGTCGGGCGGGAGTGCGAAGCCGCCGCGGGCAGCGAGCTCGGCCTCCCGGCGCGTCGCCTCCTCCCGGAGTTCGCGCGACGGCGCGACGCCGATCGTGCCAGGATGCGGGCACCGTGGGATGCGTACGCCGGGCAGTTGCGGTGACTCGGCGTACTGCTCGTACAAGTGCCAGTGCACGATGTACGGCTGCGGGAACTGGTCGCGGAGGAAGCCGAAGCCGGGAACTTGCACCGTGTAGCCCCAGTGCTGCCAGGGATCGGCCTCGATCTCGAAAATCTTGACCTCGAGAAGATCGCCCGGTTGCGCGCCTTTGACGAAGACCGGACCGGTCAAGGGATGGACCCGGCCGAGGTCGGCTTTCGCCACGTCCGCGATCGTCGATTGCGGGGTGAGCTGCGCATCGAAGGCATCCCAGGTTTCGAGCGCGACCGGTTGCCCCGGCTCGACCTCGAGGGCAGGGGGAATCGCCTCGTGCCAACGGTTGTGTCCCTTATCCGGTTGCGTGGCGAGCGGTCGCAGGGGGTCGATCCCGATCCGCTGATGACGGATCATCGCTGTACCCTCCTTCCCCAGTAGACGGATCCGAACCGAGCGGCAGCATACGATATGAGCTGCGCGCTGTGAAGCCTGGATGCAGGAGCGGAACGCGCAGGTTATGCTTCGCCGAGGGGAGGGCATGAGGGAAGCGATGATCCGCACGGTTCTCGCAGCGCACGATGGTTCGGCGGTGGCCGATGTGGTGTTGCCGGCCGCTGCGCTCATGGCTCGGCTCTTCAGCGCTCCGGTGGTGGTGGTGCGTGTGCTCGAGACGATGCGCCCGTTCTACGATCCGGTACGTGGCGAAGTCGTGTGGCTCAGCGCGGATGAGCCCCGACTGGAACTACCGGCAGAAGTCCTGCTGGCCGAACAACGCGATGCGCTAGCCCGCTCGGGTGTGACGCCGCAGACTGTCGTCCGTCTGGGGTCGGCTGTGGAGGAACTGGTGGCAGAAGTCCAGCGCTGGCCTGACCCGCTGCTGGTCCTGGCCAGCCATGGGCGCGGTGGACTCGGTCGCGCCGTGCTCGGCAGTGTTGCGGACCGAGTGGTCCGTGCGGGCGCGTGCCCGGTGCTCGTCGTGCGGGCTGGTGGAGCCTCCCTCGAACGGCTGACCCACCTCCTGGTGCCGCTCGACGGCTCGCCGGCCGCGGAACGCGCACTGCCGTATGCGGTCACGCTCGCCCAGAAAGCCGGTGCATGCCTGACGCTCGTCCGAGTCGCGGAGACGCATCGGGAACTGCTCGTGGAGTTTCGTGGCCGACGACTCGCCCCGGAGGTGACGGAGCGCATGGCGGGACTGGAGCGAGAAGCGTCAGCGTACCTCGACTCGGTGCGGGCGCGTCTGCCGCGCGATGTCGTCGCGCGCACGCTCCTCGTGAGCGGCGATCCCAGACGGCAACTGGTGACTCTCGTCGAACGCGAACGCCCTGATCTGGTCGTGCTCACCACCCACGGTCACGGTGCTGTCCAGCGGTGGCTCATCGGGAGCGTCACGGAGCGGTTGCTCACGACGACGCGCGTGCCCTTGCTCGTTGTCCCCGCATCTCGGGAACTCGTCTCGCCCTGAGCGAGGTGGCGTCGTACCTGGCTAACCGCCCGGCACTCACCAGTGGATGAGCCGTTCCGGGTGCACGCGGATGAGCGTCCGGTACTCGGTCGCGAACTGCTCTGGCGTCATGTCGAGATCCGCGATTCCTTCGCGATACTTCTCGAGATAGGCCGGTACCCGATCGGCTGGCGGCGCATCCGGAACGATCTCGGCCCAACCGTCGAACCGAGTCACGTGCTCCGCCCAGGGGTCGCTGTTGAAGTGGACCGAGACGCGCGGGTTGTGACGGATGTTGCGCACCTTCTGACTGTTGGGAAGCGAGTAGATCACGACATGCTCGCCATCCCAAAGGAACCAGACAGGTACCACTTGTGGTTGGCCGTCCTGGCGGACCGTGGCGAGCCAGATCACAGGTTCCTCGTGGAGTTGCCGAAGGACTTCGTCCGGCCAGTGCAGACCAGCCATGGTGCGCCCTCCTTCCGTTCAGGTGGTCGGCGGGGTCGCGGTGCGCGTACGGTTCGGCCCCACTCGCTGGCCGAGACCAGGGAGCGCCTCGTGCAAACGGGTCCAAGCTGCCCGGAGCTTGTGGCGATCGATGCCGTGTGCGATTCCTCGTCCCTCGAGGAACGCAAGGAGTGCCTCAGTGGCCAGGTTGCCTGGCGCGCCAGGGGCGAAGGGACACCCGCCCAGTCCGCCGGTCGCAGCATCGAACGTCGTCACTCCGTACGAAAGCGCGACTGCCACGTTGTCGAGTGCGCGACCGGAGGTATCGTGCAGGTGCAGGGCGAGCCGCTCCTTCGGTATCCAAGGGAGCACTGCGTCGAGAAGGCGGGCGACATCGTCAGGCGTTGCCGTCCCGATGGTGTCAGCGAGCGCGATCTCGTCGCACCCGAGAGCGAAGAGTTCCCGGGCGACCCGCACGGCCTGTTCGGGGGTAACGGGCCCGCTGTACGGGCAGTGGAAAGCGACGGATACATAGCCGCGAATCCAGCAGCCCGCGCGCTTCGCCTCTGCTGCAACCCTGGCGTACCGCGCGAGCGTTTCGTCGATCGAGGCGCGGAGGTTGGCGTGCGAGAACGCATCCGTTGCCGCGGCGAACAGCGCGATCGCGTCGCAACCGACGGCAAGTGCACGCTCGAGTCCTCGCTCGTTGGGGACGAGCACGAGATAGCGTGTTCCGGGACGCCGTTGAATACGCTGCATCACGAGTTCGGCATCGGCGAGTTGCGGAACAGCGCGGGGCGAGACGAAGCTCGTGCACTCGATGACCGGAAACCCGGCCTCGCTCAACACGTCGATGAAGGCGACCTTGAGATCGGTCGGAACCGGTACGGATTCGTTCTGGAGACCATCGCGCGGTGCGACTTCGACGATCGTCACAGTAGCTGGAGCAGACATCGAGCGGTGCGCTCCTCTCGCTCGACAAACTGTGGCGGCAAGTATAGCGTGGGGTGTCTGGGGCGCAGTGGTGGGAGGAATGCCGAATGGTCGCCGAGGGCTGACACGTGGTCGTGGTCGGTGAACGCTACGAGACTACCGAAAGGGTGCTTGGTGACGGCATGCAACCAGTGAGCCGGGAGCGGAGTAGCGTATTCCGTCGAGGATGAACCGCCTCTGTCGCTGGGAACGAACTCGGTGCTATGCAGCGCGAACGGACTGTCCACGTGGTGGAGTGAAGTGGTCTTGCCCGCGCGGGGTGTCCTGCGCTCGCTGGTGCTGGCTGGAAAAGCCTCCGTCTTATACTTGGATCGATCCCCTTCCGTCGCGCGGGCACCCCGTGTTCGCGAAACGGTGCGGGCTGCGTCTCGATCGAAGGAGGGGATTCCATGTCACGTCGGGGTTGGGTTGTGCTAGGCGGGGTGGCTGCGCTTGCCTTCGTGTGTACCTGCGCCGGTCTCGCAGCGGTAGCTGGACTCTGGTATGCCAGTCGTTCCGACCATACGGTGACACCGACCGTCGCGATCGCGCGCAACGATCTACCGTCAGATTGGCGGATGGTCCGGACGCAGGATGGACGGGTGGCCGTCGTCGCGACTGCGACCGAGACGACGCAGGCGAACGCGCTACCGTTCCAGCCAGGTCTGTTCTGGTACCAGGAACCGTTGCCGCAGCCGCTGAATCCGCTGCAGTACGCTGGGGTCATCTACCTCCGCTTGCAGCAACAGAACCAAGCGCTCTATGCGTACGATGCGCGCTGGGTTGCGCTTTCGGGCTGGCCGACTGTCCAGCTGGCCTATGCTGCGGTGCAGCAAGGGCAACCGTACGAGGGCGTGTTGTGGATCTGGACGGATGGCTGGAACGGTTACGTCATGAGTTTCGTGACACCGTATGGGACACTCGCATCGTACGTCGCGGAGCTTCCCACGGTGGTCGGCGGCGTGACCAGCCAAGTGGTGGCCGAGCCGGGCCCGCTGGCGGGCGGCCAGGTACCGGATGTCTGGACGCCGGACTACTGGCAGTCGAATGCCGGTCAGGGCGAGATACCGGCAGCGTGGGATTGGAGTGCAGTCGATGCGAGCGCACCGGCGTTCAGTGGGTTCGAGGATCCGTTCGCTGGTGCGACCTGGGACGGTTCGACGAGTGATCTGTGGAGCGATCTCGCCAGTGGCGACAGCGGTGGGCTCTACGACCCCTCGCACGATGCGTTCAACACCTGGATGGCCGAGGAGTGGAGCCAGATGCTCAGCGGTGAGAATCCCGAGCCGACGTGGCAGGACGATGCCGGCAACCTCTACTGGGAAGGTCCGTCGGGGACGTTGCATGATTGGAGTGCGGACTATGATCCCAGTCTCGGCAGTGACTGGTGAACTGCGGAGGTGGCGAGATGGTGCGGACTGTGGAGGTACCGGCCTATGAAGTGACACCGCGGGTGGAGGTCGATCCACGGACGACCGCGCTGATCGTCGTCGACATGCAGAACGACTTCGTCAAGCCCGAGGGGAAGCTGTTCGTGCCCGATGCCCCGGCAACGATCCCGCAGATCCAGCGCCTGCTCGGGCTCGCCCGAGAACATCGGATGTTCACGGTATTCACCCAGGATACGCACTACCCAGGTGATCCGGAGTTCCCGATCTGGGGCGAGCACTGTCTCGCCGGGACGTGGGGCTGGCAGATCGTCGACGAGTTGGCACCGCGGGACGGCGAACTGGTGCTCCAGAAGCGGCGATACGACGCGTTCTACGGAACACCGCTCGACCATGAGCTGCGCTTGCGGAAGATCGAGCGACTGATCATTTGTGGGACCGTGGCCTCGATCTGCGTGCATTACACCGCGGCGAGTGCAGCCTTGCGCTGGTACGGCGTGATCATTCCGGTCGATGCGACCTCGGCCCTGCATCCGTTCGATATGGAAGCCGCCAATCGGCAAACAGCATTCCTCTTTCGCGGCATCCTGACGCGCGCTGAAGGGGTGACGGTCGGAGCAGGCGTGGTGTCGTGAGAGGAACCCTTGACAGCGGGCGACGACCCGAGTAATATCGACTCTCGCCGCGCGCGAGAGGCGCGGCACCGAGAACGAGAGCCGGGTCTTGACGAGAAGGCACACTCCTCGCTATACTGAAGCGATGGAGTCGATGGGAAACGACCCGGCTGCCGCGAGGCAGAGCACCTTGACAACCGAGGTGTGGTTCGCGTGAGGCCCCCGTCGGCCGATCGTGAGAGACGATCGGTTGATGTGAGGAAATGAGCCCTCGGCTCGCCGAGATCGAGTCTGGGGCTTTGGTGGAGTGATCCGGGATGGAGAGTTTGATCCTGGCTCAGGGGGAACGCTGGCGGCGTGCCTAATGCATGCAAGTCGGACGGGAGCGCGCGATGAGCGTGCCGACCGTGGCGGACGGGTGCGGAACACGTGGGGAACCTGCCCGGGTGCGGGGGATAACCCGGGGAAACTCGGGCTAATACCCCATACGCTCGCTGGGTGGTGGGCCGAGCGAGGAAAGGCCAGGCGGTGAGTCTGGCTGTGCTCGGAGGGCCCTGCGGCCTATCAGCTAGACGGTAGGGTAACGGCCTACCGTGGCGATGACGGGTAGCTGGTCTGAGAGGATGGCCAGCCACACGGGCACTGAGACACGGGCCCGACTCCTACGGGAGGCAGCAGCAGGGAATCTTCCGCAATGGGGGCAACCCTGACGGAGCGACGCCGCGTGCGGGAGGAAGCCCTTCGGGGTGTAAACCGCTGTTCGGGGGGACGAAGGGGATGACGGTACCCCCGGAGCAAGTCCCGGCTAACTACGTGCCAGCAGCCGCGGTAAGACGTAGGGGGCGAGCGTTACCCGGAGTCACTGGGCGTAAAGGGCGTGTAGGCGGCTGGGCGCGCCGCGTGTGAAAGCCTGCGGCTCAACCGCAGGGGGTCGCGCGGGACGGCCTGGCTTGAGGGCGGGAGAGGCGGGTGGAATTCCCGGTGTAGCGGTGAAATGCGTAGAGATCGGGAGGAACACCGGTGGCGAAGGCGGCCCGCTGGCCCGTTACCTGACGCTGAGGCGCGAAGGCGTGGGGAGCGAACCGGATTAGATACCCGGGTAGTCCACGCAGTAAACGATGCGGGCGAGGTGTGGGTGGAGTTGACCCCATCCGTGCCGGCGCCAACGCAGTAAGCCCGCCGCCTGGGGAGTACGGCCGCAAGGCTAAAACTCAAAGGAATTGACGGGGGCCCGCACAAGCAGCGGAGCGTGTGGTTTAATTCGACGCAACGCGAAGAACCTTACCAGGGCTTGACATGCCGCAGGACTCTGCCGAAAGGTGGGGGTGCCCGGAGAGGGAGCTGCGGCACAGGTGCTGCATGGCTGTCGTCAGCTCGTGCCGTGAGGTGTTGGGTTAAGTCCCGCAACGAGCGCAACCCTCGGGGTCAGTTACGCGGGTGTCTGACCCGACTGCCGGGGAAAGCCCGGAGGAAGGAGGGGATGACGTCAAGTCCGCATGGCCCTGACGCCCTGGGCGACACACACGCTACAGTGACCGGGACAATGGGCTGCGAAGGGGTGACCTGGAGCCAATCCCGGAAACCCGGTCGTGGTGGGGATCGCAGGCTGCAACCCGCCTGCGTGAACGCGGAGTTGCTAGTAACCGCCGGTCAGCCATACGGTGGTGAATACGTTCCCGGGCCTTGTACACACCGCCCGTCACGTCACGAAAGCTGGCTTCACCTGAAGCCGGTGGGCCAACCCACGGTACGTGGGGGGTAGCCGTCGAGGGTGGGGCTGGTGATTGGGACGAAGTCGTAACAAGGTAGCCGTACCGGAAGGTGCGGCTGGATCACCTCCTTTCTAGGGAGCGGGAAGCTCCTTGGGTCAACCGGGTGGGGCGCGGAGCGAGGAGCTCGGGACGGGGCGTGGGAGCAGGGGGCGCGCCTGAGGAGGCGGCCGGAGGCCGCGGAGGGCGGACGCCCGCTGGTCTCCGTACCCGGAGTCGTCCCACTCGTGCTGATGACGGGGGCCAAGCGCGAACTACACCTCGGTTGTCGAGGTGCGCTGCGTCGCGGATGCGCACCTTACCAAGCGAGCGGAGTGTGAGGCGTCCTTGTCCGGGTCCATTCGACTGTGTCGGTGTTCCTGAGCGGAACCCGAAGGAGTGGACTGGGGAGAGGGGCGCACGGTGGATGCCTAGGCGGCCAGGGCCGAGGAAGGACGCGGCCGAGCGGCGAAACGCCCCGGGGAGCTGCGGGCGAGCGGGGATCCGGGGGTCTCCGAATGGGGCAACCTGGCGTGGTGGGGAGCCACGTCGCCCTCTTGGGAAGTGCGGGGTGAGGAGCCCGGTGCGACTGGGAGGGTGGGTACCGGGGGAAGTGAAACATCTCAGTACCCCGAGGAGGAGAGAGCGATTCCCGGAGTAGTGGCGAGCGAAACGGGAGGAGCCCAAACCGTCGTCGCCCAGAGGGCTGCCGTCCGGAAGCGGCGACGGGGTTGGACGGCCTGCTCGGGCCAAGCGGCAGTGCGGCCGCGCTGCTGGGGCTGGGAGCCGAACGCTGCTGGAAGGGGCGACCGGAGAGGGTGAGAGTCCCGTAGGCGGACTGGCTTCTGGTGGCGTGGGGCAGGTGCGTGAGTACCACGGGGCACGAGGAACCCTGTGGGAAGCTGGGGGGACCACCCCTCCAAGGCTAAATACCCTGGCCGACCGATAGGGGAGAGTACCGTGAGGGAACGGTGAAAAGGACCCCGGCGAGGGGGGTGAAAGAGCGCCTGAAACCGTGCGCCCACAGGCGGTCGGAGCTGCGTGGAGCGGTGACGGCGTGCCTATTGGAGCATGAGCCGGCGAGTGGTCGGGCGTGGCGAGGCGAAGGGGGAGGCACCTGGAGCCGGAGCGAAAGCGAGTCTGAAGAGGGCGTGGAGTCGCGCCTGGCCGACCCGAAACCGGGTGAGCTACCCCTGGCCAGGCTGAAGCGCGGGGGAGACCTGCGTGGAGGGCCGAACCGGTGTCCGTGGCAAAGGGCTCGGAGGAGCTGGGGGTAGGGGTGAAATGCCAAGCGAACCCGGAGATAGCTGGTTCTCCCCGAAATGGCTTGAGGGTCAGCCTCAGCGTGGAGGCGGCTGGAGGTAGAGCACCGTTTCGGTGCGGGGGCGTGGAGCCTACCAAGCCGAGGCGAACTCCGAATGCTGGTCGCTGGTCGCTGGGAGTGAGACCTGGGGCGAAAAGGTTCTGGGTCGAGAGGGGAACAGCCCAGACCGCCGGCTAAGGTCCCGAAGTCCGGGCTGAGTGGGAAAGGTGGTGCGGGTGCGGAGACAACCAGGAGGTTGGCTTAGAAGCAGCCATCCTTGAAAGAGTGCGTAACAGCTCACTGGTCGAGCGCCCGTGCGCCGAAAATGACGCGGGGCGAAGCCCGGCACCGAAGCCGCGGGTCCGTCTGGCCGCGTGGGGTCAGGCGGGCGGTAGGGGAGCGTCGTCGTCGGCGGGGAAGGTGCGGCGGGAGCCGTGCTGGAGCGGCGACGAGTGCGAATGCCGGCACGAGTAGCGGAAGGGCGGTGAGAATCCGCCCCGCCGGAGAGTGCCGAAGGGTTCCGCAGCGATGGTCGTCAGCTGCGGGTGAGGCGGTCCTCAGCTGAGGGCGGCAGCCGTAGGCGAGGGGCAGCCGGTGAAGATTCCGGCCCCACCGGCGCCTGGTTGAGCGAAGGGGGGACGCCGCGTCGAGGGTCCGGCGGTTGGAGGGACCGTCCAAGCCTGGGTCGTGGGCCGAGGGAAAGCCCGGCCGGGGAGCGGCACCAGGCGAGTGCGAGGTGGGGGTGAGGCCCTGCCGAGCGGATCTGGCGGCGTGGCCGAGAAAAGCCTCTAGCGACGGGCGGCGGTGACCGTACCGCAAACCGACACAGGTCGGCTGGTGGAGGACACCGAGGCGAGCGGGAGAACCCCGTCAAGGAACTCGGCAAATTGCCCCCGTAACTTCGGGAGAAGGGGGCCCCGGTAGGGTGGGGAGCCCGAGGGGTTGCAGAGAGCAGGCCCGCGCGACTGTTTACCAAAAACACAGGTCTCGGCGAAGGCGGAAAGCCGACGTATCGGGGCTGACGCCTGCCCAGTGCCGGAAGGTGAACCGGAGGGGTGGAGAGCCCCGAAGGGAAGCCCCGGTGAACGGCGGCCGTAACTATAACGGTCCTAAGGTAGCGAAATTCCTCGTCGGGTAAATTCCGACCCGCACGAAAGGCGTCACGACGTGGGCACTGTCTCGACGGGGGGCCCGGTGAAACTGCTGGACCCGTGCAGAAGCGGGTGACCCGCGGCGGGACAAAAGACCCCGTGGAGCTTGACTGCAGCTTGCCACTGGGTGCGGGCCCGGCCTGTGCAGGATAGGTGGGAGGCGGGGAAGCGGGGCCGCCAGGTCCCGTGGAGCCGGCGGTGAGATACCACCCTGGTTGGGTTTGCGCCCTCACCTGGGCCGTGGGAACGCGGCCAGGGACCGTGGCTGGTGGGCAGTTTGACTGGGGCGGTCGCCTCCTAAAGGGTAACGGAGGCGCCCAAAGGTCCCCTCAGGCCGGATGGCAATCGGCCGGAGCGTGCATGGGCAGGAAGGGGGCTTGACTGCGAGGCGGACGTGCCGAGCAGGGCCGAAAGGCGGGCCAAGTGACCCCACGGTACTGCGTGGGCGGGCCGTGGATCAACGGATAAAAGCTACCCCGGGGATAACAGGCTGATCGGGCCCAAGAGTTCACATCGACGGCCCGGTTTGGCACCTCGATGTCGGCTCGTCGCATCCTGGGGCTGGAGGAGGTCCCAAGGGTTGGGCTGTTCGCCCATGAAAGCGGCACGTGAGCTGGGTTCAGAACGTCGTGAGACAGTTCGGTCTCTATCCGCCGCGGGCGGTGGACGGTTGCGGGGAGCTGGCCCTAGTACGAGAGGACCGGGCTGGACGGACCGCTGGTGTGCCAGTTGTCGGCCGACCGGCAGCGCTGGGTAGCCAGGTCCGGACGGGATAACCGCTGACAGCATCTAAGCGGGAAGCCCACCCCAAGATGAGCCGTCCCACCCCGTCACGGGGGTAAGGCCCCGGGGAGATGACCCGGTAGCGAGGCGGCAGGTGGACAGCGGGTAACCGACTGGAGCCGAGCCGTCCTCATGGCCGAGGCCAGTCCTTCCTCCTCCGGGATACGCTCGGAGCACCGACACAGTCGAGCGGATCGAGCGCAAGGCGCCTCACTCGGATCGCCGGTTCACCCGTGCGCGTGGCCGAGAGCGGTGTGGAAACACCCCGAACCATTCCGAACCGGGTCGTGCCCCGCACCAGCGCCGGAGAGTACTGCGCGGGCAACCGCGCGGGAGGCGAGGCCGCTGCGCGCACGGTTGAGCCGACGATCCGAACACTCCGCTCGCCCTGCCGCGGGGTGGAGCAGTGGCAGCTCGCTGGGCTCATAACCCAGAGGTCGTGGGTTCGAATCCCACCCCCGCTACCGCTCGTCAGTTGAGCACCCGGCGATCGCCGGGTGCTTCGTCGTCTTCGGGCGGTTCTCAGCAGATTGCGCCGAGACTCCGCCCACACGACGTGTCCAGTCAGCACGGGCTCCCCCACCCTACCGTTCTCGATGCGACAGAAATCGTCGCACGCCTGCCGGGTACTCTGTCGTCCTGACCACCTCTCCAGAGCGGTGCGATCGATGAGACCAGCGTGGGGCGTCTCTGCAGCTCCCACGCTGGTCTCGGTGCGTGCGAGCCGAGTGACTCATGTCGGCGTGATGACCGCTCGACCGAAGTAGCGACCGTGCTTGAAATCGTCGATGGCGCGGTTGATCTCCTGGAGCGTATAGCGCTGGGTAAAGACGCGCACCTTCCCGCGAGCAGTGAGATCGATCAGTTCGACGAGTTCCTTGTAATTTCCGACGAGACTCCCGGCGACGGTCAGTTCGCCGAAGATCATCCGCACGGTCGGAATTTCCAGCGTCCCACCGTAGCCGATGATGAGGTGCGTTCCACCCTTGCGCAACATCTGCCAGCTTTGTTGCTCGACACCTTGCTCGCCGACGAAATCGAGGACCACATGCGCCCCACCGCTCGTCAGTTCTTGCACCTGTTGCACCAGATCGGCACCGCCCGGCAGGACATGATCCGCCCCGAGTTCGCCCGCTCGTTCGCGGGCGAGGGGTGAACGGTCGACCGCGACGATCCGCACCCCAGCCAGTGCACGCAAGACCTGCAACGCGATGTGCCCGAGCCCGCCGATCCCGATGATCACCACCCAGCCGTCGGGCGGGGCGATCCGGGCTGCGCGCTTGGCAGCTCGATAGGCGGTCAGTCCAGCATCCGCCAGGGGGGCGATGTCGACCAAGTCAACGCCCTCGGGCACCTTGACGAGCGCGCGCTCTGTCGTGACCAGATACTGGGCGAAGCCACCGTCCGAATCGAGTCCCGGGAATCGCGCACTCGTGCAGTACATGTCCTCCCCGACCCGGCAGCCGAGACACAGTCCGCAGGTGGCCTGGGGATGACAGATGACTCGGTCCCCGACGCGCACGTTGCGCACGGCGCTGCCGACCGCTTCGACGATGCCGGTGTTCTCGTGGCCGAGCGTGTAGGGAAGGAGTTTCCCCTCCGGATCCAGGATAGGGCGCCAGACTCCCTCGATGATGTGGAGGTCGGTGCGGCACAAGCCGGCGCCGACGATGCGGACGAGGACTTCGTCTGGCTGGCGAATCGTCGGATCGGGCACCTGCTCGAGCCGCAGTTCCTCCTGCATCGACGGGTCGTAGCGATAGAGTCGTGCCGCCAGCATCTCGCAACTCCCTTCGTCCCGCGCCGTGCGGGCTGGGTTCTGGATGGCCCCAGCCCGCCCTCCCTCTCCGATAGCCGTCTCAGGCTGCCTGGCGTGCGGCCAGTCGCTGCCCGATCGGATCCTGGGCGAGTTTGGCCTTCTGGGCCTCGATATCGATCCCGTAGAGGCGCGCGGCGTTCTCGCCCAAGATCTTCCGCTTGGCTTGCGGCGTGAGGTCGACCCCGTACTCCTGCTTGATATCCTCGGGCAGCTCGAAGCGGGCGAAGGCCTCGACGATCCACTTGGGTGTCCAGATGGCGTAGTCGCTGCCGAAGAGGATCTTGTCCTCGCCGAGCCAGTAGAGCAGGTTCGCCATGATCTCGGCGAAGTAGCGCGGGCGCGTCGCGATGAAAGCACTCGCCACGGCCAGACCGGCGTAGACGTTCTTCTCCTGCTTGGCGATCCAGCAGAAGTCGTCGAGGCGCGGCAGGCCGACATGTTCGACGATGAAATTGAGGTCGGGGAAGTCCGTCGCTGCGTAGTCGATATCGTGGACGTCGAAGGCGTCTTTGCTGAGCGGATAGACCGTCGGTCCTTTGTGGACATGGATATTCTTGATACCGAGTTCGCGGCACAGTTCCAAATAGCGGTAGGCCATCGGATCGCTCAGCTTCCAGCCGCGCGAGCCGTTGTACCACTCGGCGGTGTAGAGCTTGAGTCCGCGGATCGGGTACTGCTCGACCATGCGGCGGAAGGTCTCGAACCCGGCCTCGCCCCAGCGCGGGTCGAACGAGCCGCAGAGGATGAAGCGATCGGGATACTTCTGGACGAGTGCGTAGTTCTGTTCGTGCGTGTTGAACCCGTTCTTGAAAAACTCTTTGAGATACGTCGAATTGAAGATCCCCATGTCGACGTGGCCCTCGAGGAAGAGGTCACGAATCGCGTCCTCCTCGCTGTACTTCATGAATTTCTCGAAGGGCCAGACCGCTTCTTTGGGGCTCAGGGCCGTATGGTAGTCGTAGAAACACTTGATCCACGCCTCGCCCCACTGGTTGCGCCAGTTTTCCGGACTGCCGTCCCAGAAGTGGATGTGCCCGTCGATGACGAAGGCCTCTTGCCCGTCAATGGTGATCATCGCGTCACCTCCCTCGTGTCCTCGCTACCACTGCTGCCGACTCGCTAAGAGCGCTTCGCAGAGCGCTGTGCTCGCGCGGAGATTGACGACGGTCGCGCGCAGGCGCCGCAGTTCCGCGTCGAATCCTTCCTCGCCGATCGGCTCACCGTCCGGCCGCAGGAGCAGCGGCGCCGACGCGTCCAGCGGCAAGGCAAGTTCAGCCCGGCGCACGAGGTACCGCTCGACGATTCGTGCGCGTACTGGACCGCGTTCGCCGTGCGCGGTGCGGAGCCAGGCATGGTCACCTTCGATCTGGAGTGCGCTCAGCGAAGCCTCGGTCAGCTCCGTCACCTGAGCCCCACTCTGACGAAACGCTTGGATCAGGACCAGGAGACGACTGAGATACCCCTTGACGAGAAAGCGTCGGCGTAATTCCTCGAGGTCCTCGCTCGCCTCGTCGGGAAAGAGTTCGTGGAATGAGCGCCCGGCGGTCACGCCGTCGGAGAGTTCACGAGAGGCGAAATGGTCCTCGACCTCGACGCGCACCGCTGTAATGCCGGGGAGGTCCAACAAGGCGCGTCGCACGCCATCGGCCATGAGATAGGCGAAATTCGGTGAGCACCAGTAGGTCGGGAGGCGCAGCACGACGCGAACCGTATCGCCCGTCTGTTCCAGTGCGTGAACGAAGCCGAGCCGGACGATCGACTCGTCGAGTTCCGGATCGAGGACAGCGTCGAGCCGTTCCCACAGGGTAGCTCGGTCCATACTACCTCCCAGCCGGACGGAAGAGAGACCAGATGACCCACTGTGCTCATCCTCAGCGTAGATGGGAAGGCGGAGGGGAACAAGAGATCGCCCTGGATTTTGGCACTATGTGCCAAAAACCTGGAGCCGGGCCACCTGGTGAAGGAGCGCGCTCATCAGTTCGCCCTCCGCTTCGAAACGTCGACGCGGGAGACTGATGCCGACGGCGAGGCCGACGGGTTCGTGAAGCGCAGGGGTCAAGGGGACAGCCAGGCAACAGGCCCCGAGCGTGAACTCCTCGCGGTCGTACGCGATACGATGCTGACGGACCGCGTCGAGCTCGGAAAGGAGGCGCGACGGATCGGTCAGCGTGAACGGGGTTCGTGAAGGGAACTGCGAAGCCTGGAGGTAGTCCGGCCAGTCTCGTCGCTCGCGACCGGCGAGGAGGATTTTGCCCAGTGCCAGTGCGTGCGCCGCACCGCGGAAGCCACGCCCGAGCCCGGGTAACTCTCGCACACCACGCCGGCCGTGCACGTAGACGATTTCCACGTCGCGATCGGACCATGCAGCCAGATAGGTGCGGCAGCCCGTGATGCGCCCGATTTCGTCGACCAGCGGTTCGAGCGCTTCTGGGCGTGCGGAGGGACTCGGCAGGCAAGCAGCGAGGCGATAGAGGGCCGGGCCTGGGCGCAAACATCGGTGGCGCTCCAAGAGGGCATATCCACTCGCTGATAGGGTGTGGACGACGTGATACGCGGTCGAGAGACTCACCCCCAGTTCGATAGCGAGCTCCTTGACCGTCAGCGTATCGTGTCGCTGAGCTACGAGCTCGAGAGCCTTGAGCACCCGGTCTCCCGTGCTGAGCGTCCGGAGAGGGCGAGAGCGTGCCATGGTGTGGCCTCCAGCGCGCTGTGTTACCGGCGACACGATCACCGTAGCTGAATGCTGCTGGCTCGTCAAGTCCGCTGTGCGACCGGTCAGAGCGGCACGGGCACGCTCCCCGTCCGGCATGCGGGCCGGGTGCACCGCTGGGGACACGTGGGTTCCTCTGGGATCGATCTTGACATCCGCTTCGTTGTCCAGCAGAATAAATCCCGACTGAATGAGTCGGGATTCTCCGGTGGCCGCCGAGCCCTGACCGTCAGTCCACCTCCGGAAGGGGTTGGAAGACGGAGAGACACGACGACTGGAGCAACATCATGCGTCGCCGCGATCTCATCCGCCTCGGCGGTATCGGGCTCGTCAGCGGTACCTCGCTCCTGATCGGGTGCTCGAACGCTTCCGTAGCGCCGACACCGACTTTCTCGGTGACCGAGACGACGACCGCGAATGCATCGCCACCGACTTCCGCGCAGACCCCTGTTCCGCAGACGTCCGCAGCGCCCTCGACAGCAGTGCTCACGATCTACTCTGGTCGTTCGCGGTCCTTGATCGGCCCCCTGCTCGACCGCGTCGGACAAGAGGTCGGACTCGACGTCCGGGTTCGGTATGGAGACACTGCTGAGCTCGCGACGGCCATCCTCGAAGAGGGTGACCGCTCACCGGCAGACCTTTCCTTCGGGCAGGATGCAGGAGCGCTCGGCGCGTTGGCGAAGGAGGGACGGCTGATTCCCCTCCCTGTGGAGCTTCTCGAGCGGGTACCAGCCGCGTTCCGTTCGCGACAAGGTCTCTGGATCGGTATCAGTGGACGCGTTCGGACAGTGGTGTACAACACCGATCGCGTCAGGGCTGAGGAAATTCCAGCATCGATCGTCGACTTCGCAGGCAACGGACGATGGCGTGGCCGCCTCGGTTGGGCGCCGACGAACGGCTCCTTCCAGGCGTTCGTGACTGCTTTGCGGCGCCTCCGTGGTGAGGACGTCGCACGGTCGTGGCTCGAAAGTCTCAAGGCGCTCGAGACACGCGTCTTCCCGAACAATGCCACGATCGTGCAGGCGACGATCAATGGGGAGGTCGAGGCAGGATTCGTCAACCACTATTATCTCATGCGCGAGCGGGCTCAGGCCGGTCGTCCGCTTCCTGCCGAGAATTTTTTCTATACGAACGGTGATCCGGGTGGGCTCGTCAATGTCGCGGGTGTCGGCATCTTGGTCACGAGTCGTGCTCAGGATGCTGCTCTTCGTTTCCTCGATTACCTCTTGACAACGGCGGCCCAGCGGTATTTTGCTGAGCAAACCTTCGAGTACCCGCTCGTGAAGGGAGTGTCGGCTCACCCGGACCTGCCGCCGCTCGAGACACTCAATCCGCCCGCCCTCGATCTTTCCGATCTCGACGATCTCCGGGGAACGTTGAGCCTGCTTCAGGAGGTCGGCCTGTTGTGACCGTGCGACTCGACCGCCCCAGCCGCGAGCGTGCGAGACGGCCTCGTCGGTCCGTGACGACGGTGCAGACGCACGACCTCCTGGCGCTGGTCATCGTGCTGTTGGCCGTCATTCCCGTTCTCTATCTGGTGTGGCGCGCAGCAGGGGGTGGTGAGCGGACGCTTGCCACCCTCCTGCACCCGCGCACGGGTCAGTTGCTCCTCCGGAGCGTGGGGCTGGCGGCTGCGGTTGCTGGAACGAGCGCTGTGGTCGCTCTCCCGCTCGCCTGCTTGACTGAGCGTGTGGCGGTCCCCGGGCGGCGCTGGATCGGAGTGCTGGTCGCTCTGCCGCTCGCGGTTCCGAGCTATCTCACAGCGTACGCTGTCGTCGCTGCATTCGGTCCGCGCGGGGCACTCGCGTCGCTGCTCGATCGCTCGGTTGGGTCGTTCCGGTTGCCGGAGGTCTATGGCTTCTTCGGTGCCTGGTTGACCTTGACGCTCGTTACCTATCCGTACAGCTATCTGGCTGTGCGCGCGGCGCTGCGTGGGTTCGACCCCGCGTTCGAAGAAGTCGCCAGGACTCTCGGAACCGGGCGATGGATGCGTTTCTGGCGGGTGACGGTACCGTTGTTGGGGCCGGCAGTCCTGTCGGGGATGCTGCTCGCGGCGCTCTATACACTGAGCGACTTCGGAGCGATCGCGATTCTCCGGTATTCCACACTCACCTACAGCGTGTACAATCAGTATCGTCTCTCCTTCGATCGTTCAGCCGCTGCGGGCTTGGCGCTTCTTCTGGTCAGCTTGGCAGTCATGCTGGTCCTCGCGGCGCGCGAGTGGCAGCGACGGGTGGCGTTCTATCGCACCGTCGGTGTGCGCCGGCCCCAGGCGGCGCTCCGCCTCCGGTGGTGGGGCTGGCTCCTCGTGCTCGCCAGCTCGGTCTTTCCGGCACTCGCCTTGGGGCTGCCAGTCGGAATGGCCCTGTACTGGTTTGCCCGGGCCCGGGCAATCGGTGAGGTACTGCCTTCAGTGGGCGAGCCGCTCGTCAACACGCTCTGGGTTAGCCTGCTCGCCGGTGCCGTCACGGTGGCAGCGGCTTTTCCTGTCAGTCGGTCCGTGGTGCGCGGTAGGCGGCGCCTGGCAACAGTGCTCGATGTGCCGCTGTGGATCGCCTACGGTCTTCCTGGAATCGTGCTCGCGCTGGCCCTCGTCTCGATCTCGGTTCGCTTCGCGCCGTGGTTGTATCAGACGATTCCGCTCTTGATTTTTGGTTATACCCTCCGGTTTCTCTCCGAGGCGGTGGGTACACTCAGGGGTACACTGGTGCAGCAAAATCCGCGCCTCGAGGAAGCGGCGCGGACACTCGGCATGCGGCCTTGGCAGGTCTGGGTGAAGGTGCAGCTGCCCTTGACCCTTCCTGGTCTCGTCAATGCGTATGCGGCCGTGTTCCTGACCACGGTGAAGGAACTTCCGGTGACGCTCCTACTCAGTCCCATTGACTTTCGAACGCTGTCGACGACCGTCTGGAACGCAACGGCCGACGCATTCTGGTCGCACGCGGCACTCCCGGCGCTGCTCCTCGTCTGCGTCGGCGTTGCACCGATGGGACTGCTGGGTTGGTGGCAGGAGCGGGCAGAGGGGAGGAGAGGGATACAGTGAGCGGTGCTCCACTGGTCCGGCTGGCTGGTGTCTGGAAATGGTATTCCGACGGCGCGCGCCCGGCCGTGCGGGATCTCTGGCTCGAGGTGACCAGACACGAATTGCTCGCCATTCTCGGCCCGAGCGGCTGTGGAAAGACCACGACGCTGCGGCTGATCGCAGGTTTGGAACGACCCGACGAGGGAGTCATCGAAATCGGTGGCTGTATCGTTGCCGAGGGTCGTCGTTTTCTGCCTCCTGAAGAGCGAGGTGTGGGACTGGTCTTCCAGGACTACGCGCTCTTCCCGCATTTGACGGTGGAGGAAAACATCGCGTTCGGACTCTGGCGGCTGTCGCGAGGCGAGCGCAAACGGCGTGTCGATGAACTGCTGAGTCTCCTGGGGCTCGAGGAATACCGTTCGCGGTATCCGCATCAACTCTCCGGGGGGCAACAGCAACGCGTGGCGATCGCGCGAGCCCTGGCGCCGTATCCCGCGGTCCTGCTGCTGGACGAGCCCTTCGCCAACCTCGATGCCGAGTTACGCCACCGGATGCGGGAGGAGTTGCGGCGTCTGCTCCGTGAGGTAGGTGTCACGGTCGTGCTCGTGACGCATGACCGCGACGAGGCGCTCGCGCTCGCCGATCGGGTCGCGGTCATGTTGGACGGGACGATCGGACAAGTCGACAGCCCGGAACGGGTGTACCATGAACCGCGTACCCGCGAGGTCGCAAAACTGCTCGGGCAGGCGAATTTCGTGCCTGCACGCATTTGGGGATCGGTTGGGCGGAGCGACCTCGGCACGTTCGCGCTCGACGGGGTGTCAACCGTGTCGAAGGAGATAGAACTCTTGATCCGACCCCGGGACGTCATCCTCGAGCCCCATCCACAGGGGGTCGCCGTCGTTGTCGACCGTCGTTTCGTCGGAGCTGAGACCATCTACCGTGTTCGTCTGCGCTGTGGTATCACGGTCGAGACAAGCCAGCCACCGTCCGTCGAGCTGGCGATCGGCGAGCGAGTCGAGGTTCGCTGCAATCGTGGACGACTGGCTGCCTTCGTCGGCAGCGACCGAATCGGGCTCGCCGAACTCCTCGACGGCGTGCAGCAGGTTTCGGCCGAGCACACTGCGATGGACTGAGTCCGTGGAGGAGTGGTTGCTCGGTCAGGCCACTGGCTCCATTACAGCAAGTGAAGAGCGAAGGCATGCGCATAAGTGTGCTTATGCGCGCATATTCGGGCAAGCCTGCGGCACCGAGCACACGACGGGATCGACACGCGTGAATCCAGATCCCGTGAATGGTCCAGCGCTGTGATGACCGGTCGGCGGCGCGCGCCGCACGCTTGACCGCGATCGCAACGGTTGCGAAGCTGTCGTCGGGCGGCGCACTGGGCGTACGTCCCGGGACCGCGGTGCAGGTATCGGCTCGTGCTGCTGCCTCGCTGTGCGCACAGTTGCACCAGCGAGCAGCCCGCTCACCGCGACGATGAGCACCTCGCCCGCGCGGAGGAGAGGCGCTGCCCACCGCTCCCCTACCCTTTTGCAGCGAGTGGTGTTCTGTCAACAGTGACCGGCGGCTGTGGAGTGCTGGCTGGGGTCTGCTCGGCGGAGCGGGGAGCGGTGGGACGGGTGATGGGTGGTGACCGCTGGGTGCGCCGTCAGACGAGACGGGTCGCGACCCCGATCGCCCCACCAGCGATGATGAGCCAGGCCGAATTCACCTTGAAGCGGAGGAGCGCGACGAGCGCTCCGATCGCCAAGAACCCGCTCAGCGGATCGCCGATCGCCGTGCGTCCGAGTTCCCACAGCACACCGGCCATGAGCGCGACTGCCGCCACGTTCAGACCGTCCAGGAGCGATGCGAGCCAAGAAGAGCGGCGCAACCGCGGCGCCACTGGCCGGACCACTGCGACGAAGACGAAAGCTGGCAGAAAGATCGCGATCGTCGCGAGCAATGCGCCCGGTAGGCCCGCTACCAGATACCCGATGAAGGTCGCCGTCGTGAAGACCGGTCCCGGCGTCACCTGCCCGACCGCGATCGCGTCCAGGAGTTGCTGGTCGGTCAACCAGGCGAGCCGTTCGACGAAGTCGCGCCGCAAGAAGGCCAGGAGCACGTACCCACTCCCGTACAGGACCGAGCCGATCTTGAGCAAGGTGAGGAACAGTTCGAGCAGACTGACCGGTGCGCTCGCACTACCGACGGGAACCGTGCTGGTCGCGAGCGCACCCACGGGCGCGAGCGCGAACGACTCCGCGCGACGTCGCCCGATACGGAACACCAGCATGGCGAGTGCAGCACCCGCGAGCAGCAGGAGTTCGTGGACGCCAGCGAGGTAGAGGAGGAAGACCAGCAAAGCCAGCACGATCCGGATCGTTCGCCGGATGGCGAGCTTCCCCAAGCTCCAGATCGCCTGGCCGATGATGGCGAGGAGAACCGGCTTCACTCCCTCGAGGAGCCAGATCGCTGCTGGCACGGTGCCCCAACGGACGTAGAGCCAGGCGAGGACGAGAACGATCGCGGCAGCCGGGAAGATGAAGAGTATCCCACCGACGAGGAGACCCGGCCAACCGGCTCGGCGATAGCTGCATTGGATGACCATCTCGGTCGAGTTCGGCCCCGGGATGAGGTTCGTGATTCCGAGAAGGTCGAGGAACTCCTGCTCGCTGAGCCAGTGCCGACGAACGACGACCTCTTCGCGCAGCATCGCGATATGGGCAGCTGGCCCCCCGAAGGCGAGGCAGCCGAGTTTGAGCGCCACGAGTGCGACTTCAGTGAGATGGCCGCCCTGCTCGCTGTCCGTTTCGGCGAGACTGGTTCGCACCGGTGGTGCCTCGCTCACGCTCATCTCCGAACGATCGACCGATGCCGGCATCGGGGTGTCAGGATACGTCAGAGGAGACACGCTGGGTTGTCGCTCTCACGATCGGAGCGAGACGAACTCGCGGTGTCGCGAGTTCGTGAACCGGACTCGAGTGCCGACCCACCGCTTCCTGGACGATCGCGCGTTGCGACGCGCCGGCGAGAAGCGAGCCGCCATCAATCGACTGAGTACCGACCGGCAGTTCCCCGACGAGACCGACAGGAAGTGCGACGGGTCTCTTCTCCCTGTGCCCGCAAGGCAACTCTTGACTGCGAACAGGTGTTCGATTACGATGCATGCGAACGCATGTACGACTTTCGGCGCGGGAAGGGGGACACGTGCCGGTATCGCGAAGCTCTGGTTGCGGAGAGTGCGTTGTCGGAGACGAGGTAGAACTCGTTTCGGAAGCTGCGAGCGCGAGTCGCGCGGACGATCCCCGTCGCGAGCGGATCGCCTGGCTCCGCCAGCTCATCGTCGAGCGTTTCGGCCCGCACGTGTTGCTCGATCCTGCATGCCTGGCGTTGGATGCTGACTGCGTTCGACCGGCGATGCCGCCCGGTTCGGCTAGAAGCCCACGGTTCCTCTCGACCGATCTCCTCGGGCTCGATCTTGTGCTCGGCGGTGGCCTTCCCCGGGGCCGGCTGATCGAGCTGGCTGGCCCACCCTACTCCGGCAAGCGGACACTGGCTGGCTGGTTCGTCCGGGCTGTGCAGCGCAGCGGTGGTTGGGTCGCCTACCTCGATGCGGCGCACAGCGTCGACTTCGATCGCCTGTATCACTGGGGTGTCGCTGTCCTCGACCTCCTCGTCGCGCTCCCGCAATCCGTCACCGAGGCGCTCGAGCTCGCGCGCTTTCTCGTGCTGTCCGGTGCGCTCGACCTCGTCGTGCTCGACCTTCCACCGCACCTCGCGCGGCGGCCGGAACTCGACCGCGGTCTCCGCCAGCTCCGTCCGCTCCTGCGCGGTCTGCCGGCAGCGTTCGTCGTCGTCCGCGATCGAGTGGACACGCACGCGCTCGCCGCTGCACAGGTACGACTTCGGGTCGAGCCGATCGCTCAGCTCGTCCGACCGGGACTGCTCGCGGCGCATGCTTTGCCCGAGAGCTTGCGCGTCCGTGTCCACGTCGAACGTAGCCCGCTGTGGCCGCCGCGCGATCCGCCGGTACCGATCGAGTTGTGCCTGCGCGAAGGAGTGCGTGTCGCGCTCGAACGGATCGATCTCGGTCTAGCGCTCGGCGTCGTCCGTCTGCATCCACTCGGCCTGGTTTTCGCTGAAACCATCCTCGGTCGAACGCGTGAGACCGCGGCAGCGCGTCTCCAGGACGATCCGTCACTCCGGTCACGGGTGGAGGAGGAGATCCGTGCCTGTTGGCTATCTAGCGATCGATCGCTGGCCGCACGAACCGCTCCCTGAACTCCTCGCCCCGCTCACACCGGCGATCCAGAAAGACGAGGAAGAGCGGGGAGTCTGGTTCGATGCGAGCGGCGTCCGGCTCCAGTACGGTAACGAGGAGCGGTATGGCCGGGCAATCCTTGCCGCCTTCGTGCAGGCAGGTGGAACTGGCCGGATCGGGATCGCCGCGACGCCCTGGGTCGCTCGGCTGGCTGCCCGGCTCGCGACTCCGGACGAGGTCATCGTCGTCCCGGAGCCGGAGACACGCGCTTTCCTCCGCCCGTTGCCGCTCGAGTGGCTTCCTTTGCCGTCCTGCGTCCAGGATCGGCTCCGCGCGCTCGGTATCGTGACCATCGGCCAGTTCGCTGACCTCCCACTGCAGGGCCTGCGCCGGCGTTTTGGGGCCGACATCGTGCTCGCGCATCGTCTGGCCCGCGGAGACGACCCGACTCCGTTCCGCGGCTGGGCACCGCTCGCTCCGCTTCGCGCTGAGCACGCGCTCGAGCCGCCGGTCGCAACGAGCGACGCTCTCGAGTCGGCGCTCCGTCTGCTCTGCCAGCAGATCGCTGATGGGCTCGCTGCGCTCGCTCACGCTGCTCGCAACATCCAACTCGAGCTGGTGGAGGAAGACGATCGGACTGTCTCGCGCCTTCGTCGTTTACCCCAGCCGCTGCAGACAGCGTCTGATCTCTTCGCCGCTGCCCGGTCGCTTCTCACCGGTATCACCGTCGTCCGCCCGCTCGCGCTGCTCCGTCTCACGGTCGAGGAGCACGCGCCCGTGCACGCGAGTCAGCCAGCGCTCTTCGCGGATACCCCGGTACGGGCTGCCGAACGCGAGCGCCTCTGGCAGGCCGCACAGCGGTTCGCTCGGGGGCGAGTCGTCCGCCTCCGCGAGCACGTTCCGGCTGCCCCGCTCCCGGAACTCCGCTGGCGTGTCCAGGGTACGACGCACCTCGCGGCGCATCCGCTCCACGGCGAGCCGGTGCGAGTCGCACGTCGCCCGAGCGGCTGGTGGCTCTGGCTCGAGGAGCGCTGGATACCCATCGTGCGTGGTGGTCTCTACGAGCGGCTCGATCTCTGGTGGCCGGTGGAACGCCACCGTCGGACGGTGTGGGTCGAGCTGGCCGATGGCCAGCGGCTGCTGCTCGCCCGCGACCACCTCGCACGCGATGGCACGTCCGAACGACCGGCCTGGCGACTCGTCGGACGACTCGATTGAGGACAGGAGCGCAGGATGTGTGCACCGTACGCCGAACTCCATGTGCATTCGTGTTTCTCGCTCCTCGACGCCCCATGCCAGCCTGAACAACTGGTCGAACGAGCAGCGACACTCGGCTACGAGCACCTCGCCCTCACCGACCACGATGCGCTGCACGGTGTCGTTCGCTTCGTCCGCGCTGCCGAGCGAGCCGGTATCCACCCGATCGTCGGTGCCGAGGTGACGATGGAGGACGGGAGCCATCTCACGCTCCTGGCTGAGGACGAACGCGGCTATGCGACGCTCGCGCGTCTTCTGTCAGCGGCGCGACTCGGTTGGCCGACGCCCGAGGGACCGGGGGAGACGGAATCGGCACTTGCTGGCTCGTCCGAGCGACGAGCGGTCGCGCTACCCTGGCGCTGGCTGACCGAGTACCACGAGGGACTTCTCGTCCTCACTGGGTGCCGGCGAGGGCCGCTCGCACAGGCGCTCGCTCGGGGAGAGCGAGCCGCGGCGCTGGCGCAAGCTCGCTGGTTGGCGCGCGTCTTCGGTAGCGATCGCTGCTTCGTCGAGCTCCAGGAGCACGGCGAACGCGGAGACCGCGAGCGCTGCGCCGAGCTGGCTGCGCTCGCGAGCGCGACCGGCCTGCCGGTCGTCGCCACCGGGAACGTCCACTATCTCGACGAACAGGGCTGGCGTCTGCAGGATATCCTCGTCTGCATCCGCGAGGGTATCACGGTCGATACGCCCCATCCAGCCCGCAAGACGTCGGCAGCGTACCGGCTCGTCGCACCAGCGACGATGGCGCAGCGGTTTCGTTCCGTGCCGACTGCTCTCGTGAACACACTGCGCATCGCCGAACGCTGCCAGGTTGCGCTCGATTTCCGGCACGTCCGCTTCCCACCGTTGCCCCACCTCGTGCCACCCGGCGAGACACCGATGCAGACTTTACGACGCTGGGCATACGAAGGAGCACAGCGCCGCTACGGCACGCTGACCGAGCCGGTCGTCCGGCAACTCGAGCACGAGCTCGGGGTCATCGAGCGGCTCGGCGTCGCTGAGTTCTTTCTCATCTGTGCCGATCTCGCCAATCGCTTCCGTGGTCGTGGCCGCGGATCGGCAGCGGACTCGCTCGTCGCCTATTGTCTCGGCATCACACAGGTCGATCCGCTCGCCCATCGCCTGCTCTTCGAGCGTTTCCTCAACGAGGAACGCCCCTCCATGCCGGATATCGACATCGATTTCGGCCTCGAGGACCGCGAGCGGGCGCTCGCCTACGTCTACGCCACCTACGGTGTCGAGCACGCCGCGATGGTTTGTAATTACGTCACCTTCCAAACCCGGAGCGCGATCCGTGACCTCGGTCGTGTGCTCGGCTTGCCAGCCGAGATCGTCGATGAACTGGCGAAGAGCCAGGGACGCCTGGGCGAGCGGCTCGCCGAGGTTGCACGGCTCCTGGCTCCGCGCCTGTCCGGCGAGCAGCGTCGTCGTCTCGCCTGGCTGGTGCGCTTGGCTCCACAGCTCGAGGACATCCCTCGGCATCTTTCCGTCCATGTCGGAGGAATGGTGATCGCGGGTCGGCCGGTCGTGGAACTCACCACTGTCGAGCCGTCCCGAATGCCTGGTCGTATCGTGCTCGGCTGGGACAAGCGGGACATCGAGGAAGCCGGACTCATCAAGACCGACCTGCTCTGTGTCCGTGCACTCTCGGTCGTCCACCAGGCAGTCGAGCTCGTCGAGCGCACGACTGGCGTCCGCATCGATCTCGATCGGCTCCCGCTCGACGACCCAGCAGTGTACCGGCAGCTCCAGGTGGCCGACACGATCGGCACGTATCAGGTCGAGAGTCGGGCCCAGCAGCAGAGCTTACCGCGCACTCGCCCGGAACGGTTCGAGGATCTGATCGCCCAGGTCGCGATCATCCGGCCAGGGCCGATACAAGGCGGGATGGTGCATCCCTATATCCGCCGGCGCCAGGGGATCGAGCCGGTCCGCTTTCTCCATCCCAAGCTCGAGCCGATCCTGCGCGAGACCCTCGGTGTGATCCTGTACCAGGAGCAGGTGCTCGAGGTCGCGATGGCGATCGCGGGGATGACGCCTGGTCAGGCCGATGCCTTCCGCCGGGCGATGGGCAGCAAGCGCTCGCGGGCCGCGATGGAGGCCTTGCGCGGTGACTTCCTGGCTGGTGCCGAACGGAACGGTGTGCCGCGGCCGGTCGCCGAGCGGATCTTCGCCCAGATGGCAGCGTTCGCCGAGTTCGGCTTCTGCAAGAGCCATGCTGCAGCGTTGGCACAAACGGCCTACGAGACGCTCTGGCTACGGGCGCACTACCCAGCTGCACTGCTCTGTGCGCTCTTGAATAACCAGCCGATGGGCTTCTACGCGCCCGAAGTCCTGATCTGGGATGCGCTGCGCCGCGGTATCCGCGTTCTCCCACCGGATGTCACCGTAAGCGAAGTACGGGCGACTCTGACAGGTGATCCAGTTCGTGGGCCGGTTCGGCTCGGCCTGGCTGCTGTCCGCGGTATCGGGACAGCAGTAGCCGAGCGGATCGTTGCTGCACGGGCTGACCGTCCCTTCCGTGATCCCGCTGACGTGGTACGTCGGGCTGCGCTCACCCCGGAGCAGGTCGAAGCACTCGTTCTCGTGGGAGCGTTCGAGACGCTCGCTCCAGGAATCGGCCGCCGCGAGCTGCTCTGGCAACTGCTCGCGGTCGCACGAGAATGCCCAGATTGCCCACGACTGCTCGAGGTGCCTGAGCCGGAACCGGTGTTGCCACCGCTCGATCTCGTCGAGCAGACGTTCCTGGACTATGCGATCCTCGGATTCTGCCTCGACCGGCATCTCATGGAGTTGTACGAGCGGCAGCGACGGATCCTGCGCGTCGTCCCGGCAGCACGGCTCCGCACGCTCCCGCATGGCGTGACAGCGCGCGTCGCTGGACTCGTCGTCTGTCGGCAAGCACCTCCGACGGCCCGTGGCGTGCTCTTCCTCACGCTCGAAGACGAGACCGGACTCGTCAACGTGATCGTGCCGCCACCAGTGCGTGAGCAGTACCGGACGATGCTCCGTCGGCAACCGGTGCTGGTGATCGATGGGCGTGTCGAGCGCGAGGGATCACTGGCCAGCCTGGTCGCTGAGGAGGTGCGACCGCTCGGCCGACCGCTCGGCCCGGTCGCAGAGCGGGTCGGGACGCTCTCGCACGATTTCCGCTGAGCGTTCCTGGGGACACGCTTGCTCCCTCGCGCTCACTCGCCAGCATCCAGAGCATCCTGGCCAGCCGATCGCCTTCCGAGGGATCGAGCTCGTCCCAGTGTGCCAGCCGCTCGCGGATGTGCTCGATCGTCGGATTTCCGGCATGCTGTCGAGCCCCGAGGGAGTCGGCTGCGATGCTGCTCGTCAACATCCCGATCACGCCGATACCGACCAGCATCGACACTGCTGCAACGACGCCTCCTGCTTCTGTTCGCGGCGCAAAATTTCCGGAGCTGACGGTCGTGACTGTCACGATTGCCCAACACAGCGCATCGCCGTAACTCTGCACGGCTGGCTCGACCAGCCCGAAGATCGCGCTGCCGAGCGCGACGATAGCGCTCGCGACCGCGAGCCCAGAAGCGAGTCCATTGTGTCGGGCGATCGCTCGCAGTTCTCGCGTCGCACGCCAGAGCCAAACGCCAGCCCGAAGCAAGCGGATGAGCCGCAGGATGCGAGCGACGCGAAACTCGTCCCAGGGGAGGATCGCGATCAGTTCGCTGAGATGTTCGCGGACGAACGGCCTCCGATCCAGAGCCTGACCGAGCCGCACGGCAGAGTCCAGCACGAAGATGCCCTAGATGACGCGATTTGCGAACGCGGTTTCCGGATCGTGCGGCAGCGTCAGGAGCCAGACAGTCAGAATCGCCAGGGCCGCCATGGTCAGTTCAGAGAGCCGAACAGGCAGCGGTCGGCGTTCGTGCACTGGTGGTCACCTCCGCGCGCGTGCTCCCTGTGTTCCCCACACGAGAGAATCCCGCAATAGGGATATCTTGCTATTCTCATGTACATGTGCTATATTCCGAGGCAGTGACGGAGGCTGCCCATGCTCTCGCGAACGAGTCGGTACGCCTTGCTCGCAACGATCGTCCTCGCGCAGCACCCAAACGAATGGATGACTGCACGCGATCTCGCGTTGGCCACGGCGATCCCCGCCAACTACCTTACGAAGATCCTCCATACGATGGCGCGTGCGCGTGTGCTCCGCTCGCAACGCGGACGTGAAGGAGGCTTTCGCTTGGCTCGACCGCCCGAGCGAGTGAGGCTCGCTGAGATTGTCTCGCTCTTCGAAGAACCGCATTTCCTCAGCTACTGCCTGCTCGGCACCGAAACCTGCCCAGCTGATCGTCCCTGTATCGCGCACGACCGTTGGCTGGCTGTGGTCGAGGCCGTCGCGCGCTTCCTCGACGAGACGACGCTGGCTGATATCGCGCGTGCGACGGATGGCGGGCCGGTCGGGCCGCTCGGCGTGCTTGTGTCTGGCAGTGGAGCCTTGGAACGGACGGTTGGAGGAGAACAGGGGGTTCGCGATGAGTCTTTCAGCTGAGGCGATCCGTCAGCACCATCGAGCGCTCTACGACCAGCTGGCGGCCTTACTTTCGGAAGACGGGATAGTGACCGACCCGGATCGGTTCGTGCGCTTTCTCCACGAAGAGCTCTTGCCGCATGCCGAGGAGGAGGAACGCGAACTCTACGACCGGATCGAGCCGTCTATTCCGCCCGACCAGGCGACCCTGACGATGCGACTCGATCATGCAGCGATCCGCCGCTCTGCCGAGGAGCTTCGCGGCCTGGTAGCCAGTCTCGCGACAGCCTCAGCGGCGGAGCGCGTACAGCTCGAACAGCAGGTCCGACGCCGCGCGATCGAGCTGGCTGCTATCGTCCGCTTGCACCTCGAGAAGGAGGAGCAAGCCTATCTCCCGCTCTACGAGCGGCTAGCGAACGAGATCGAGCTCGACGTGCGGGACGTACCACCGCCGCAGCGGCATCCGCTCATCTTCAGGACGTTCGAGGAATTGGCACCCGGTCAGGCCTTCGTACTCGTGAACGATCACGATCCGAAGCCGCTCTACTACCAGTTCCAGGCAGAACTGGCTGGCCAGTTCACCTGGGACGACCTCGAGCGTGGTCCGCAGGTCTGGCGCGTCCGTATCGGAAAGGTCGGCTGACGAGGGGAAGGCAGCACTCCGATGCACCAGCGATCCCGACGCCGCTTCGTCGTGTGGCTCTCGCGTGGGCTGATCGCCTTCGGTGCACTCGCAGCGGCGCTCGGGGTTCTCGCTGGCCTCGCACGGATGGGTTGGCACATCCCCCTTCCGCACCGCGCGCAGCTCACCGTCCAGCACGGCCCGCTCCTGGTCGTCGGCTTCTTCGTCACCTTGATCGGCCTGGAGCGGGCCGTCGCGGTGGGCCGCCGCTTCTCGTTCGCTGCGCCGCTGGCCGCACTCGCTGCCTCCCTCGCTTCGCTCGCAGGCGCACCCCCGCTGATCGTTCAACTTCTCATGCTGGTTGCCTTCCTCGCCTTTACGCTCACGTTCGGGTACCTTCTGGCAGTCGCCCGGACCGTCCACCATGCCGTGATGTTCGCCGGTGCGCTGTCGTGGCTCGTGAGCGGTTTCCTCCTCTCGGCAGGTGTGGGTATCCCGGCTCTCGTTCCCTGGTGGCTCACCGGCTTCGTCCTCATCATCACCGGCGAACGCCTGGAACTGGCCCGGGCCTTGCGACCGGATCGCCGGGTACGCACCTGGTTCGTCGTGTCCGTCTCGCTCCTCCTCGGCGGGACCGTACTGGAAATGTTCGCGACAGCAGCCGGTGCTCGTCTGCGCGGACTCGCTCTCCTGTCGCTCGCCCTCTGGCTGCTCCGTTTCGATGTCGCCCGCCGGGGACTGCGCCAGCATGGTCTCCACCGTTTCAGTGCGGTGTGCCTCCTGCACGGCTACTTCTGGCTGGCTGTCGCTGGCCTCCTCGCACTCGCCTTCGGCCACCAGCGGAGCGGTTTCCGGTACGATGCGCAGATTCACGCGCTCGCGCTCGGTTTCGTCTTCTCGCAGGTCTTCGCGCATGCGTTCATCATCTTCCCCGCCGTCACCGGCCTGCGCCTCGCGTACCGGCGCT
The DNA here is from genome assembly GCF_026241205.1 of Thermomicrobium sp. 4228-Ro. Classification (NCBI taxonomy): domain Bacteria; kingdom Pseudomonadati; phylum Thermomicrobiota; class Thermomicrobia; order Thermomicrobiales; family Thermomicrobiaceae; genus Thermomicrobium; species Thermomicrobium sp. 4228-Ro. The sequence continues at coordinate 849,881 of NZ_JAPFQM010000006.1, forward strand.
TCACCTACGCGGCTCCGGCCGTGCTCGGCGCTTCGCTCCTGCTCCGGCTGGCCGGTGATCTCGTCGCTGACGCAGCGCTCCGGCGAGCTGGTGGGCTCGGTAATGCCCTCGCGCTGGTGACCTTTGCCGTCTCGATTGCTGCTGGAGTCAGCCGTACGCAACGTGCCCGCTCCCCTTCTCCACCGGTGTCCGGTAGACTAGCCACACACGCTCTCGGGCGGGTCGGGGATGGAGGGGAGGATCCGGATGCGCGTCTGCCTCGGTGATGTACTCCGGACGATCGACGGGCACGATGCGGGTACGATCGAGTGGATGCTGATCGATCCCTCGTCGCTTCGGGTGAAGAGCGTCGTGATCCGGCGCGGGTTCATCCTGCGGCACAGCCTGGTCGTGCCACTCTCGGAACTCGAAGTGCTCGAGGACGGCAACACAGCAGGACTGGTGATACGGCGGACACGGGCGGCGCTCGACGAGTTCCCCGAATTCCAGAAAGAGCTCTACACCGGGGAACTCATCCAGCGACTCACCGGTGAACGTACCAGCCCGTTCTATATCCCGCAGTGGATTCCACCGGCTTCTCTAGAGGAGCCACCGCCACCCTCGCCAGAAGTTGTCGAGCTCGGCGAGATCGTGCGGACGATCGATCAGGCCAACGCAGTGCTCCACCGTGGTGCTGCAGTCGTCACCGCTGAGGGAGAGCGGGTCGCGCACCTGCACGACCTGTGCGCAGCGCTGCCGTCCGGCGAGCTCGTCTCGGTGCACGTGCGCTACGGCTTACCGCCACACGAGCTCGAGATTCCGGTTGAGGCCGTGAGCAGTGCCGACGACGGTGTCCTGTATCTCCGCTGGTGGCGCACCGACTTCGAGCGCGGGATTCACGGGCAGTGAACGGGCGAGCGGGAAGGGTGCCCAATGACAAAACGTGACGTTCGTGGCATCGTCGTCGGTAGCCGCAATGCTGCCGTCGGGTTTCCTTACGCGATCGAGGTGCTGCGGCGCGGCGGCACTGCGCTCGAAGCTGCGATCGCTGCAGTGAAAGCAGTCGAGGACGATCTGCGCGATCAGGGAGTTGGCACTGGCGGTATCCCGAATATCCTCGGTGAGGTGGAACTCGATGCGAGCGTGATGGATGGTCGGACGCTCGCCGCTGGCGCAGTCGGTGCCCTCAAACATTACCCGCATCCGATCGAAGTTGCCCGCCGGATCATGGAGTGTACGCCGCACGTCATGCTCGTCGGTGACGGAGCCGAGCTCTTCGCGCGTACCCACGGTTTCCAGCCGGCGAATCTCCTCACACCGGAGGCAGAGGCGATCTGGCGTGCGGTGATCCGCGGTGAACGCAGTACCGAGCAGAACGTGTACGAAGATCACTACCAACTGTATATGTCGGTCGTCCGTCGATGGCGCCAGCTCCTTCACCGCGAGCTCTTCGGCACGACCAATGTCATCGTGCGTGACCTCGCTGGCAACATCGCGAGTGCGGTCTCGACGAGCGGGTGGGGTTTCAAGTGGCCGGGGCGACTCGGTGACTCGCCGATCATCGGTGCGGGGAACTACGCGGACAACCGTTTCGGCGCTGCAGCCTGTACCGGCCGTGGGGAGATGGCCATTCGCTGTGCCACCGCGCACAGCGTCGTCATGTACTTGCGGTTCGGTTTCACCCTCGAGGACGCGCTCCGCCAGGCGATGCTCGATCTCCGTGCCCTGGACGACCCCTATGCCGAGGCCGATACCGTCATGAACATCGTCGCGATGGATCGCGACGGCAATGTGGCCGCTGCCTCGACATCGCCCGAGGCGACATATGTCGTCCAGACGATCGACATGGAGACGTACGAGGAACGCCCTCGCCTGCACGTTCCGCTCCGAGAATGAACAAGCGCTGAATCGCCACTGGCCAGGATGCGGTGGGCAGGGTGTGGTCCACTCCGATGGGCCGCCCAGACGCGGGCGTGCTGAGCCGAGCTGACGGCCTACGCTAGCTGGATCGCACAGGAGGTGCGCTAGGTCCCACCGAAACGTGTTCCGTACCTGGCACGGTGAAGAACGGGCACTCGATCCCGGTGCTCTCGATGCGTTCCGTACGGCTCTCCAGGGCGAGGTCCGTACTCCTGGTGATGCGGGCTACGACGAGGCTCGTGCTGTCTGGAACGGGACGATCGATCGTCACCCGGCGTTGATCGTTTCTGCTCAGACAGTCGAAGACGTGCAGCAGGTCGTGGCGTTCGCTCAGCAGCACGAGATACGACTGGCTGTGCGGGGCGGCGGCCACAATTTCGCTGGTCACTCGACGTACGACGGTGGAATCGTGCTCGATCTCTCTCCGATGAGGCAGCTTCAGATCGATCCCGCTCGGTGCCTGGCGGTGCCCGGCCCTGGCCTTTGCTGGGCGGACCTGGACGCGGCGACGCAGCAGCACGGTCTCGCAGTGACCGGCGGACAGATTTCGCACACCGGTATCGCTGGATTCACGCTCGGCGGCGGGATGGGGTGGTTGGCACGGCAACTCGGTTTGACGATCGACCATCTCCTCGCCGCTGACATCGTGACCGCCGACGGTACGCTCCGGCGCGCAGCACCGGACGCTGACGTCGATCTCTACTGGGCGATCCGCGGTGGCAGTGGGAACTTCGGTGTCGCGACGTCTTTCACCCACCGGTTGCAGCCGGCCGGGCCGGAAGTCTCCGTCTACCAGTTGGCTTTCCCGATCGAAGCTGCCGCACCAGTCTTCCCGGAAGCCGAGAAGCTTCTGGAAGCGAGCCCACCGAGTCTGTCGGCAACCTTCGTCTTCCTGACGATACCGGAAGGCGTGCCGGCCGATGCACTGATGCTCGTATCGACGGCATCCAGCGAGCTGGCCGTGCAGAGTTTCGCACGGTTCCGCAGACTCGGAACTCCTGTCTTCGAGGAGACCGTCCGGGTGCCGTACACTGCGCTGCAACGCATGCTCGACCAGGTCGCTGCACCGGGGCTCCGTTACTACGGTCGCGGCAACTTCCTCGACACGCTCGATCCGCTCGTCATCGAACCGCTGGCCAGTGCTTACCTGGAAGCGCCATCGCCACAGAGTCTTGTTCTGTTTGTTCGTCTCGACGGCGCAGTCGCCACAGTTCCACCGGCGGCCATGGCGCTCGCGCATCGCAACCGGCCCTGGGCGGTGACCGCCCTGGCGATCTGACGTGACCCAGCCACGACGGTGCGAACCGAGCCTGGATCGAACGAGCCTGGGGCGCTTTGCCTGCTCTGCCGAAGGCCGTCTACGTCAACGAACTCGGTGACGAGGGGAACGAGCGCGTGCGTGCTGCCTACGGCCCGAATTACGAGCGTTTGAGCCAGCTCAAGCGACGGTACGATCCCAACAACCTCTTCCGCCTCAGTCAAAACATCCTGCCAGCTTGACTCACCCGGTGCGCCCGGGCATGAGAGGCTGCCCGGGCGCGTGCTGGTCATCCAGCGAGGGCGATACCGAAGAGTCGTCCGACGCCGAAGGTGATCGCGGCAGCTGCCAGCCCGATCAGCACTTGCCGCAACCCGGAGCGAAGTGCGCTGCGACCGGTGATGACCGTGATCCCGGCTCCGAGGAGAAACAGGGCCAGCCCGCTCAGCACGACGCTCGCCACTGCTGCCCGTATCCCGCCCCAGGCGATGTACGGCAGGACGGGGACGATGGCTCCGACCGAGAAGAGCAGGAAGGACGCGATCGCGGCTTCCCATGCCGAACCGCCCAGCTCCTCGGGGTCGATGGCCAGTTCCTCCCGGACGAGCGTCTCGAGTGCGGGTGCACCCTCGCGGATCAGCCGGTCGGCGAGTTGCCGTGCCGTCTCGGCCGGTACCCCCTTCGCTCGGTAAATGAGTTCGAGTTCCTCGCGCTCCTCTTCCGGGAATGCGATCAATTCGTCGCGCTCGATCCGGATCTGGTGCTCGAAGAGTTCGCGAGCGCTCTGTACCGACAACCACTCACCCATCGCCATCGAAAGGGAACCAGCGAGGAGCCCAGCGATCCCGGTGAGCAGGATCGTCCGCGGAGCGAGGTCAGCTCCCGCGACACCCATGACCAGGCTCAGATTGGAGACGAGCCCGTCGTTGGCCCCCAACACCGCGGCACGCAGCGCGTTCCCACCGACCGCGCGATGTCTTCCCTCCAGCGCTGCGAGGGCACTCCCCGGTAGCCCGCTCGGGCGCTCACGCCCGATGAGCTGCAGGATCCGCGCGTGCTGGTGCTCCGTTTGGGGGAGATTCGCACGTGCGGCCTCGGGCTGCGCATCGTACTTCGCCTGGTCTGCCCACTCGCGTGCCGTGATCGTCGGGATGACCACGGCAGGTCCGAAGCGGCGTGCGACCCACACCAGTACCCGCGTCCGCCAGCTCGGTCGCGGCTGCGGTACGGAAACGCCGAGTTCCTGGAGCTTCTCCTCCCAAAATCGGGCGTGTTGCTCCTCCATCGCTGCCAGTCGCTCGAATACCTCGCGCAGTTCCAGTGTGTGCTCGGCTTCGGCGAGTGCCCGGTAGAGCGTCGCGCTGTCGATCTCGTCCTGGAGGTTCGTGCGATACCGGACAGCGGCCTCCTGCCTGTCGTTCACTGCGTCCACCTCCCGCTTGTCGAGACCGTCTCCGCTGATCCTCTCGGTGACGAAAGATCGAATAGCCGTTCATACTGGCGGCCGGTATGGAGGTTGGCACGGCAGCGGTCTGCGATGAGGTCCCACGGCCGTTCTGGCCACAGCATCGACCGGACCGCTACACTGCGCAAGGGTGAAAACGCGAAAGGGGTTAGGGATGGAGCTGATCGAGGTGTGGTCGCGAACCAATGGCACTGTGATCAACGCCGCGACGGTCGCTGTCGGCACGACGTTCGGTTTGCTGTTGCATGGTCGTTTACCGGAACGCATGCAGCGCATCGCTGTTCAAGGAGTCGGGCTCACGACCGTCTTCATCGCACTCTCGATGGCGGGAAGTCTCGGTAAAGCGACCGTCGGGCGTCTCGATGGGATCGTGTTGGGGCTCCTGACGCTCGTCGTGGGTGGTCTTCTCGGAGAGTGGTGGCGGGTCGAGGAAGGGCTCGAGGGAATCGGGAACCGGATCAAGCAGTGGGTCGGCGGCGGGGGGTCGTTCACGGAGGGCTTCGTTGCCGCGAGCCTCCTGTTCTGCGTCGGACCGATGACGCTCATCGGCTCGCTCAACAACGGTCTGACTGGTGACGCGACGCTCCTCATTATCAAAGCCACGCTCGATGGGCTCTCCAGCGTCGCGCTCGCCAGTGCCTATGGCATCGGTGTCGGCTTCTCGATCCTGGTGATCCTCGTCTACCAGGGCGGCGTCTCCCTCGCGGCCGGTGCGCTCGCGCAGCTTCTCCCCGATCCGGCCAGTGATCCCCGTGTGCTCCTCGTAACAGGTGTCGGCGGCCTCATGATGATCGGTATCGCCATCAACCTGCTGGGGATCGGTCGCGTGCGGGTGGGCTCGTTCCTTCCCGCCTTGCTCCTGGCACCGTTCGTCTCGATGGTCGCTCGCTGGTTCGCTTGAGGTCGATGCCACGTTCCGACAAGCGACGGGTCAGGCGCGCCGGAGCCCTCCTCACTCGGCGTACACGGTCACGCTTGCCAGCGCCACCCACGGCTCCTCACCGGTTTCGCCCGGTGTAGCCAGCGAGAGCGTGATCTGGAGCTGCGATGTCGTGAGGATTTGTGGCTTGTCGATGACCCACGCCACCGTCGACCAGTCCCCATGGGGGAACGGACTCACCCCTTCCCAGAGGGTGATGCCGTTGATGCTGATACGGAGCACGGGTGCGAGTGGGCCCGTATTGCTCATCCCCTCGACGACCAGGACGAGACGCTGGATAGGCTCAGGCGTGTTCAACCAGATCCGTCCCGAGTTGGCACCGCTCTGGAGCCCGTGGAGGATTCCAGCGTTCGCTGGGAGCATGACGTCGGGGAGTCCGGTCGCTGGAGCGGTTCCCGCGAGCGCATTCCCCGCGAACGGATACGGTGTCAACGTCGTGAGCAGGTTACCGACACTCGTGACCGGGACCGGTTGACCGACGCGGGCCATCGGCGGCAGGTTCGCCCACGGGTCCGGCGTCGGTGTGGGAATCGGCGTTGGAGTCGGCGAGGGTGTCGGGGTCGGTGTGACGGTCGGCGTCGGAGTGATCGACGGCCAGGGGACCGCTGTCGGAGTCGGCGTTCCGATCTCGATCGCACTCGAAGGGTTCGGCGTGACTGTGGGCCAGACGACATCGGGCTTCGGTGCCGGTTGTGGCGCAACCACAGGCTGAGGTGTCGGACTCGGCTCCGGCGACGCGATCGGTGTTGCGGTGGGTTCGACGGTCTTCGCCGGTCGTGGTGCGGGCGTAGGAGTCGCTGTGCTCGCCCGACTGACCGAAAGCGAGGGGAGTCCCGGCCCCTGGGCTGGCGCGGGGAAAGGCGTCGGAGTCGGCGTCGGGCGGCTGGTGCGCAACGTGAACGCTGGCGCGCTCGTTGTCGCTGGCTGACCTGCTTCGGCACTCGGGCGGTTGCCGCTGAGAGTATCGGCGAGCGCGATTCCGGCCCATAGTCCCCCGATCAACGCTACCGTGGTCACCGCGACGACCAGCGGGCGACGCATGATGTCTACCAGTCGCTCCCGCAGAGCGATGCGCAGCGTTCCTGCTGACGTCGCCCGCTCGCTGGCGGTCGCGAACGGAACCGTCGCGGTGGACGATCTCGATCTCCTGGTGCGCTGCTGATTCTCGTCGGTGCGCTGGGCGGCCAGAAGCTCGAGGAGCTGCCGGCTCGGATGACCCTCGCCAGCACCCTGCCGGGTATGCAAGTGCGGGCAACAGTCGAACGCACCCATGCAGTACGACGCCTGCCAGCCCAAGTCGGCGAGTGGCTGCTGGATCATGTTGCAGAAGCGTTGGTCACCGAGCGAGATCGCCTGCGCCTCGGGATCCGACAAGAGACGAAAATACGGGCAGGCCGGGCGAGGCTGGAGTCGCCGATCCTCGTGCCAGCGTTCCTCGAGCATGCCTGTCGCTTCCCTTCCCGCTTCCCTCGGCCCGCGGCGCGTTGCTCCGGTCGTTCTCGTCATCACGTGTAGCCGCGCGGCGACGGTGCGGGAAGGTGACCCGAGTCCTAAAAAGCCACGGGAAGGTTGCAGCGAGGCTGTGCCCGCGAGTCCTAGTCGACGAACTCGACTCGCACCGATCGTGCTGCATCGAGTGGTCAGCCGTACTCGGGTTGGACGCGACCCCAGCCACCCCCGCCTGGTGTCTCGATCCGGAGACGGTCGCCAGGTCGGACAGTGAGGCGACGTTTCCCGCCGAGGTCGACCTCTTCGAGACCAGCACCGGTGCGCCGGACGAGGATGTTCCGGCCCAGAGCACCCGGTTGGCCACCCTGGAGTCCCCACGGGGCGAGGCGACGCCGTTCGGTCAGGAGCGTGACCTCTACTTCGGCCAGGAACTCGATTTCCCGAATCAGCCCGTCGCCGCCTCGTGCGGCACCCTGGCCACCGGAACCCTCGCGCAATGCGTAGCGAACGATCCGAAAGGGATAGGCGTACTCGAGGGCTTCGATTGGAGTGTTGCGCGTATTGCTCATGTGGACGTGCACCGCGGAGAGCCCGTCGAGGCCGGGGCGAGCCCCCATCCCCCCGCCCATCGTCTCGTAGTAGGCGAACGGACGGCCGGTCTCGGGATCGATACCACCGATCGTCAGGTTGTTCATCGTTCCCTGGCTGGCGGCCGGGATCGTGTCCGGGAGCGCCTGCGCGAGGGCACCGAACAGGACGTCGACGATCCGCTGGGACGTCTCGACGTTCCCGCCAGCCACCGCGCACGGTGGCCGGGCGTTGACGACGGTGCCCGCGGGGGCGATGACGCGCAGAACACGGAAGACACCGTGGTTCATCGGTGCGTCTTCAGGCATGAGGCAGCGGAGCACGTAGTACGCGGCCGATTTCGTGACAGTCTCGACCGTATTGATGCTTCCCGGTCGCTGTGCGGTGGTTCCGGTGAAGTCGAAGGTGAGGGTCTCACCGTCGGCTTCAACAGTGACAGTGATCGGAACCGGTTCGTCGGATATACCGTCGTCGTCGAGGTAATCGGTGAAGCGGTAGGTGCCTGGCGGAATCGCTCGGATGGCCTGGCGAGCGAGACGTTCGCCGTAGTCGAGAACAGCCTGGCAGAGTTCGCGGTACCGTACCAACCCGTAGCGAGCGACGAGTTCGAGGACGCGGCGGACGCCGGTACGGTTCGCAGCGAACTGGGCCATGAGATCGCCGCGACGTTCGTCGGGTGTCCGCACGTTGCGGAGAATCAAGGCCAGAGCCGCCTGATTGAGCTGTCCGCGTTCCCAGAGTTTGATCGGTGGGATGATGATTCCTTCCTGGAAGAGTTCTGTCGCGATCGGCATCGAGCCCGGGCTGATACCGCCGACATCAGCATGGTGCGCTCGGTTCGCGACGAAGCCGATGAGTTCGCCTTGCGGTTCTTCACCGAGGAATACCGGACTGACCATCGTGATGTCCGGCAGGTGATTGCCGCCGAGATAGGGGTCGTTCACGACCACGACGTCCCCCGGCGCGAAGGGTGCGCACTGTTCCAGGACGACACGCACTGAATCGGGCATCGATCCCAGGTGCGCCGGAATGTGGGCTGCTTGGGCGATCAGCCGACCATGCTCGTCGAAGACGGCGCACGAGAAGTCGAGCCGCTCCTTGATGTTCGGCGAGAAGCTGGAACGTTGGAGCGCAGCGCCCATCTCCTCTGCCACGGCACTCACTGCTGCGCTGAACACGGCGAGCGAGACTGGGTCGATCCGGTCGCGATCCGGCATCTCCTACCGTCCTCTCCCGTAGGCCAACTTCACGATGTCGTTCGGCTCGCCGTGTCGTTGCAGCACGATCGTTCCGGTCGCATCGACGATGCCACGCCAGTCCGGCGGAATGACGGTCGTCGTATCGTATTGTGTCACGAGGGCGGGGCCGCTGAGGATCGCTCCAGGCATGAGCTGGGCGCGTTCGAAACGGGGCGTAGCGAGCAGTGACCAGCGGGTACCGTCGCTAAAGGCGGCATGGCGCATCTCCAGCGGCTCGGGTTCCCAGAGCGTCAAGGCGTCGCGCTGGCTAGCCTCCATCTCGATCGCGGGTGGGAGGGTCACCCGGAGGCGGATATTGACGATCGTGACAGGAATCGCTGGATCGGCATACCCATATAGTTGCTCGTGTGCCTGGTGAAAGCGCTGCACTGCGTCACTCAGAGAGTCGGTGAACGGGACAGTGAGCTCGTACGATTGCCCGCTGTACCGGAGGTCGAGCGCGAACTGGAAGGTTGCCTCGGTCAGTACGAGGCCCTCTTCGGCGAGATCGTGTATGGCTGCAGCAGTGAGGTCGGCAACGACCGTCTCGAGGGTGGGGTGAGTCCTGTTCGCGGGGAGCATGACCGTGCGGACGTAGTCGCGGGTGCTTGGGGCGGTGAGGAGGCCGAGAGCCGATAGGGTGCCAGGGTGGTGTGGAATGAGTACTATAGGGATATGTAGCTTGGAGGCAAGCGCGCAGGCCACCATCGGCCCCGCCCCACCGAAGGCAACCAGCCCGTATTCCCGCGGATCTTCACCTCGTTCGACCGAAACCACCCGGATCGCTCGCTCCATGTTGGCTTCGGCAACCTCGACGATACCGAGTGCCGCTTCCTCCAAGCTCCGTCCTAGCCGCCGCGCCACCCGCCAGATCACCTCGCGGGCTCGCTCCGCGTCCAGTCGCATCGTCCCCCCGAGAAACGCGTCCGGTAATAGCCAGCCCAGCACCACCGCCGCGTCGGTCACCGTCGGCTCGTCACCACCACGACCGTAGGCCGCCGGCCCCGGATCCGCCCCCGCCGAGCGTGGGCCGACCCGCAAGGCCCCACCCTCGTCGAACCAGGCGATCGATCCGCCACCTGCCCCGACGGTGTGGATATCCAGCATCGGTATCCGAACAGGGAGCTCGCCGATCCGCCCCTCGGTCCGCTCACGGGGTTCCCCGTCGATCAGACAGACGTCGGTCGACGTTCCACCCATATCGAAGCTGATGACCCTCCGGAACCCGGCTGCACGTGCGATCGCTCGCGCACCGATGACGCCCGCGGCCGGACCGGAGAGCAACGTCCGCACGGCTTGTCGTGCAGCGACCTCGGCGCCGATCGTCCCGCCGTTCGATTGCATGATCCACAACGAGGCACGACCCGGCAGCGTCTCGGCTAGCGTCTTCAGGTACTGCCCCATCACCGGTGAAACGTACGCGTTCACCACCGTCGTCGACGTCCGCTCGTACTCGCGGTACTCGGGTGAGACCTCGTGCGAGGCCGATACTGCGAATCCCGCCTCGCGCAAGAGGCTCGCTGCACGACGCTCGTGTTCCGGATTCACGAAGCTGAAGAGAAAAGAAACTGCAACTGACTCGATCCCCGCTGCTCGAAATACCTCGATCGCCGCCTCCACGTCCTCGTCGTGCAAGGGCACGACGATCTCTCCCTGCGGATCCAGCCGCTCCCGCACCTCCAGTCGCCACTGCCTCGGAACCAGCGGCGGCTCGCGGACCTGGCGGAGGTCGTAGAGCCGTGGCCGGTTCTGCCGACCGATCTCGAGCACGTCGCGGAAACCCGCCGTCGTCAGCAGCCCAGTTCGCGCACCCTTGCGCTCCAGGAACGCATTCGTCGCCACCGTCGTGCCGTGGATCAGCCGCTCGAGCCGATCCCATACGCCGAGTGCGCGCAGCCCGGTCACGATCGCCTGCGCTGGATCACGCGGTGTGGACGGCTCCTTGTGGATGCGCACGCCCTCGCCATCGATCACCACGAAATCGGTGAACGTGCCACCAGTGTCGACCCCGACACGAACCATGCCCGCTCCCTCGCTGTGACGACATACTCCCCAGACCCTGACCCACGGTAGCATAGCTGGCTATGGTACGGGTCTGCCGCAATCGTGCACGATATCTATCCGCAGGAACCCTGCTCCCTCGCATCGGTAGCGCACGAGCTGCCCCCAGCAGGACTGTCCTTCGATGGCGCGTCCCGGATCCGTCGATGCTACTACGTGAGAATGTGCGATCCCCATCTGGAGTGCTGCGAGGAAAACGAATTCGAGCGCGCTTCTCCGCACCGTACGGCGCAGAGAAGCAGGGAACAACGACACAACTGCCTGTTTGCCCCAGGATACGCGCGATACCTGGCGAAGATATCGTTCGTTCTCGGATGCTACGGTCCAAAACCGATTCGGAATGGTAGGACCGAATACCAGTAAAGGCAGTACGGCTAACCTGCCAACCGGCTGACAAGGTTCAGAGGCCTGCGTTGCTTGCCGACCTGACCGGCTGCACGACTCGCTCGTCGTCCAGCGAGCGGGGAAAGCGATCTACCCGGGAAACCGGGATCACGATCGCTTCCACGCTGCCGGGAATGCCGGCGCTGGCAACCACTGCTCGTTCACCGTTCTTCACTGGTCCAGGGCGAGTGTTACCGCCGGGGCACGGACGAGCCGTCCAGTGACCGGAACTTCGAGCCACACGCGCTGCGTGCCCACCGGTGGAAGCTCGAACTCGAGCGTCGAAGCTCCGGCGAAGACACCGCCTTTCTCGTCCCGTTCCAGTCCTGTACTCCCACCGATGTTGCGATAGACCTTGCCCGTCTCCGCTCGGAGAACGATGCCCTCCCAGACCGGTCCGACGAGAAGCATCCGACGCGCTTCCGGGTCGAGCTGGTTCCGTACGACCAGCACCATCTCATCGCCCCGACGCTGCACGCTCGTCACCGTGAGTGGCTCACCGCCCAACTCGAACGCCGTCCCGAGCGGGACGATCGCCCCCTCTGGCACTTCCCAGAGTGGCCTCAAGTCCAATTCGATCCGAACCGGCTCAGGGTGCGCGACGACCCACGGGTACCACTCGACCGCGAACGCCCGTGTCTGCTCGCCCAGCGGGGGGAACTCCGCCACGCGGGACCCGTCGGGCAGTGGCCATTCACCCGAGGCTTCCACCAGTCCCCCGTTGGACAAGCGTACCCGTAGGCCATTTTCGAGGACATTCGAGGGGCCCAGCTTTCCGGTCTCGAGCCGGTAGACAATGCCGGTGCCGGCTCGGCTGGACAAAAGACGGTGCAGCACGACCCGCAGGTCAGGGTGGTCAGTAGGTATCTCGCGCTCCACCGCAAACACGGTCGGCGCGACAGCCGCTCGATCGAAGACGCTCCTCGGGAGGACAAAGGTCCAGGGACCCTCGATCCGGCGCGGGCTACCGTTCAAACCCGATTCCGGCGCCACCAAAAGCCATTCGATCGTCACGGTGGCCTCTCCAGGCTCGGCAGGCCGGTAGCCCACGAGCAGGTCGACCGGAAGCCAGCCGTCCCGTTCCGGATAGCTCACGAGACTTCCCCAGAGACGCTGGTCACCGACGAATCCCGTCACGTCCAGCATCTCGGCGGTGATCGGAAGGAACGTCTCGCTCGGCTGCGTGGCCATTTCGCGTCGCAGCTCCAGGCGCAAGACGGTGCCGATGACCCGCGCCTGCACGTCGGTCAAGCGGATGCGGATACCGCTCGCTCGCGTTTCGACCGGCAACCCGGTCGCGCGAGGACTCTCAGCTGTACCGCACCCGAGCACGAGCGGTACGGCGAGAAGCATCGCCATCGCGGCGACGCTCCACCGCCCTGCTGCACGCTGCCTCCACCCGCCCCGATGCATGGCGCACCTCCTATCGGGTCATCGCCTGCCAGTACCAGTACGTCGGAAACCGGTACGACTTGATACCAGCTGCCCGCAAGAGGCCTGCCAAACTGCCACAGATATCCTCGCCACTCGTCATGTGCTCGATCCAGACAGGCGTGTTCGGTCCACCCCAGTACATGCGCTGTCCGAAGGCTTCGTACGTCCACTGCGGCGTATTCCAGTAGTACAGCGGAAACGGCGCCCCGTTGTCCCAGAACCGGCCGTTGTACGGGGCTGGAGCCGAGCGCGTCCAGCGATAGTCTTCACAGACCGCACGATGGCCGACTGTCATGACGTTGACCCGCAAACCGAACGACTGGACGAGAATGTGGTCGCTGTACGGGGTGTGCCGCACGCGGGCAATCGAACGAAAATTGTTCCCGGCTGCATCGCGCAGGGCATACTCGGGGGAATCGGCATCGAGCGCCTTCGCTCCAGTGACTGTCACCAGCACGGCGACGAGCGCGAGGAACAAAGCCTGCCGAGCATGTCGCATGAGGCGATCCTTTCCGTAGCTGGTCGACTTGCCACACTCAAGGTAGCAGAGAGAGAGAGAGAGTTGTCAAGTCTTCAGAAGGCGCGATCGAACCCGATCAGCTGTTCACGTCACCTGCCAGCAGCGGCCAGCGTCGCGCCCGATTCCCGACCCTTCGCAGCGATGCTCGTTTTCGCACCCGACCGTGCCGTGAGCGAGTCAGCGACCGTCCGCTCGTACACTGCACAGGTACCGTGTTTCCGCAGTACAATGCGACGAGTGGATCGCTCGACGAAGCAGAGAGGAGACCGCCATGAGCGACCTTCTCCGGATCGGTCTGGTCCAGATGAACTCGCGCTCGGATAAGACCGCGAACCTCGTGGTCGCCGAACAGCTGGTGACCGAGGCGGCTCAGCAGGGGGCTCAGCTCGTCGCCTTGCCGGAGTACGTCAACTTCCTCGGGCCGCGTGAGCTGCACGAGGCGAATGCCGAGCCGATTCCTGGCCCCACCAGTGAGCGCTTCGCAGAGCTGGCCAGGCGACTCGGCATCTACCTGCTCGGCGGTTCCATCCTCGAGCGATCGGAGCGACCGGACAAGTTCTACAACACGAGCGTCCTCTTCGCTCCGGATGGCGAAATCCTCGCAACCTACCGGAAGATCCACCTTTTCGACGTCGATCTCTCCGGTAACGTGACCAGCAACGAGTCGGTGACCATCCTCCCCGGCGACCGCATCGTGACCGCCCAGGTCGCCGGGCACACGGTGGGTCTTACCATCTGCTACGACCTCCGTTTTCCCGAACTGTACCGGCTCCTGGCCCTGGCCGGTGCCGAACTCATCTTCGTCCCGGCCGCATTCACGCTCTACACCGGCAAGGACCACTGGCACGTGCTGCTGCGGGCACGGGCTATCGAGAACCAGTGCTACATCGCTGCGCCTGCCCAGATCGGCCCGCACGATCCCGGTCAGCACTGCTACGGCCACTCGCTCGTCGCCGATCCCTGGGGAACCGTCATCGCGGAGGCGACCAACCGCGTGGGCGTCGTGGTCACGACTCTCGACTTCGCCTACCTCCGCGAGGTGCGACAGCAGCTTCCTTCGCTGGCGAATCGTCGGCCGGAGGTGTATGCCCAGGCTGTGCCTGTGGGGTGATGATCTTGCGGGATATGTCGTAAAGGAGCTGGCGGCTGGATCGGCCGCCAGCTCCTCCCCGTCCCTTTCGTCGCTCACCAACTCGCCCGATTTCCAGCACCACGCGGCCGATCGCTCAGCCCACCAGCAGCGCCAGGAGAGCGGCCGGCAGCACAACGAAGATAAGGTAGATGATCCACGCCACCACGGCCGTCAGCACCGCCCGACCGGTCGAAAAGTCGCAGGCTTGCCGGATGGCAACGATCGTCGCGACGAGAATCCACACCCCGACGATGAACCGGATGAGTCCGCCGACCGCTGGCAGGATCCCGAGGACGTACAGGATTCCCGGCGCCTGCGCGAACCCAAGGGTTCGGATCAGCTGACCCCAGGTCGCACTTGTCTCGGCTGTCGCGAAGAGCTTCGCTCCGACCAGGTAAGCAATGCCGGCATACAGCACGAAGCCGATCACTCCGAAAACGACCCCGCCGACGAGACCGATAACGCCATCGTTCCCGAGATTCCCGATACCGCTCGCAATCGCACTCAACACGACGATCGCAAGTGCGGTACCGGTCGCCGCCTCGTCCCGTTCCACGTCCTCATAGGCACGCGGATCGAGTCGTGCTGCGCCGATGGCTCGCTCGACGACCGATGCCTGTGCCATCTCGCCTCCTTTCGGCACCAACGTGCCCGTCGATATTTCCAGTTTCGGACAGTCAACATCCGTTGTCAAGGCAGCTTCGGCGATCCGGTAGCACCCTTGCCGACATCCGGCCTCACCGTCAGCCTGCCGCGCCCGTTGTACACTTGGTATCAGGACGATCGGTCAGATACGTGACGGCGTACCCATCACAACGATGCTGCACGGCGAATACAAGACACCCGGCGGTAAGCTGGTTCAAGTCGATTTCGAATTGGTCGACAACCGACTCGCGAATGTTCGGGTGACCGGCGACTTCTTCCTCGAACCACCGGAGGCACTCGACGCCATCACGCGTGCGCTTGAAGGCGCACCCGCACACGCTCCGGAGGGAGAACTCGCGGCACGCATCGCTCAGGCCCTGGCAGCGCTCGCTCCCGTCGAACTCCTCGGCTTCTCACCGGAAGCGGTCGCACGCGCGGTTCGGAGGGCTCTCGGATCATGAATGTCGCACGGTGGCGCAAGTATCGCTGGCAACTCGTGGCTGGCGAAGCGTTCGATCCGGCGATGCAGATGGCCCTCGACGAGGTCTTGACTCGTCGGGTCGGTGCCGGTGCGCGTCCACCGACCCTTCGCTTCTGGGAATGGACTGCACCGGCTGTCGTCATCGGACGCTTCCAGTCGCTCCGGAACGAAGTCGACCTGGAAGAAGCCGAACGGCACGGCATCACGGTCATTCGGCGCATCACCGGCGGTGGCGCGATGCTGACCGAACCAGGCAAAGTGATCACCTACTCGATCTACGCCCCGCCCGAACTCGTCGCTGACCTGTCTTTCCAGGAATCCTACGCTTTCCTGGATGCCTGGGTGATCGAGGCGCTCCGTGCCCTCGGTGTCGACGCCTGGTACCAGCCGATCAACGATATCACCTCGGCCCGGGGAAAGATCGGCGGGGCTGCTCAAGCTCGGCGCTTCGGGGCAGTCCTCCACCACACGACCATGGCCTACGATATCGACCCCGCGAAGGTGCCACGTGTCATCCGGATCGGTCGCGAGAAGCTGAGCGACAAGGGTATCCAGAGCGCCGAACGGCGGGTGGCCCCGCTCCGGTTGCAGACCGACCTCCCCCGCGAGACGATCCAGGAGCACCTCATCCGGACGTTCGCTGAACGGCACGGTCTCGAAGAGGGTGTACTTTCCACCGACGAGATCGAGGAAGCTCGCGAACTCGTCCGGACGAAATACGGCACGTGGGAGTGGACAGCGATCCTGCCCTGAGCACGTTCATGACTGAGATTACTGAAACAGCTTCGATCCCGTGCCGCGGCGCCGTCTCCCCTCCTCGAGGATCGCGGCGATCTCGGCCTTCGTGAACAGGCGCTCACAGAACCTCGGCGTCACGCGCTGGCCCACCCGTGGCCGCTGTATCCCGCGGACGAATACGCCGTGTTCGGTCTGCATGATAACGACGTCCTGAAGTTCCTGCTCGTCAATGAAGCGCCCGACCGCGCGCAAGATGTCCTCGTAGCGGTACACGAGCACCTCACCGCTCGCGCTCTGCACCTGCTCCTGTTCCGGCCGAGTGCCACCCGGCTCCGCCTGTTGACGTTCGCGCGGTGTCTCCTCGTCCCCTCGTCCGACCAGTCTCCGCAGCATGCCGGCTCCTCAGCGCAACCGGAAGCGCTTGTTCGCCACGTAGTCCATCACGATGTACTCCCCGAGGTGGTCGGGAGTCGAGAAGAAGGCGCGCCCTTTGTTGATCCGCGTCATCTCGTTGACGAAGCTCGCCAGGTACGGGCTCCGCTCGAGCATGAAGGTGTTGATGACGATCTCGTCGCGTGTGCACCGCGCGACTTCCTTCAAGGTCTCCTGGAACGTCTGATAGGTCGGCGGATAAGAGAAGCGCACCTGCTCACCGTCGAAGTAGGCGGTCGGTTCCCCATCGGTGATGAGGATGATCTGCCTCGTGCCACCGCGGTGACGCGACAGCAGCTGCCGTGCCAGCATGAACCCGTGCTGCATGTTGGTGCCGTAGTTGTACTCGTCCCAGGTGATGTGCGGCAGGTCCTCCGCTGAGAGCACCGAGGCCAGATACGAGAACCCGATGATGTACAGCGTGTCCCGCGGGAATTGCGTGCGGATCAAGCTGTCGAGTGCCAGCGCGACCTTCTTCGCAGCGAGGAAACAGCCATTGTAGAGCATCGACCGGCTCATGTCGACCATAAGGACGGTCGCTGCTCGGGTCTGCGTCTCGGTGCGGCGAACCTCGAAGTCGGCTGGTTGAAGCTGCACCGGCGTACCGGGCCCTTCCCGCTGCACGGCATTCATCACCGTGCGCGGCAGGTGCAGCAGGAAGGGGTCACCGAACTCGTACGGTTTCGTTTCCTCGCTCGGCTCACCACCCCGGCCGCTCCGCTCGATCTGATGCTGCCCGAAGCGGTCACGCTTGAGATGCTGGAAGATCTCGCGCAATGCTTTCTGGCCGATCCGCCGGATCGCCCGGGGTGTCAGCTCGTAGCCACGCCGCGTGCGCTGGATGTAGCCAGCCTCCTCGAGCAGCCGAGTGATCTGCCGCAGCGCCTCGAGTTGTGCCGCGATCTCATCCCCGTACAGCTCGCGGAGCCGTTCGAGGTCGACGCGACCCAGGTCACGCCAGTCCCGAACGCCCTCGAGCTGCTCCTCGAGTTGCTGCATCTCGCGGAGCTGCTCCATCAACCGGAGCGCCTGACCCAGCGTCAGCTCCTCGCTCCCGCTGAACGGCTGCGCCTGGCGATAGGGGTTCCGCGGCATGAGCTGCCCCAGCATCTGCCCGAGCTGGCGCAGTTCCTGCTGCAAGGCGGGATCGCGCAGCGCGGCATCGAGCGCCTCTTCGAGCTGCTGACGCATCTCCGGTGGCAGCGAATCGAGCAGGCTCTGTACCGCTGCCATCTGCTGCGCCAGGTGGTCGAGGAGTTCTTCGACGCTGTTGAAGTCCCGCCCGAAGTAGTGTCCCCAGCGGTGCTTGAAGCGCTCGATGTCTGGCTGTCCACCACGCGCGTACTCCTGCAAGAGTTCGTTGAGGTCTCGGAGCATCGTGCGGAGTTCGGCGATCGCCTCGGGCGTGAGGTTCTGGATCGCTTGCTGCAGACCTTGGAACGTCTGCTCCAGCACCTGCCGTTGCAGCGAAGCCAGCAGCTCTTGGAACTTTCGGCGCGCCTCCGGATCCATGAACTCGTAGTCGCTCAGAGCGCGGATACGGCCCGCCGGATCCGGTGGCAACTGATCCAGGAACGACAACTTCTGTTGCGCCATCCGTTCCAGGAGCTGCTGAAGTGCTGGATCGGGTATCGCTTCGTCAGGTTCACCCGACCCCGAACCAGCAGTCTCGCTGGACGTCCCCGGCTGCTCTCCGCGCTGCACGCGTCCCTGCGCGCGGGCCAGGTGCTCGCGCCCTTCCTGTACCCGTCGTTCGATCCCAGCGCGCTCGGTCTGGATGACGTCCTCCAACCGCTCGTTCAGGTCCTGCAACACCGATCCCGGATCGTACCGCTGCAGGATCTGCTGGCGCCGCTCGCGCAACCGCTCGAGCAACTCGCGGAAACCCGGCATGCGTGCATCGGGCCGATCGATGCCCCAACGAAACAATCGTTGGAGTGCCCGGTTCACGTCTCCTTCGGCCAGGAGGTCGTCGGCCATCGCCTCGAGTAGTTCCTCGGCCGTGAACGCGTCGATCTGCTGGGTCCCATCCCAGCGCGTATAGCGGAAACGGTTCGGTGTGGCACTCATGACGCACCTCCTGGCGCGGGCGACTCAGCTCCGGTACCGTGCCGGCCCTCGTCCGGTCGCACGCTCCTTGTTCAAGCGCCGGTTCAGATGCAGCCCCTCGAGCACGAACTCCACGGCCGAGGCGATCAGTGCCGGATCACCGGTGGCATTGAGCCGTTGCGTGGCTCGTCGCAAGCTCTCGATATGTGAGACCTGGTGCACGTACCGCATGGCTGGCTGCATGTCCGACGCTTCGACGGTAAGACCGTTTTCGAAGGCCAGAATGAGATCGTCGAAGTCACGCACCGAGAAATACCGGTTGAACGTCGCGACGACCGCCCCGTTGATCAACTTCTCGATGATCCGCTCTTCCTGCACCTCGCCCAGCGTCTCGAACTCCAGCTTGCCGAGCGTCGACGCCACTAGCGCCGGCAGGTCACTGATCCGCGGCACGGCATGCTTCTCGCCCAGCCGGATTGCTCGCTTGACCGCGTTACTGATCAGCGTCTCGTAGTTGGCAACCGACATGCGGGCACTCACTCCGGAGCGCTGGCTGATATCCGGACTCCGCCGCGCCAGGTGTGTGATCTCGGCGACGATCTCTCGCATGTACTGCGGAACCGTCACCGTGATCCCCGGCACCTCGACCGGTGTCCGCTCCTGTTCCATGATCTCGATCTCGTGCTCGATCGTGCGCGGATAATGCGTCCGGATCTGCGCTCCGAACCGGTCCTTGAGCGGCGTGATGATCCGGCCACGATTCGTATAGTCCTCCGGATTCGCGCTCGCCACCACGAACACGTCGAGCGGTAGCCGCACCCGGTAACCGCGGATCTGTACGTCACGCTCTTCCATGATGTTCAGGAGTCCCACCTGGATCCGTTCAGCCAGGTCGGGCAACTCGTTGATCACGAAGATCCCTCGGTTCGTCCGCGGGATCAGGCCGTAGTGGATCGTCAACTCGTCCGAGAGGTACCGTCCCTCGGCCACCTTGATCGGATCGATCTCGCCGATGAGGTCCGCGATCGTCGTATCCGGGGTCGCCAGCTTCTCGGCATACCGTTCTTCTCGGCGGATCCATGCGATCGGGGTGTCGTCACCCATTTCGGCAATGAGGTCACGCGCGTACTTGGAAATGGGAGCGAAGGGGTTGTCGTTGACCTCGCTGCCGGCGACGATCGGGATCTCCTCGTCGAGCAAGTTCACGAGGAGCCGGGCCATCCGCGTCTTCGCCTGACCGCGTTCGCCGAGGAAGATGATGTCCTGTCCGGCGAGGATCGCGTTCTCGACCTGGGGAATCACCGTCTCCTCGTAGCCGATAATCCCGGGGAAGATCGGCTCGCCAGCCTGGATCTTTGCGATCAGGTTCTTCCGCAACTCTTCCCGTACCGGCAAGACACGATAACCGCTCTCGCGCAGCTCGCCTAGTGTCCGTGGTCTTTCCATACCGATCCCTCGATCTCCTGACGCTCGTCGTGTGCATCGTCCCGGTCGGGCGTCTCCTCAATCCTACTCCCGGAGAGAGGCTCGTCAACTTCTTCTGTCGAGACGCGTCGGAACCGCGTCAGGAGTGCGCGGAACGCCCGCTGGCCAGCGACCCCTTCGGCGACCCAGCGCGCGATGCGGCGCTGTCGCCAGGCCAGCTCCCGGCTGGCCTCCTCGACTGGAAGGCCGAACCGTTCCTCGGCCGTGGCGAGGAACGCCGCCGGGTAGACAGCGAGCGGTGAGCGGATGGTCTCCCGTACGGCCAGAACTCGCGGCATCAGCTCCCGACCTTGCCAGCGTACCGACTCGACCCGCACGACCCGTCGCAACAGCCCCTCACTGGTTACCCCCATGCCGAGCGTGACGACGAGGTCGATCGGCCGCAGCGATTCCGACGGTACCTCCAGAGGAAAGCTGCGGAGCAACGCGAACACTTCTTCGGCTCCCGCTGCGTGCACGGTCGCACCGAGCCGCCACCCTTCCGTCAGGAGCCCGAACAGTCGCCGTACCCCTTTCCCCCACAGGTAGATCGGCAGGTGATCGCTGATCTCGTTCACGAGAAGATACGACCGGTCGCGCTCGAGCGTCTCGACGAACACGAAGCGCTCGTACCAGCCCCGGAGATAGTACCGCGTCGTTCCCTCCGGCAGGAGGTCGACGAGGGCAGTCAGGAGCGTCGTCTTCCCGGCGCCGTGCTCGCGAGCCGCGACGATCACCGACGCCCGGTGCTCCAGCGCCAGCCAGAGGAAGGCTGCCGTCGCCGCGTCCAGACTCCCGACGCGCACGAGGTCGACGAGGGAGAGACCGTCCACCGGCGGCACTCCGTACCGCCCCCACCAGTCAGCTGGCGGGATACCGGTTTCGTCGTCCTCGAGCGGTGCCCAAAGTCGTTCCACGCCCCAAGCATACTCAGGAACGGGGCAGCCTGCACCTCCCCATTCCCCGCCGCGTACGCACTCGTCAGCCCCGCAGCTCGATCGGCACGTAATGGCGGTTGATCGGCCCGACGTACTCGGCCCGCGGCCGGATCAAGCGGTTGTCGGCCTGCTGCTCGAGGATGTGCGCGGTCCAGCCGGAAATACGGCTGGCTGCGAAGACCGGCGTCATCAGCTCCTTATCGATGCCCAGGTAGTGATAGACCGACGCGGCATAGAAATCGACGTTCGGGAAGAGTCCCTTGTCGCGCGCCATCACCTCGGCGATCGCGACCGAAAGCTCGTACCAGCGCAGGTCGCCACGCGCCTCGCCCAGCCGCCGCGAGAGATCCCGCAGCCACTTGGCGCGCGGGTCCTCGCCCTTGTAGACCCGGTGGCCGAAGCCCATCACCCGCTCTTTGCGGGCGAGTTTTTCGGCGATGTACGGTTCGACGCGATCGAGCGTTCCGATCTCTTCGAGCATCTGCATCACTGCGGCATTCGCCCCGCCGTGCAGTGGCCCTTTGAGCGCAGCGATCGCCGCGGTGACTGCCGCATGCATGTCGGCCAGCGTCGCTGCCACCACCCGCGCCGCGAAGGTCGAAGCGTTGAACTCGTGGTCGGCATGCAGTACGAGGATCTTGTTCATCGCTTCGACCTCGAGATCGCTCGGCTCGCGGTCGTGCAGTGTGCGCAAGAAGGCGCGTGCCGTGCTCGGCTCGTCAGCTGGCGGTGCCACCGGAGCCAAGCCCCGGCGCAGCCGACCGATCGTCGCCACGATCGTCGGCACCTGTGCGACCAACCGGAGCCCCTTGGCGACCGCCGCCTCGCGCGCGACCGTGTTCGGGTCCTCCTCGTACCAGGCCAGCGCCGAGACGGCCGTGCGCAACAGGTCCATCGGCACTGCCCGCGGCGCCTCGCTCAGTAGCTGGAGAATCCCCTCGGGCAACCGCCGCTCCGCAGCGAGCGTGCGCTGCAAGTCTTCGAGCTGTGTTCGGGTCGGCAGTTCCCCATGGTAGAGCAGGTAGACGACTTCCTCGTAGGACGCCTGGGCGGCCAGCTCGTCGATCTCGATCCCGACATAGGCCAGTGTCCCGTCGATGATCGAACTGAGCCGTGTCGTCCCGGCGATGACACCCTCGAGTCCCCGTGCGACCATGAACGAACCTCCTCCACCCTGGAAACTTGACGAAGCTGGACGTTCCTTGACGGAGCTGGAACGCCCGCTCCACCTTTACCGCATCGTGAACACCCTGTAAAGCCCACCAGCCGATCGTCGCCTGACCGTCGCGACGCAGTCGCGCTCAGGCTGGGGCGACGTCGCCTCCACCGGCGAGCTGGAACGCCTCGCGCTCGCTCCAGCACCCCCCTTTGCCAACGGCCATCGCCAGCCCGCGAGCGAAACAGCCTGGCGCGCCAGGCCCCCGACCCCAGCGACCGTATCCTGCCAACCCATGCGGGTGCACACCTCGTCGATCGTACCCGGTGAGCAGTCGTGGCACGCGAGCCGGAGGAGGCCGACCGAGCCGGTCGCGCTCGCGAGAGCCATCGCTCTGGCCATGACCTGGCGAACCCACGGCCAGTCGTTCGCGGAGCTCCAGCCGTCCGGTGAACGAGCGCTCCTGCCCAGCAGTCCGGACAGCCACACCGAGGAGCCACGCGGCGCAGCTGGAGCACCCCGATGGCACTGTTCCCTCGCTGCCACGCACGGAGCATCATCACCGGTCGCCCAGCACTGGCCGGGCGCGTTCGGTGGACCCGGTCGCGGCGGGCACGCGGTGAGCGATCGATCCGGACCTGTCTGCGGTGGACAGCGAACTACGTCGTAAAGAGTGAGCGCTGAGTCGGACGAAGGAGCATGTCGGACGTCGGCCGCCGTCACTCGCTTCTCGGCAGCTCCGGCAGCCGCCGAAACTGGTTGAAACGCCTCGCTGGCATGGTGGTCAGTGGCGTCCTGTTCCTGATCACTGAGCCACCCGTGCACGGTCAGGCCTCGTGCAGCCAGTGGCACCGCTGCGGCATGTGCGGTTGCCTGTGTTCCTGTGTCTGCGGCAGCGATTCCGCCTGCCCCTCGGGCACTCAGGAAGGCGGTGCGTGGTGGGCCTGTTGCTTCTCCAGCGGGAGACTCTGGCTCGTCCGCTCCCTCGACTGCTGCGGTCCGCGGGACCGGCGACCGGCCTGCCCCAGCGGCCGCTCCTGTAACCAGAACAACAGTTGCGGACAGTACCCGTCGAACCAGAACTGGTGTCCGAATCCGTCGACCCGAGCAGCCTACTGCACGCGTGCACAGGTGTGGTCGCAATGCTGATCGGTCTCCTCGTACCGACCGAAACCGGACGCTCGGACAGTCAATACTCGGAGGTCGACCATGCGTGACCGAACGCTTCCGACCGTATCGCCGCGACGGACGACTGGCCTACTGCTCGCCTCGAGCGCTGTCCTGCTGGTCAGCCTCATCGCCGCATCCCTGACCCGAATCGGTGTACCGTCGCGCTCGCTCCCCCATCTGGGTGCCGCACCGAACGCGATCGTCCGTCCCCTCGTTCTGCTCCCGGTCGGCACCACCGATGACCCGAGACTGGCCCCCCGCACGACCGGGCTCGTTCTCGTCGATGCCCGATCGGGAGCGATTCTGGACCGCCACGCGATCGCTGACTCCACCGAGGTCGTGAGCGCCTCTTTCGTCTCGCCCGGCGACCGCATCGTCTTCTACGCCGGCGAGCACACGGGGCCGCACGCACGGCTCGAGGTCCGCCGCCTTCCTGGCTGGGATATCGAGTCCGTTGTCCCGATCGACGCCAGTATCCCGCCAGCCCGCGTGCTCGCTGAGCGCTTCCCCTCGATCAGCGCCTCTGACCCGACGCTCCTCGCGTTCGCAGCCGAACCGCAGGGACGGTGGGCTGCCGTCACGTTCTGGTCGCTGATGGCGCCCAAGCCCGACGGTCCATCCAGCCAGCTCGTGTGGGTGACCATGGTGGACCTCGAGCGTGCCGCGTGGGCTGGGTGGGCCCACCCGCTCCCCGCGAGCCAGGCAGCTTCGCTCGTAGCCCTTCCCGACCGTATCCTGGTGCTCGGCCACGAGCTGCGGACCTCGAGCCGGCGCAGTGTCGGCACGGTCGTCGCGCTCGACCCGCAGAGCGGTGAAACGCTCGGCCAGCTGACCTTGGAGAGTGCCTCGACGACGGTCAAGCCGCTGGGAGAGGGCCTGGGCGACGAGCAAGCCACCTTCTCGACCGCGCTCGACCCCGTTCTCTGGAACGGCCAGCTGTTGGTGGTGACCACCGACCTGGAAGGGTTCGTCATCGACCCCAGTGCGCTCACCGTCACCGCGCACTACCCACCGCTCGCGGACCGGCTCGTCGCCGCCGGACGACCCTTCATCACGGGAGATCGGCTGGTCGTCGGCGGTGGTGCGGTGCGCGTGATCGATATCGCGTCGTGGCGACTGCTGGCCACTTACCCCTTGCCGCAGATGCCGGAGACCTGGTGGATCGCCGCCGGCCTGGTCGATCAGGAGACGTTGCTCGTGACCGGCACGCGCGAGGGCTGCCTGCGGCACCTGGATCTGGCGACGGGTCGTCTCAGCGCGCCGCTCGCGTGCGGCTTCCTGGTCGACTATCCTTCCCCGCTGTTCGGCTGGCCAGCCTTCTTCTCAGGCTCGAGCGGTCCCTGAAGAGACCGGTTGCAGAGAGGAGTTCTCCGATGCTCGCTCGCTGTACTGGACGTGCCGATAGCCGGCCGGTCTCCCGCCCCCCTCGTCGAGCTTCTCGTGCTCGTGATCGTCTCCTTTCCTGCTCTCGCCGCGACACCACTGCTGCGTCCCAACGATCGGCTGGCTGCCCGTCCCGAGCCTGCGCCTGCACTGATCCTCGCGCAGACGGCTACGCACTCGCTCGCACTCGACGCCCGCAGCGGCCAGATCGTCTCCCAACAGCCTGGCACCTCGGCGATCCTCGCCGCCGATCCCGGTGGCCGGCTCGCCCGCTCCATCACCGACGATCGGGTGACTATCTCGCGCCTCCCGAGTTGGTCGACCGTCCATGTGCTTTCGATCGACTCGGAGATACCACCCGCTCAGGCAGTGCGACGCGCCTTCCCAGCTCTCGGTGACGACTCCCCTCGTCCCTACGCAGCCGAGGTCTCACCGGACGCCCGGTACGCCGCCGTCCGGTTCGTCTCGGTGGCGCCGGGACCTTCCAGCCGGTGGGTCCTCTGAGTCACCACTCTGGACTTGGAGCGTGGCACCTGGGCGAGTTG
Organism: Thermomicrobium sp. 4228-Ro; assembly: GCF_026241205.1. Classification (NCBI taxonomy): domain Bacteria; kingdom Pseudomonadati; phylum Thermomicrobiota; class Thermomicrobia; order Thermomicrobiales; family Thermomicrobiaceae; genus Thermomicrobium; species Thermomicrobium sp. 4228-Ro. The sequence goes on from NZ_JAPFQM010000006.1 coordinate 875,250, forward strand.
GGCCCTCCCGGTTCCGGGTGCGCACTCTGCGTACCCGACGAGCGAACGCGATCCACCCGCCCGGGGACACAGCGATCCTGGCCGTCTGCCCGCTCGGCAGCTGTCTGCAGCCAGCAGCGCGGCCCGTCTAGAAAAGTGAAGACGAGCCAGGAGAGTGGACCGTGTCCGACATCACCCGCGCGCACCCGCATCGCACCGGCTACGGCAGCCGTGGCAGCTTGCTCGAACGCCTCATCGCCGCATTGGTCAGCGGTGTGGCGCTCCGGCACCCTCGACACGCCATCACCGCGAGTGCCGCTGCACTGGCCGTCAGCCTGTTCCTCGTCCTCGCGCTCGCCCTCTCCCGAACACCGGCGGGCCTGCTGCACACCGCGGGCCACGGGGCACCGGACCAGTCTCGACCGAGACTGCTGACGTTCGCAGCCGAACCGGCTGACGCCATGACTGGCATCTTCGGGAGCCGGCTCGTGCTCCTCGATCTCTCGACCGGTGAAGTCGTCGACTCCTACTCCGATGCGTCCGACGTGAGCGCAGCTGCACTCTCGCCCGCTGGTGACCTCGTCATCCTCAAACGTGGCGAGCTGGCTGGTGAGACGTGGCGGGACCGGCTCGAGGTCCGGCGCATACCCGACTGGTCGCGCGCGGCAGTGCTGCCGCTCGACTCCAGGATTCCCCCGGTCCGCGCGCTGGCTCGAGAGTTCCCCGCGGCAGCCACGGAGCCTCCCGTGCTGCAGCGGATGGTGATCGCCCCATCGGGCACCTGGGCCGCTGCGTGGCTCACCTCGACGACCGAAAGCTTCCCCGGGGGCGGCGGCAGCTTCATCACCTGGATCACCACGCTCGACCTGGCCGCTGGCAGCTGGGCGACATGGGCGCTTCCCCTACCCGGTGCGCAAGCTGCCAGCCTTCTCGCGTTACCCGACAAGCTCGTCGTCATGAGTTCGGGGATCTCGTCGCCCCGGCAACCGACCGTCGCCACGCTCCTCCTGGTCGATCCGGCGACCGGTCGCATCGAAGCGAGACAGGAACTCGCGCCGCTCGAGTGGACCGCCAAGCCAGCACGGCACGAGCCGACCCTCGTCACCTACCCGAGCGCGCTGCCGCCAGCCCTGTGGGGCACCCAGCTGGTAGTCGTGACCGAAGACCTGCAGGGTTTCGTCCTGGACGCGCAGACGCTGGCAGTCCACGCCCGCTACCCAGCACTGTCGGAATCGCGCCGCGTCGGCTGGCAGGTGCTGGTCAGCGGTGCCCGTGCGGTGCTCGTCGGGTACGACGAGGTCCTCCTCGTCGACCTCCACCGGTGGTCCGTCGAGCGTGCCTATCCTTTGCCCCACCGTGCGGAAAGCCTCTGGCGACCGGTCGGCATCGACCACGAACACCGCACGCTCTGGCTCGTCACCACCGGAGACGGGTGTCTCTACCGGTTCGCGTTCGACCGGGGAGTCCTCTCGGAACCGCTCCGCTGTGGACTCGCTGCCGGTTGGCCCCATCTGACCGAGGGTTGGCCGGTGAGTAACGCCGCGGCCCCTTGAGAGGTGGTCGCACCTGCGGGACGCTGTCCCATCTGTCTGGGTGCGCTCCCGCCACGCGTCTCGAAATAAATGAGTCGTACGAGGAGGTCGCTCGAATGGTATCCGCCGACCGGCTGCAGGCGCCGAACGACCCGCCCGCTGAGCGGACCGACGACCGGTCCAACCGTCGCTCCTGGCTTCGCCGCTTCCTCGGCTTCCTGCTCACGACAGCCACCCTGTTGGTCGATCCACCTTCGACCAACGCCCAGAGCTGCAGTGACTGGTTCCGCTGCGGCATGGGTGGCTGCCTCTGCTCCTGCCGGGGCGGAAGCGACTCTAGTTGCCCACCCGGTACCGTGAACGGCACGAGTGCCTGGTATGCCTGCTGCTACGATCGGGCACGCAATAAGGTCTTTTTCGTCCGCTACACCGATTGCTGTTCGAACACGCAGCCCCCAGCATGCCCAAGTGGTTGTTTCTGCTCGCAGAGTGCGCAACCGAGTTGGTGCGGGTCGGCCGGAAGGTACGTCGTGTGCACGCGCGCCGTCCTCGTCGGAGTGTGTTGATGCTCGACAGGAGGACCGAGTCATGCTGGACGGATCCGTCACTCGCTCTGCTTCGCACCTCCTCGCGCGCCTGTGGATCGCCCTCGTCGTGATGCTGGCTCTCGCCAGCCCTGGCTCGCCAGCCGCTGCCACGGATCCGAAACCGGTCGTCGTCGCGCTGAGCGGGCCGGATGCCGAGGAGGTCGCCATCCTCGACCCACGCAGCGGGACTGTCTTCAACCGGGTGCCGAACCGTGGTCAGGCGGTCATGCAAGTCTTTCTGGCTCCAACGGGCGATTTGGCAGCGGTGAAGGTCATCGAGGAAGGCCCGACGCCACGGGAGTACCTGGAGATCCGCACACTGCCCGATTGGACGCTCCGGACACGCGTCACGCTCGAAGCGATTCCACCGCTGCAGCCCTCGGAGGGGACGACACCCGGGCCCGTCCGTGACCCGCAGTTGGCATTCGCCTCGTTCTCGCCCGATGCGCGGGAGGTCGCGCTCGCCTTCTTCGCGACCGGGGAAGTCGCTGGCTGGGGCGTCCCGCACCTCGTGGTGACCGGCTTCGACCTCTCCTCCGGCCGGTGGGCGGGCTGGGCACGGTTGCTCGGTCCCGCCGACTACGCCTGGCTCTTCCCGCGCCAAGACCGCTTGATCGTCGTCGCCCGGTCCGTCCTCCCACTCCGGACCGGTCAGGTCGCCACGGTCTACGCGCTCGACCGTACCTCGGGAGCCGTTCTGGGTACCCAGCCGATCCAGCATCTTGCTCCCGGGATACTGCCGCCCCGGGGCCAGACCGTACCCTCGACGACCGCAAGCATCGTTGGAGCGATGATGCACGGTGACGAGCTCGTCCTGCTCACCACCGATGTCGCGCGCATCGTCCTGGCAACTGACTCGCTCCGTATCCAGCGCGTCGATCCGCCGCTGACCCGCGAGCTCACCGCCCGCAGCGCGGTGCTCCTCCGCGACCGGCTCGTCGTGCAGTCGATGCTGGACGAGCTGCTCGTCGTCGACCTCGACGCGTGGACAGTACGCTCGACGTACCAGCTGCCGCGGCCTGATCCGGAAGCGTACTGGACATTCTCCTGGGTACTGGTCGGCGCCGATCCGGACGGTCACTGGATCTACCTCGGCGATACCGGAGAGGGGTGCCTGCGCCGCTGGAACCTCGACACTCTCGAACTCTCGACGCCGTCGGCCTGCGGGCTCGACCTGCGCCCCGAGTGGGTGACGTACTACGGATGGCCAGCATTCGCCTCGGGCACGAGCGAAGCGACGGCCACGCTCCCCGCGCCAGCCCGCCAGCCAACCGGTACCGTCGGCGTGGCGGCGCTCGCTCTCGGCGCCGTGTCGCTCCTGGCCGTGCTGGCACTGCTCGTAGCCTCCAGCACGCTGCGCCGGAGCGTCACCAGTGTCCGCAGCCGGATCCCCGCGTGGGCCCGGTTTCCGGGTAACGCACCGCCTGCTCAGGAGACCAGCCCGGCGAGCGGCTCGCCGGGAACCTGAATGCCGGCACCCCGAACCGTTCGGACGCAGCGTCGAGCGCGTGCGGGCTCGACGGCTCGAGCGGGTGCTCTGGCCCTCCCGTGGCGGGCCGTCATCACACTGGACAGACCCCCGGGCAGCCGCCGAACTCGCCGGTCGCTCGTCAGTGCTCGGCAGGTGACGCGCGCACCTTCCACCTGTCTGCTGGACGATCTCTCGTGCGTCTAAAGGAATAGACAGAGTGGAAGGAAAGACCTGCTGTGGACGACACGATGGACACCCGTGCATCACCGAATCTGGCGAGTGACACGACGACACGGCGGACGTGGATCCGCCGCGCGCTGGCCCTCGCCGCTGCAACGGTCGCTCTCCTCCGCGAGCCGGAGCTGGCCCGTGCCCAGAGCTGCAGCGACTGGTTCCGCCGCGGGATGTCCGGCTGCCTCTGCTCTTGCCGGGGCGGGAGCGACCAGGCCTGCCCGAGCGGGACGGTCTCGAGTACCCGGGCCTGGTACCTGTGCTGTGACGATCCGGCTCGTAACCGCGCGTCCGTCGTCCGATCCATCGACTGCTGCACGACCGGGAGCGTCCCCAGCTGTCCCAGCCGCTGCCGCTGTACGAACGGAGGAGCGCAACCGAACTGGTGTGACTCGGGGAACGTCGTGTGCACGCGTGCCGTTCTGGTGGCGACGTGTTGAGATCGGGAAGCTGGAGGTGCACCGATGGAAAGACCGGGCGCTGGGAACTGGATGCGCGCACGGACCGTCTTCCTGGGATCGCTCGCCGTCATCCTGGTCCTCGGCCTCGGAGCGCTGGCCGCCACGCTACGCTGGTCGGCTACCCGTGACGCCACCGCTGCTCCTCCGGATCGGCCCCTGATCGTCTCGCTCGCGCGACCCGACGCGAAGGAGATCGTCGTCCTCGACCCGCGCACCGGTCAGGAACTGCACCGGGCACCTAACCCCGACCAGGGGTACCTCGAAATCTTCCTCTCGCCGGACGGTCGCCGCGCCGCTGTCGCGCACGACAGTCCTGACGGGTCGACCGACGTCCTCGAGATCCGATCGCTCCCCGCCTGGTCGCTCGAGGCCTCCCTGCCGCGCGGAGCGTCCGCCCCACCGCTCGCCGGCCTGGCGAGCCGCCAGCCCGACCTCGTCGAAAATCTCGGCCTCGCCTTCGCTGCGTTTTCTCCGGACGGCACGCTCCTGGGACTCGCCTACTACGGCGGCAGCGGTGACATCCCGCAACTCGTCGTCACCCTGTACGACCTGGAACGGCAGGCGTGGGCCTCTTGGGCTACCAGCCTGGGCGCCAGCAGCTACGCCTGGCTCTTCCCCGGTCGCGATCGGTTGCTGGTCGTCAACCGCTCCGTCCTCCCGCAGTGGACGAACTCCCTGGGCGACGTCTTCGTCCTCGACCAGCGGACGGGTGCGGTGATCGCCCAGCAGACGATCCCGCGGCTCGTCACGGCCTACTTGCCGCAGCGGGGTCGTCTCGCACCGAGCGCGTCCCCCTCTCTCGCGACTCCCCTGCTCGTCGGCGAGGAGCTCTGGTTGGTCACGGCTGACCTGGCCCGCTTCGTCCTCGATGCGCACACGCTGGAGATTCGCCGGACGGATCCGCCGCTCGCCCGGGACCTCGCCGCGCAGGCTGCGACGCTCGCCGCTGACCGTCTGGTCGCCTTTTCCGTGGAAGCGTCCGAGCTCCTCGTCGTCGACCCGGCTCCCTGGCACCTGAGCGCGACGCACCGCTTGCCCGAGAGAGGCTTCTCGTCCGACTGGCTCCTGGTGGGCGCCGAGCCCGGTGAGCGTACCGTGTACGTCGGTGCGATCAGCGACGGATGCCTCTGGCGTGTCCCGCTCGACAGCGGGACGCTCTCGGCACCGCTGGCCTGCGACCTCTACCTGGAGTTTCCGTACATCACCTACTATCACTGGCCGGCTTTCTCCCCCGGCACAGCTGCGCCGGCCGGCGCGACCGGCCTGCTCCGGCACCTTCCCCAGTCGGCAGCTGGGGTCGCGACCGCCCTGCTCGCTGGCACCTTCCTCGTCGCCACGCTCGGCAAGCTCTTCGCCCTCGCCGATGCTGCGCGCCTGCTCGCTACCGTCCTCCCGCGACTCCGCCGTTGGGCACGCCCGGCCGCGCTCGGGACCGTCGCGCTGGAACTCCTCACCGGAGCCCTGTTGCTGGTACCGGGCACCCAGCGCGCTGGGCTCGCGCTCGCCGCGACCGCTCTCCTCGCCTTCACCGCGTTCGGCCTCGTCGGAGCCCGGCGCGCGCCAGGCGCGGACTGTAGCTGCTTCGGCAACCTGATGCCGGCGAAGCTCGGTCGCGGGACGCTCCTGCGCAACGTGACTCTGCTCGCGCTCGTCGCAATCGCCTGGCCAGTGGCAGCGGCACCGTCCCTTGCCGACGTGACCGTTGCCAGCCTTCTCGTGCTCTCGGTCCTGGTCGTGTCCCGCGTGGCCGCGACCGTGGCCAGTCTGCGCCGGTCGGCTGGAGGAGTCACGACGCGCCATGCTGCCTGAGTGGATCCTCGTCGTCAGCTCCTCGCTCGCGTGGCTCGCCGTGCTCGCGCTGGCCACTATCGTGTCCCAGCTCGCCCGGCGTCTCCAGCTTCTCCAGCAACAGGTCAGCGGCAACGCGGGCCAAGAGCGAGTGCTCGAGAGTCTCGGCCAGCCGGTCCCGCCGCTCGCCCTCGCTGGCCCCGCGTCCGATCAGCTGATCCTCGGCGTGCCCCCGGCGGCGCCAGCGGTCGTCCTCGCTCTCAGTCAGCGCTGCCCACCGTGCGCAGGCTTCTGGGCACAGTCGGCAGCGCTCGCAGCGTCGCTCGCTGCGCGAAATGTCCTGCTGGTCCTCGCCGTACCGGAGCGCGCAGTTCCGGCAGAAGCCGCACACCTGCCCCGGCTCGTCGGCGAGGCAGCGCTGGCTGCACTCGGTCTCTCGAGCTTCCCGAGCCTCGCGTTCGTCGACGAGCGTGGTCACCTGCGGGGACGTGGGGTCCTCCGGAGCGTCGAGGAAGTCCCGGAGATCGTCAGCATGCTCCTGCAGCCCACGGTCGACACGGAGGGAAAGTCATGACTCTCTGGCTGGTCCCGCTCGCCTTGGCCAGCGGGTGTTCCGCACTCTGGTCGCCTTGAGGGTACTCGATGGTCGACGTGCTCGGCCCGACCATGGCAGAGCGACCACGCCGGCACGCCGTGGCGACCGCCTTCCTCCACGTGCTGGCCAGCAGCGCCGGCGGTGCGCTGACCGGCGGGGTGCTCGCACTGCTCGGCACGCTGCTCCTGCCAGCTGTGGTCGCCACGCAGCGCCCGGCAGTCCTACTCGCCGCAGTGGTCACCGCCCTCGCGATGGCCGAGATGGTGACCGGCTGGCGGAGCCCGGTCTGGCGCCAGGTCCCGCCCGCACGGTTCCACCGCGGTCCCCTCTTCGCGAGCGCAGCCTGGGGATTCGAGCTCGGCACCGCTTTCACCACCCGCTGGCCGACGCTCCAGCTCGCCAGTCTGGGTCTGGCGACGCTCCTGTCACGCGACCTCGTACAGGGTGCAGCCCTCTTCCTCGCGTTCGGCCTCGCGCGCGGTCTCGTCACTGCCGGAGCGGCGTATGCGCTGTGGCGGCCTCCTTGCCCGGTGGGTGCGCTCGGTGTCCTGAACCTGCAGCGGCTGGCACGAGCGGGACCGGTGGCTCTGGCCTTCGTCTGTGCAGGCCTCCTGCTGTACACTGCGGGTACGGCCTCCTGACCGGAGAGAAGGAAACCGAGCGATGCGGTCCAGCCTCACTCCAGCCCGGCTCAGTCTCGTCCTGCTCCTCGTCCTCCCGTCGCTCGGCTACCTGCTCCTCGACGACCGGCCGGCACCACCGCACCTCTTCCTCCACCGGATGCCGCCACCGCTGCTCCACGCCGGCCGCCGGAGACGGCCACCGCGGGATCCTCCTGATCCCGCCGAGCCCGCTCAGCCAGAGCCATCCCCGTCCCGAAGCGCTCCCGACGACACCCTCTTCGCTGATCTCTACGGCGAGCATGTGGAGCACCTGCGAGCTTACTTGCGCCGCCTCGGTGTGCCGCCTTCCCTCCATGACGACCTGATCCAGGAAACTTTCGCGCGCGCCTGGGCAGCTCGCGCCCAGTTGCGCGACCGCGCAGCGCTGGCCACCTGGCTCAACCGGATCGCCCAGCGCTCCTGGTTCGACTGGTTGCGCGCCCAACAGCTGGAGCATCGGGCGTTCGGCCGTGTACTCCGCGAGGCCTGCCCCCGAGGCGCGGAGGATTGGTCGGCCGACCGCCTGCTCGTCGAGCAAGCGCTGGCGAAGCTCCGCGACCGCGACCGGGAGATCCTGTACCTCCGCTGGGAGGCCGAGCTCGGGTTCGACGAGATCGCCGACCTCCTCGGTATCTCCCCCACCGCCGCCCAGCGCCGCGCGCACCGTGCGCTCGAGCGGCTCAAACAGATCCTCGCCCGACTGGAGCGCACGGGCGACTCCGGTAACGAGGTACAGCGGTGAACCACCGAGGTGGGGGACGTTCGGAACACCGGCGCGCCGGTGCAGCGCCACAGACACCTCTGCTAGACTCGAAACACAAATCGGACGGAGACAAGGATGCGACGCAAGCGCTTCGCGCCCACTCGGATACGCTGGGGCTGGCTGGGGCTCGTGCTCGCCGCCATCTTCCTCGTCCTCAGTCCAGCGAGCGCATCGGCGCATGTCCGCTGGTTCGTGCCGGAAAGTCTCCAGCTCCGCTCGCCGCAGTGGGAACTCTTCTGGCGCTGGCCGACGCTGGCGGTCATCGGCCTCAGCGCGTTCCTCTGGGCGGGACTCCGGCTTCTCCAGCGGGCCCTCGGCACCCCACACTGGCCGAATCCGCCGCTCCTCGCCAGCATGGAACCCTGCGCGACCCGCGTCCTCGCCCTCCACGCCGGTATCAGTCTCGTCTGGTTCGCGTATCAGCGCGAACTTTTCGTATCGTCGCTCGAACTCCCGAACTCGCTCCTCGGATGGGCTCTCCTGGTCGCGACCGTCATCGTCGCCTTCACCTTCATTACTGCACTTTTCGACCGGGCTGGCGCAGCCCTCCTGCTGCTCGTCTACCTGGCGGCCTTCGCGGTCTTCCCGCCGGTCGCTGTGCTCGAGCAGCTGCACTATCTCGGCATCGCGCTCGTCCTGCTCGTGCTCGGCCAGACGGTTCCGCCGCTTCGCGTGGCGCAGGTTCTCATCGGGCTCACCCGGTACGAGCGGCACGCCGTCACAGCGCTCCGGGTACTCACCGGTCTCGCGCTGGTCATCGTCGCCTTCTCCGAAAAGCTCCTCAATCCCGAACTGAGCAGCGCGTTCCTCCAGCAGTACCCGCACTTCAACGTCCTTCACAGTCTCTTCGGCTGGACCTGGGTCTCCGATCGCTTCTTCGGCGACCTGGCGGGGATCGTCGAGGCAACGATCGGGATCCTGCTCATCACCGGTGTCCTCACCCGCGTCGTGATCCTCGCGATGTGGATTCCGTTCAACCTCACCGTGCCACTGTTGCCGCCGGTGGAGCTGCTCGGCCACCTGCCGATCTTCGGCATCATGTACCTGCTGCTCTTGTACGGCTCGGGAGTCGCGCCGCAGACAGCGTTCCGCTGGCTACAGCCCGCCTTGACCGGCGAACTCGCTGCTGCCTAGCGCCGCCTCGGCGGAGAAGGAGAAGTCTCAGCCAGATAGCTGGCCCGCGCTCAAGCAGCCTCGACTCCGAACTCCGGATCGAGCAGACCGAGTTCAGAGAGGACGAGCGCGCGGTGCTTGCAGTACCGGTAGTAGGCGCTTCCGGGACACGAACACAGCAACTCGTCGTCCAGAATCGTCACCTCGTAAGCGACACCGGACTGGCTGGCACTCGTCACGGCCCAGTGACGCGGGTCGCCGTTCAGTCGGAAGGCACGTACGCCTTCTCGCCGTGCCCGCTCAGCCATCCGCCGCCAGATCGCCCGGTCGATCTCGCGCCAGCTCGCCACTGGCTTGCCTTGAGTCTCCTGCATCGCGCCTCACCACATGTTCTGTCTACAACGCACCGCCATCCAGTATAGCACAGATGTTCTGGATCGCAGGCGACCATTTGGATCGACCAGTGTTTGGCTCGATCGACCCGATCCCGGTGGCCAGAAAAGCGACGGTGCCGGTATCAGTCGCACATGAGCAGAACAGCCAGCGAAGCCTGCTATACTGCCCACAGGCAGCCTCCGGTTTGCCGGAGGAGGGTCTTCATCCGTCGCGAACCGAAGGAGGACGGGATGACCGTCGAACAGCGTCAAGAGTTCGACGTCGTATTCCTCGGCGGTGGGACCGGTGGCTACGTCGCGGCGATCCGCGCCGCGCAACTCGGCCTGAAGGTCGCTGTCGTCGAGAAGGACAAGGTCGGCGGAACCTGCCTGCACCGCGGCTGCATTCCCAGCAAGGCGCTCCTCAAGAGCGCGGAACTCCTCGAACGAGCGCGCCGGGCCAAGGAGTTCGGTGTCATCGTCGGCGAGGTCCAGGGCGACTATGCGACCGCTTTCAAACGCAGCCAGCAAGTCGTCGAGCAGTTGCACAAGGGGATCCACTTCCTCTTCCGCAAGCACGGCATTACGCTCATCCAGGGCGTCGGCCGGTTGACGGCCAACCGCACGGTTGTCGTCAACGGTGCGGACGGTCAGCAGCAGGAGCTGCGCGGACGAGCGATCGTGATCGATACGGGCTCGCGGCCTCGGGCTATTCCCGGTATCCCCTTCGACGGCGTGCGCGTACTCAACAGCGATCACACGACGGCCCAGCTCGACTGGTACCCCAAGCGGGTCATCATCCGCGGTGGTGGCGCGACCGGTGTCGAACACGCGACCGTCTATCGCGCCTTCGGCGCCGAGGTCACCCTGGTCGGCCGCATCGTGCCCAACGAGGACGAAGAGGTCCAGCAACAGCTGATCCGCTCTTTCCAGCGCAAGGGGATCCGCATCATCCCGGACTACCGGCCGACGGCCGACGATTTCGACATCACCGAGGGTGGCGTCCGGATGCGCGTGCGCAAGAGCGGCGCCCAGGAGGAGGTCATCGAGGCCGATGCCCTCTTCGTCGCGCTCGGCCGCGAGGGCAATATCGAGGATATCGGTCTCGAGGAACTCGGTGTCCGTACCAAAGACGGCTTCATCGTCACCGACGAGTTCTTCCGCACCAACGTCGAGGGTGTGTACGCCATCGGCGACGTCCTCGGGATCCAGCAGCTGGCGCACACCGCCATGCACCAGGGGATCATCGCAGTCGAGCACATCGCCGGGGAAAAGCCGCTGCCGCTGGACTACAACCGCGTCCCGGTCGTGACCTACTGTCATCCGGAAATCGCCAGCCTCGGCCTCACCGAACGCGAGGCAAAGGAGCAGGGCCGTACGATCAAAGTCGGCAAGTTCCCCTTCCGGGCCAACGGGAAGTCGCTCATCGAGGGGGAGACGGACGGCTTCGTGAAAGTCATTGCCGACGCGGACACGAACGACATCATCGGCGTCCACATCATCGGCAACCATGCGACCGAACTGATCGCCGAAGCGGCCCTGGCCAAGCTGCTCGAAGCGACACCGTGGGAGATCGGTCTTTCGGTCCATCCGCACCCGACCGTCTCGGAGGTGATCGGCGAGGCTGCCCTCGCGGTCGACAACCTGGCGATCCATATCTGAGGCCCGAATGCGGTCTGGAGAGCCGGTGACAGTGTATACGGAATGCAGTCTGAGACGAGTGTGCGACCGAGTGAGAGGGCCGGCCGATGACAGCGATCGTCGAAGTCTTGACGCAGCTCCTCATCATCTTCGTTGCCGCGAAGCTGGGAGGTGAGCTATTCCTCCGCCTGCGTCAACCAGCTGTCATCGGTGAAATCCTCGTCGGCATCGTGATCGGTCCCTTCGCCCTCGGCTTGATCGGCTTGCCCGGGCACGAACTGCTGGCACTGTTCCATGAGGACAGCGACGCTGCTCGCGAAGGGCTGACGCTCGCCCTCGAGACGGTCGCTGAACTCGGTGTGATCGTCCTGCTTTTCTTCGTGGGCCTGGAGACGCGACTCAGCGACCTCCTGCGCGTCGGCCTCCGCTCGCTGCTCGTCGCCATTCTCGGTGTCGTCGGCCCGTTCGTCGGGGGCACGCTGCTCATGCTCGCACTCGGCTACCCCTCGATCGAGTCCATCTTCATGGGAACGGTCCTCGTGGCGACCAGCGTCGGTATCACCGCGCGGGTGCTCCGCGACGTCGGTGCGCTCGATTCCCGCGAAGCGCGGATCATCCTCGGCGCTGCCGTCTTCGACGACATCATCGGTCTCCTCGTCCTGACCGTCGTTTCAGGCATTGCAGTATCCGGCGAGCTCCAGCTCACACGGGTCCTCTGGATTTCTGTCCTCGCGCTCGGTTTCACTGCAGTCGTCGGTGGCCTGGGAGCGTTCGCGGTCCGGCGTCTGTTCCCGCCCCTGGTCGAGCGTCTCCAGATCGAATACGCGCCGCTCGTCGTCGCGCTCGCCCTGATGCTGGCACTGGCCTCCCTGGCCGCCGCCATCGGCTTGGCACCGATCGTCGGCGCCTTCCTCGCCGGGATGGCGCTCGCTGAAGTGCGCGACCGGTACGACCTCCACGAGCAGGCGCTCCCGCTCTACACCTTCCTGGTTCCCTTCTTCTTCGTCGTCACGGGTGCCCGGGTCGATCCGCAGCTCTTCCTCCGGTCCGAGACGCTCTGGCTCGCGCTGGCAGTCACTGCCGTGGCAGTCCTGACCAAGGCACTCGGTGCGGCGCTCGGAACGCTCGGTTTTCCGTTTCGCTCCATGGCCATTGTAGGTTTCGGTATGGTTCCGCGCGGCGAGGTCGGCCTGATCGTCGCCTCCATCGGTCTCTCGCTCGGCGTGGTCGAACGTCCGCTCTTCTCGGTGGCCGTGGTCATGTCGATGCTCACCACGCTCCTCACTCCGCCATTGCTCGTCTGGCTTCTCCGCCCGCTGGTCGCCGCCCGGCGCGCGGCGCTCGCGTCGTCCGTTCCAGTCACGAGATCAGAGGAGAGATGATGAGTGGATCGTTGCGACACGCTCTCGCTGGAATCGTCGGCGCTCTGGCTTTCCTCGTCGCGATGGCAGTCGACCTGGCGCTGCTCCGGCGACGTACGAACGACCTGCGTCTTCTGGCGGGTCTCCTTCCCGTTGGGCACCGGTACTGGCCGCTGCTGGGCACGATCATGCACCTGGTGAACGGCGCCGCCCTCGGCGTCCTCTATGGCCGCCTGCGTCATCGCTTGCCGCGGCCAGGCTGGTTGGCCGGCACGGTGTTCGCGCTCGGCGAGAACCTCGTCCTCTGGCCCCTGATCGTCGTGCTCGACCGCATCCATCCCGACGTCCGCGCCGGCCGGCTCGAGCGGTTCAACCAGCCGGTACCGTTCCTGCAGGAGGTCTGGCGACACCTCGCCTATGGCATCACGCTCGGCCTCCTCGTCGACCGCTGGCAGCGGACGGAGAGCGAGCCGGCACCATGAACGCGGCGCTCCTCGCCCGGCCCCTGCTCCTCGAGCCGGTCCTGGTCGAGCGCCCCTGGGGTGACCAGCGCCTGGCCCGCTACCTCGGCAAATCGCTGCCGCATGGCGCGCGCATCGGCGAATCGTGGGAGACCGCGAACGAAGCGCGTGTCGCGAGCGGCCCGCTGGCTGGGCTCACGCTCGGTGAGCTGGTCGCACAGTTCGGTGCCGACTTCCTCGGCGAACGCGGGTGGGCAGCCAGTCAGCCGTTCGGGGACTTCCCGCTCCTGATCAAGTTCATCGATGCCGACGACGTCCTTTCCGTCCAGGTACACCCCGACGACGAACAGGCCCGTCCGCTCGGGCAGCGCGGCAAGACCGAAGCCTGGTACATCCTCGCTGCGGAACCCGGCGCCGAACTCGTCGTCGGACTGACCGAACCGCTCGACCCCAGCACGATCCGCTCGCTCCTGGCCGAGCGTCGTCTGGCCGATTACCTGGTACGACTTCCCGTGCGCGCTGGCGACACGGTGATCGTTCCGGCCGGCACACTGCACGCGATCGGCAGTGGCATCCTGCTCTACGAGATCCAGGAGCAGTCCGACATCACCTACCGTTTCTATGACTGGGATCGTCTCGATGCTGCCGGGCGCGGTCGGCCGCTCCATATCGAGGATGGGCTCGCTGTGCTCCGGTCCGAGCGACAGGCGCGCCGGACGCAGCCGCTGGCGCTCGACGAGTGGCGGTCGATCCTGACGGCCTGTCGCTACTTCCTGCTCGAGCGGTGGGAAGTCGACGGAGAACGGCACCTCGTGCGCCGCCCTGACGAGTCCCCGCACCTGCTCAGCTGCATCGCGGGCAGCGTCACGATCGCGACGGCGGACGAGGCGCTCGAGCTCACCGTCGGACGAACGGTGCTACTCCCAGCACCGCTGAGCGAGATCCATCTGGGTGGGCGCGGCACGCTCCTCGCTGCCACCGTACCGGACCTCTGGCGCGATGTCGTCGTCCCCTTGCAGGCAGCCGGTTACCCGGACGAGGCGATCGCGCGCCTCTGTGGTGACACCAGCGACCTCGCCCAGGCGCTCGCGCGCGGAGCGGGCACCGCGCACTGACGGAGGACTCGACCCGGAATCTCCGCTGCCTGCACCAGGCGGACGGCTGCGACCCTGTACACCCAGCGACGACCCTTCTGCATCGCTGAGCGGTACCGGCAGCCCGCGCCGGCCAGCGATCGAGCGCGCCCAGCGCACGACAGCACGCGGTGCACCCAGACGCTCGATCGCTACGCAGCTGCCGTACTCTTCATGAGCCTCGACGCGCTCGCTCTCCAACCGCGCCTCTTCGAACGCCGCCAGTCCGCCGACACCCTGCTCTTCAGCCAGAGCGATCTCGTCGAACCAGCGAAATCGCCGCTGCTGCGTGAGCTCGATCGACTCTATGCCGCTCAGCCGATCGAGCGCCAGCGTCTCTGGCGCAACTTTCGTCACATCGTCCTTCACGTCTCGTACGAGAACGTTCCCTCCTTCGAGCGCTTCCTCGGAGTCCGCCTGACGACCGTCGTGGCGCGCACCCATCCAGTCACCGTGAGCCCGACCAGACCCCTTCTCGATGCGACCGACCGCGACCGTCTGCTCGAGTCCGTCGGTCAAATCGTGGAAGTGCGCGGGGTCGTGCGCTCCGTCCGGTCTCGGTTCACGTTCGATGGACGGCCCTGCCTGTTCGTCAATTTCGGGAACTACTTCGACGGCGACTTCTACGTCGTCATCTGGCAGGAGGCACTCCGGGAGCTCGCCGCTCGGAAGTGGGACGAGGCGGCCCTCCGTACTGCGCTCGCCGGTGAACTCGTCTCGGTAACCGGACTCCTCGACGCCTACCGCGCCGGCAACCGCATCAACCCGCAGATCCAGTACCGTGAGCCCGGCCAGATCGTCGTCCTGCGCCCACCGCAACGCGGCGGAAATATCGTCATCTGACGAGCAGTGGACGACGTCGACACCGGACGCGGCACGGAAAGCGAGGAGCACCAGCTGGTACGGTCGTGTGCTCCTCGCCGTGCCGCGTCGTCGACCGAGGTCACTCCTCGGCCACGACCGGATTCTCCAGTGTACCGATCTTCTCGACCGTCACCCGCACGACGTCGCCCGGCCGCAGCAACCGCTTCGGGTCGCGGGCGAACCCCACTCCTGCCGGTGTCCCGGTCGCGATCACATCACCCGGCTCCAGCGTCATGATCTGCGAGATATACGCGATCACCGTCGCCACGCCGAAGATCATCTCGCGGGTACTCGACCGCTGCAGCACTTCACCGGACACCTCGCAGCTGATCTCCAGCGCCTGCGGGTCAGGAATCTCGTCCGCTGTGACGATCCAGGGGCCGAGCGGTGTCGAGCGATCGAACGTCTTCCCCTGCATCCACTGCCGACCCCGGAACTGGAAGTCCCGCATCGAGACGTCGTTCAGGATCGTGTACCCTGCCACGTACTCGAGCGCCCGTGCCTCGTCGATGTACCGGCCCGCCTTGCCGATCACGACCGCCAGTTCCGCCTCGTAGTCGACCTGCTGGCTGACGCGCGGCAAAACGATCGGTTCACCCGGACCGATGAGCGCATTGGCGAACTTGTTGAAGAGTTCCGGATACTGCGGGATCGGCGAGTTCGTCTCCCTCGCGTGGTCGGCATAGTTCAACCCGAGGCAGATGATCTTCCCCGGTCGCAGGAGCGGCGCCCGCAGGCGCACCGCCGGCGCGTCGGCTGCTACCACCATCCCGCGTTGCAGCGCGCTCTCGCGATCGCGCGCCAACTCTTCTCGTGCGAAGGCGACCGCTTCCCGCGCTCGACCGAGCCCATCACGAGCCAGCAGGAGCGCCATGTCCGGTGGGCATTCCGCGAGCGCCCGCCCGACTGCATCCGTCACCCCCTGCTGGCGCACGAGCTCCGTGTACGCCTGTGGGATATCGAGAATCCAGCCGTCCTCCAGAACTCCGACGCTCGTCCGACCCCGCTCGCTGTAGGTGACCAGTCGCATGGCCCTTCCCTTCCGCCGTCTCACGTCCCGTCCCCGAAGCTCGCCGGTGGCGGCGCTTCCGTCCAGACATTAAAAACTGCGGAAAGCTCACCGCGCCAGATCCGGGGACCTTCCCAGCGGTTCGGGAGCCGCGCCACGTCCGCCGTGATCTCGATCCGGTTGCCCGAAGGATCGCGCACGGAGAGGAACGAGTTCCCACCTCCACCGGGCCAGCGACCGACGGGCTCTCGCGGCCGTCTCGTCTCGGCCGCCCGAGACCGGTGGCAACCGGTCCCTGTCCATCGCTCCCCGCTGTCCCTGGCCGTGGCCGAGCGACGAGTCGTCCACCAGTCTCGTGCGACCAGCCTTCCGGCACGCGAGCAGCCGACACCGCATGCTGCCACGTCGTGATCCCGTCGAACCACGGAGGCGTGAGCGACTCGAGCGGACGTTCGCGGCTGAAGACACCGACTAGGGCGTCGGTGACGACGCCCCTGAGCCGCTGCCACGCGGTGCCGCTCGGCTCCTCGCCGACGACGTGTTACGGCACGGACGACGAACACGACGATCACCGCGCCGATCGTCGCGACCACGATGCTCCCGATCAGCCCAGCGCTCCCGCTGATACCGAGGAGCGAGAAGAGGAGATCCCCGATGAAGGCACCGATCAGCCCCAGGATGAGGTCTCCGACGAGTCCACGACCACCGCCGGTCAAACGACCTGCCAACCAGCCTGCCACGATTCCGACGATGATCCAACCGATGATGCCCCCCGGATCGAGTTCCATCTCTCCCCTTCCCTTCCGCCTCTCGGCGCCCCGGCAGCGATGCGTGGACGATACGAGATCGACAGACCGTTTGACAACCACATCGTTTTGATCCTCTCGCTACCCGAGCCCGCACTGCGCCACCGGCGTCTCGGTCTCTTCCGCGCCTACCGACAACTCTTGACAACGACCGCTGGCTCGGTTAGTCTCCGCTGCACGAGACCGATCGGAGCGGTTCCGTGGACGAGTTCCAGACGCTTCTCGTCGCTGCGCTGCTGCACGATCTTGGCAAGCTCTGGCAACGGACCGGCCAACGCCACGGCGACCGCTACGTGGGATACGGCCCCAGCGACTACGGGCACAACGGTGCCCACGCCAAGTGGAGCGCCGACGCAGTCGAAGAGTGGCTCCCGCAGTGGCGCGCTGCAGCGGACGCGATCCTCCGCCACCATCAGCCGACCGACCGGCTCGCTCGCCTCGTCGCCCTGGCCGACCGCCTCTCGGCTGCCGAGCCCGACGATGCCGAGTCCGACCAGCCGCCGGTACCGCCCGGTGGAGGGGCGCTCTGGGCAGCCACGCGCCCCGGGCAACGCCAGTTGCGCAGTATCTTCACCCGCCTGCAGCTCGCCGGTGCCCCCGATCCCGCACCGGCCTACTGGCCGCTCGCGCCACTCGCGCTCGCGCCGGAGGTGCTCTTCCCCAATGCGTCACCTGTCGACGAGGCCAGCGAGCGGCAGGGCTACGAAGCACTCTGGCAGCGTCTCGTCGAGGATCTCGAGACCATCCCAGCGACGCTCGACTTCGACGCGCGTCTCACCACCGTGCTCCATCTCCTCCACCGCTACACCTGGTGCGTCCCTTCGGCGTACTACCGGCAGAACGTCGCCGATATCTCGCTCTACGACCACCTCCGCACCACCGCAGCGATCGCCGCTGCGCTCGACCGCTCCGGTCTCGACGACGAAACGCTCGCGGCACTGCTCGAGCACCAGCTGCCGCACTGGGACAGCCCGCGCCTGGCGCTGCTGGCAGCCGACGTCACCGGTATCCAGCGCTTCCTCTACACGCTCACCGCTGCACGGGCCGCCCGCAGCCTGCGCGGGCGCTCCTTCTTCCTCCAGCTCGTCACCGAGGCGGTCGGTCGCTGGCTCCTCCGCCGCCTCGACCTCCCCATCGTCAACCTGCTCTACGCTGGCGGCGGCCGCTGCTACCTGCTCACCCAGCTGCCGAGCGACGACCAGCTGACCGCCCTCCGCCACGACCTCGACCGGATCCTCCTCGCCACGACCGACGGCGAGCTGTACCTCGCGCTCGCCTGCCGCCCGCTCGCCTGTGCCGATCTCGCCGAACCGGAGCGCTTCCGCGCCGCCTGGAACGCCTTGCACGCCGCCCTCCAGGAGGCCAAGGCACGCAAGTTCGCCGCGCTCGATCCGGTCGAACTGGCCGATCGCTTGTTCGCCCCGCGCGGGATCGGCGGTCCCGAGCCGCCCTGCGCCATCTGCCGCCGCGAGGATCCGCGAGCGCGCCGCGAGGACGACGAGCGGATCTGTCGCCGCTGCGATTCCCTGATCGACCTCGGCACGGCCCTGCGCCGCGCCCGCTGGCTCTTCCTGCGCGAGGTCCAGCCGCTCTCCCCGGACGACGCGGCGAGCCCCAGCTACCAGTCGACGCTCCAGGCGCTCGGGCTCGAGCTCCATCTCGCCGAAACGGACGACGAGCTGAGAGCCTTGGTACAGCTCGGGCCAGGAACGCTCCTCCGGATCGACGACACCGACTTCTTGACCGGTCCGGCACTCGACGTCGCCGAGGCCAGCGGCACCATCGGGCTCGGTTTCGCCTTCCTCGCCAACGTCGTGCCGCTCGATCCCGACGGCTCGGTGACCGAGTTCGCGACCATCGCGACCTCCGGTGCGGGGGCGAGTGGACTCGGCATCCTGCGCATGGACGTCGACGACCTGGGTCGGCTCTTCGCCGAGGGGCTGGGCCAGCACCTCTCCCTCTCGCGGCTCGCCAGTCTCTCCAGCGGCCTCCGGCTCTTCTTCGAAGGCTGGCTGGCCGAGCTGGCCCGGCACTGGAACCGGACGAAGCGCCCGGTCTACCTCGTCTACGCTGGTGGCGACGACGTCTTCGCGGTCGGGCACTGGCAGAGCATGGCCAGCTTCGCCCGCACCGTCCGCGACGACTTCCACCGCTTCACGCAGGACAACCCCTCGCTCCACTTGTCGGCCGGGATCGCCGTCGTCCCCGAGCACGCCCCGCTCTATCAGGCCGCTGACGACGCGCGGGAGGCCCTCGAGGCAGCCAAGCTGCGGAGCGAGGACGGTCGTGTGGTCAAGAATGCCGTCACCTTCCTCGGCCGTACGCTCGACTGGTCGCGCTTCAGTACCGTCGCCGCGCGGGTCGAGCAGCTCGCCAGCTTCGTCGCACGCGGGGAACTCCCGCGCTCCTTCCTCCACGGCCTCGCTGCGATCGGCCGACTCTACGAGGAGGCGCACGACGAGGCGCAGCGCCGGGGCACGCTGCGCCCCGGCCAGTTGGTGTACGGTCGCTGGTTGTGGCTCGCCGCCTACTTCCTCGCTCGGGCTGCCGAACGGTTACCGGAAGGCTCTGCCGCCCGCGAGTGGATCGAGCGTCTGCGCGACGAGATCCGGCATCCCGACGTCATCGCGACCCTCTGGCTCGCTGCCCGCTGGGCCGAACTCGCCACGCGAAAGGAGGAGAAGGGATGAGTGTGCAGCGTCCAGCCTCTGGACAGGCTCGTGGGGGAGGCCGTCCTGGCTTCGAGCCGCCGACCGAAGAGGAGATCCGACGCATCGTGGTCGAGGGCGATCCGCTCACGCTCGTGCAGGTGGCGGAACGGGTCGGCCGCGACCTCGCCCGACCCGGCGGCAATCCGCGGAGTCCGGACGCGTTAGCGACGAGTCAGATCCGCTCCGTCTTCGGCAAAGTCCGAGAACTCGACATACACGTCCGTACGGCAGCAGCATCGGTGACCGAACTCGACCAGGAAACGTACCGGGAACTCCAGTTGCTCCGCCCCAAGCTCGCCTACCAGGCGGCACGCACGAATGGCAAAGGGGTACAGTGGCTCAAGGAGACACTCGAGCCCGCCATCCTGCTCGTCGAGCGCGACCGCGAGCGCTTCCAGCACTTCGTCGACTTCTTCGAGGCCATTCTCGCCTATCACAAGGCATACGGTGGACAGTGAGGGGAGGGCACCCACGAGCGCGACGGCTCGACCGGCGAACCGGAACGCGACGATCCTCGGCCGGATCCGCCTGACCGGTATCGTCCGCGCGATCACCGGCTTACGCATCGGCGGTGCAGCTGGCGGGCTCGCCATCGGTGCACTCGACAATCCGGTCGTCCGCGACCCCCTCACCAACCAACCCTACGTCCCGGGTTCCTCGCTCAAGGGGAAACTCCGCTCGCTGTCCGAGCGCATCGAGGGACTGACGACCAACTGGCGGATCAACAATGTCTACATCCATGTCTGTGCCGGTGACCGGCAAGACGGCCGCAATCCGACCTATGACAACTGCCCGGTCTGCCCAGTCTTCGGCGTTCCGGGCGACCAATATCCCTCCGCACCGACCCGGCTGGTGGTGCGCGACGCCTTCCTCACCGAGTCGAGCGTACGCGAGCTCGAGGCGCTGCGGCTCGACCTACCCTATTCCGAGATCAAGTGGGAAGCCGCGATCGATCGTGTCACTTCGGCAGCCGTGCCCCGGCAGGTCGAGCGTGTCCCGGCCGGTGCCGCCTTTGCCTGCGAGATGGTCTACACCCTCTACGAGCCCCGCGACGTCGACCGCTTCTGGACGGTCGCCCGCGCCCTCGCGCTCCTCGAGGACGACTACCTCGGGAGCTACGGCTCGCGCGGCAGCGGCAAGGTCCGCTTCGAGAACCTGACGCTCAGCGTCCGCCCGCGCCCGCACTACGACCAGCCGGTCGCCCAGCTCCCCCAGCGGACCTTCGACTCGGTCGACGCGCTGCTCGCGGCACGCGATGACGTGCTCGCCTGGTTGCGCGAGGCAGCCGGTCTCGCCGGGCAGGCAGGGTGACGCGATGCCGACGGTCACTACCTACCTCCTCCGTTTCCGCGGACCGCTCCACGTCGCCGAACGGGGCGTCGGGATCGAGGAGACCGCCGAGTTCGTCCACTCGGACACGCTCTTCAGCGCCCTCTGCTCGGTGGTCCGTCTCGGGTGGGGAGAGAGCGAGCTGCAGCGCTTCCTCGCGCCGTTCCGCGCCGGTGAACCGTCATTCCTCTTCTCCAGCGCCTTCCCCTTCGCCGGGTCCGTCCGCTTCCTGCCCAAACCGCAGCTGGCGCTTCCCAGTCCGCCGCCCGATGACGCGCGCAAGCGGCTCCGCCAGACCCGCTGGGTCTCGCTCGGACTGTTCCAGGCCTGGCTCAGCGGCGAGCTGCCGGGCGACGCCTTCGCTCCAGCGGCCTTCCTCCCCCCTGTCGCAGCCTGGCTCCTTCCCAGCGAGCGTCGTGCCCTTCCCCGGAGCTTCACCCGTGACGGCATCCCGCTCTGGGTCCGCGACGTCGTCCCCCGCGTTGCCATCGACCGCGTCACCAATGCCTCGCAGGTGTTCCGCTCGGGCCGGCTCCGCTTCGGACCGGACTGCGGCCTCTTCGTCCTCGTCGAATGGCGCGACGCGAGCTGGCGCCCGCTCGTCGAGGCAGCGCTCGCCGAGCTGGGGCAGCTGGGACTGGGCGGCTTGCGCTCGACCGGCCACGGCCAGTTCTCCCTGGAGCCAGGCGAAGAGATCGATGTCCCGGAACGGGAACAGGCTCCTGGCCTGGTGACGCTCTCCCTCTACGCTCCTACCCGGTCCGAACTCGCGGCCGGAGTCCTGGGCCCGTTCGCCCGCTTCGACCTCGCCCTCCGCGGCGGCTGGATCGCCTCGCCCGACGGCGCGAGCTACCGGCGCCGCGAACTGCGCATGGTCAGCGAGGGCTCGGTCGTGGCACGACCGCCGGGGACGACCGTCCTCGGGCAGCTCGTCGACGTCACGCCGGAGGTCATGCGCACCGTGCATCCGGTCTACCGTTACGGGTACGCCTTCACCGTCCCGGTCGACCTGAAGGAGTAGGCCCATGTCGGAACCCGCTCGCGCTCGTCCGCTCCTCGCACTCCGTTCCTACCAGCTCGAACTCGAAGTCCTCTCCCCGCTCCACGTCGGCGCCGGTGGACCGCCGCTCGTCGGTGGCTACGACGTCGTCGCCGATGCCGCGCGGGGACGCTTCTACCTCATCGACGTCGAGCGCCTCATCGCCGAGCGGATGACCGAGGAGCGGATCCGCCGCGGCGAGGATCCCCGCGTCGACAACCTGATCACGTCGGACGAATGGCCCCAGTACACCCGTGCAGTCCTGCCCGGTCCGCGCGGCCAGGACGTCGCGAGCCAGACCCGCCAGCACTGGACCCTGCTCCCCTTCGCACGCGACGCACGCGGCCATCCCTATCTCCCCGGCAGCAGCCTCAAGGGCGCGCTGCGCACCGCGCTCGCCTACGCCCTCCTCCGCGAGGAGCTCCGGTCTCTCGCGCAACAGGGACAGCCGCAACGGTTCGAAGGGACACCGATCGGGCGTGCGCTCCTCGACCAGCTCGGAGCGGAGAGGCGACCCAGCCGTGAATGGTTCGCCCGCCCGCTCGAGACACGCCTCTTCCAGCAGAGCGAGCAGTTCGACCCCAACCACGACCTCTTGCGCGCCCTCCGGCCAGCCGACTCCGCCCCGCTCCCACCCGACGCGACCGTCGTCGAGCAGGTGGGGATCTACCGGCTGACCGGTGATGGCCTCCAGCTCGTCAGCCGGAAGCACCGCTGGCTGGTCGAGGCACTCCCCGAGGGGACGCGACTCCAGCTCCGGCTCGACCTCGACTTCGGCGTCGCACGTGGACTGCCCGCGCAGGAACGAAAGGTCGTCGAGATCGAGCAGCTCTTCCGTGCCTGCCGCGAGTTCGCCTGGCGACTCGTGGGTGTCGAGTTGCGACGCATGCAAGAGACGCGGAGCCAGGTCACCGGCTTCTACCGCGAGCTGGCGGAGCGCATCCGGGAGGCTGCCCGCGCCGCGACGCCGGAAACCTACCTCCAGCTCGGCTGGGGCACCGGCTGGCGCGCCAAGACGATCGGCCCGCTGCTCGAACTCTCCGACGTCGAGGACGGCCGAGAGGTCCTCGCCCAGCTGGTCACGGGACTCCGGCTCGGGCGCGGCCAGCAGAAACTACCCTTCCCGCGCACGCGTCGCTTCGTTGAACGGAACAGCCAGGCTGCCCGCCCGCTCGGCTGGGTCTGCCTGCGCCTGCTCGCCGCACCAGCCGGTGCAGATGCCTGACCGGTGCCGCGGGCGCCCGCCGCGCGGCAGTCGGCGCGCAGCGCGGCCGGCTCGCGCACCGCGAGTGCAGGCGACGACCGACCGGGCCGAGCGGCGACGCCGGGACCGACCGTACCCTGGCCTGTCCGGAAGCCCGCTCACCAGGACTGGCGGCGCTTCCACGCCGCTTCCGGCCAGCGTCCCCGTCCGCGACGCGCGCCGCGCCTCCTGCCGGCTCGCGACGGGACATCCGGACGATGGAGACTCACGCGCCGCCCTGCTGGGGTAGACTCGATGGTGAGCCGTCGCACCGCCCTCCCGACTCCTCCAGCCAGGGGAGGCACGCCGTGGCCAACCACGAACCGCCCGCCAACCGGCTCCTCCTCGTCTCGACCATCGGCAACCGCGACCTCACGCTCGACGGTCAGCCGATTCCGCCCGAACAGTTCCGCGCGACCTGCGAGGGGCTGCTCCGCGAGCTGCAGCGCGAGCGCGACTCGACTCTCGCCCGGCTCGACGCACCGATCCTCGAGCGGCTGATCACGTGGATCCTCGACCGCCATGCCGATCCCGACGAGCGTCCCCAGCTGCGCGTCTACCTCGTCGCCAGCGACCAGGAGGACGAGCAGTTCCGCGCCAGCGATACCGTCGCCGCCGCCCGCCTCCTCCAGGAGTGGATCCCGCACGCCTACGGCCGCGACACGGTCGAGAAGGTCGCGATCTGGCGCATCGACACCAACCCAGCCGACTACGACGACGCCGTCCGCTTCTACCGCCTGCTCATCGGCCAGCGGGCTGTCCCCGATCCCCGCACCTTCGCCGTCGCCTATCTCAACCCGACCGGCGGGACTCCAGCCCTGGCCTTCGGGCTGTTGACTGTCCTGGCACCGTTCTTCGGCGAGCGAGCGCTCGTCGTCTACCTTCCGGCCCGGACACGCCGGCCCACGCCGATGGACGTCGGTGCCGCTTTCCGCCAGCACCAGGCACTCGAGGACGCCGCCCGCGCGCTCCAGCGCTGGGACTTCGCGCATGCTGCCGATCTGCTCCGCGTCGCGCTGGCCCCCCTCCCGCTGTTCGCGTTCGCGGAAGTGCTCGCGTACCGGGCCGCTTTCGACTTCCGCCGCGCCCTCCACCGGCTCGAAGGGACAGTCATGCCAGCGAGTCGGGGCTCGCTCCGCCAGCTGGCCCGCGCCGAGCAGGAAGCCCTCGCTCGCTTGCTGGCCGACGCGGAAGCGCTCGAGCGGGCCCGCGAGCCGTGCCCCGAGCGGTATCCAGCCTTGCTCGTCGAGCTGTACGGCTCGGCAGTCGTCGCCTGGGAACAAGAGCGGTACGCCGACTTCCTGTCCCGCGTCTTCCGCTTCGAGGAAGCCGCGCTGCGCTGGGCTGTCGAGCGCTGCCTGGGACTCCCGACCGGAAGCGAGCGCGATGGGCAGGGGCGCGTCCGCGCTCTCCCTGCCTTTCGGGAGGGTATCGCGAGCGACAGGGAGCTGGGCCAGCACCTCCGCGGCACCCCCTTCGATCCCGACCGTCCGCCGAGCCGCGATCTCCTGCGCCACCTGCTGGCCGTTCCCCGGCTCACCAGCGATCCGGTCGCCCAGGCGATCCTGGCAGCGAGCGCTGCGCTCGACCCGCTCAGCCAGCTCCGCAACCGCAGCATCGTCGCCCACGGCTTCGCCCCGGTCTCCCGCGAGGAGATCGAAGCGCGCTGCGCCGACCCGCTCGCCGCGCTCGGCCGCCTCGTCACGGCCGCGGGGCACGACCCGGCCACGCACCCGCTCGCAGCGAGTCGCGACGGTCTCCTCGCCGAGCTCGCCCGGATCTGAGCCGGACGCGCCGGAGCCGCTCGGTCTCCCGCAGCGCTCGCGCGGTACTGGCAACTCCGGGACGCGTCGTCACGCTGGTCGTCGAGCCCTGACCCCGGCACGCTCCTTGCCGATGAGCCGCGCTTCGAGTACCGTTCGAGTACGGCCATCCGATCTCCTCGCCGGTCGAGGACGGTGATCCACCGGTCGTCGCGCCGGTAGCCGGTTTCGACGCGACCGCGAGGACGAGTCCACCCGGCAGGCGTATGACGACGCTCGTCTGCTGCGTCGGCAACAGCGATCTCGCGTTGGACGGTCGCTCCCTGGCGGTCCGCAACCACCAGGGCGCTGTCCAGTCCTTCCGCGCTGCGACCGAGCAGCTCCTGACGCAGGCCGCGGACGCGCTCGACCGCCTCGACGCTCCCGTGCTCCGTCCCCTCCTCGACTGGGCGATCGCCCGTCTGCGCCCGCAGCCGCCGGCCCTCCATGTCGTCCTGCTCGCGACCGACCAGCAGCCCCCGCACCCGCAGGATACGGTCTTCGCGGCCCGCCTCCTGGAACGCTGGCTGGAGCACCGGTACGCCGCACGTGCCCACCTGACCGTCCATCTCCGGAACCTCCACGGGAACCCGGCCGACTACGACGCCATGTACCGTGCCGTCGGTGACGTGCTGCGTGAGCTCGCCGGCTCCGCGTTGCCGCGGCCGATCGTCGTCTCGCTCACCGCTGGGACGCCGGCCATCACCTTCGCGCTCACCGTCCATGCCGTCGACCGGTTCGGCAGCCACTGCAGCTTCGTGTACCTCCCGCGGGGCAGCGAGACACCGCAGGAGCTGCAGGTGCGACGGTGGCTGCAGCGTTCGGCCCTGCTCGCGGACGCGCGGCGGGAACTCGAGCGCGGTGAGTTCGGCCGGGCCGCCCTCCTGCTCCAACAGGCTGGCGTCCCGCGCGCCGTCTGGCAGCTGGCCCAGGCCGGCGACCACCGTCTCGCCTATCACTTCGACGAGGCCCGATCGAGCGCTCGCCAGGCGCTGCGCGACCCGCGCACCCGGCCGCTCGCCCAGGAGTTCCTCCGCGAGCTCGAGGAACTGGCCGCTGCCCAGCGGACACTCGTCGAGCGGGGCGGCAAGGAGCCCGTCCCCGAGGCCTGCGAACCCCTGCTCGCCGAAATGGTCGCCAACCTGCGGCTGGTCTGGCAGCAAGAGCGCGAGGCCGACTTCCTCGCCCGTCTCTACCGCTTCCACGAGATGATGCTGCGCTGGCTGGTCGAGGAACAGCTCGGCGCACCGGTCCACACCGCGACCGGTGAGGCGACACCGGCTTTCCGGCACTGGTGGCGGTCGCGCCCCGAGCTGCAGCGCCAGGCAGCAGCACGCAACCTGAACCCCGAACGGATCACCCGGCCCCTGCTCGACTTCCTCCTCTCCAGCATCCCGGCCGTGCGGCGCGACCGCGAGATCCTGGCGCAGCTCAACCGGCTGACCCAGTTCCGGAGCCAGACGTTCGTCGGCCACGGCTTCCTCGGTGTCCGGCGCGACGACATCCTCGCGCTCTACCGGGAGCGTGCCGGGCCGAACGCGGACCCGATGCAGGACATCGAGCACCTCGCCCGACGGCTGCAGCTCGGCAGCCAGGCCGATTGGCCCGAGCGTCTGCGCGACGCGTTGCTCCAGCTCCTCGACCAGTGGGAGACGGAACAGCACTGAAAGGACGCGTGCGATGCCGGTCGCGCTCGTCTTCCAGCTCCACCCGCTCCGCGATGCGTTGCTCCCGCCGTTCCTCGGTCGGGCAGCGCACGCTGCCCTGCTGCGCGCGCTCGCGACCGTCGACCCGGCGGCTGCGCGGGAGCTGCACGATCTGCCCGGTCAGCGCCCCTTCACCGTCGCGGTCCTCGAAGAAGGAGTCCGCTCAGGTCGGCGAGAGACACCCGCCCGCGCCGGTGTGCCGCTGCACCTGCGGGTCACCCTGCTCGACGATGAGCTCGAGTCGCTGGTGATCCGAGCATTGGCTCCCGGGTCGCCGGTCCA
This sequence comes from Thermomicrobium sp. 4228-Ro, assembly GCF_026241205.1. NCBI lineage: Bacteria > Pseudomonadati > Thermomicrobiota > Thermomicrobia > Thermomicrobiales > Thermomicrobiaceae > Thermomicrobium > Thermomicrobium sp. 4228-Ro. The sequence goes on from NZ_JAPFQM010000006.1 coordinate 902,193, forward strand.
GCTCGGCCAGCTGCCGCTCACGGTCGGCGAGCCAGCGACCGACCATCCACTGGCCGGGCGAGCGCGGTACGAGGAGCTGGCAGCGCTCCTCGAACCGGGCACGCGGCATCCGCTCCGCCTCCGCCTGCGCTTTTTCTCGCCGACGACCTTCCACCAGGGGACGCACCACCTGCCGCTGCCGCTCCCGAAACTCGTCTTCGGCAGCCTCGCCGAGCGGTGGAACGCCTTCGCGCCCGTCCACATCGCCCCGGAAGTCGTGCGGGGCTTCGAGCACCTTCGGGTCGCAGCCTACCACCTGGAGACGCGACTGGTCGACACCGGGCAGGGGAAACTCGTCGGCTTCCAGGGCTGGTGCGAGTACCGGTCGGACGCCGTCGAACCGCCGGTGCGTGCGGCGGCACGCGCGCTGGCCGAGTTCGCGACCTACGCCGGCGTGGGACACAAGGTCGCCATGGGACTCGGCCAGGCTGGACTGGCTCTGTCCTGCTCCCCGGAGCGAGCCGACCGGACGACGGCTTGAGCGCGCCGCGGCGGACGAGCCGCGGGCCTCCACCCCGGCAGGTGGCCGTTTCCCGCAGCGCCGCGCGAGGCCGCGATCGACCGGCCGCGGGGCGAGCCGGGCATCGAGCAGGTTGGCATGCTCGCTGACCGGCCGGTATGCTCAGCGATACCGCAACGGTCAGGCGCGGAAGGGGGGCTTCCCATGCTGGTCATCGTCTGCTACGATATCAGCGACGACAGCAAGCGGACGCGCCTTTACAAGTGGCTGCAGGGATACGGGACGCCGGTACAACGCTCGGTGTTCGAGTGTGACCTTCGGGCGAACGAGCTGGATCGTGTCCGGCGGTACCTACGGCGGGTCGCCGACCCACGGGTCGACGGCGTGCGGTTGTACCTCCTGTGCGAAGCGTGCGCCCGCAAGGTCGAGATCGTCGCCGGTACGCCGCGCGAGCCGCTACCGGATTTCTTGATCGTCTGAGGTGACCGGACAATGCGAACATCCGTTCGTGACCCAAAAGTACTAGACGAATAGCCCGAAAGTCCGGGGTCGGTTGCAACGCACTCAATCCCCTTCAGGGGATTGCAAGGCGACCGCATAGCGCTCGCGGCGTTCCAGGCGCGCGGTATAAGGTTGCAACGCACTCAATCCCCTTCAGGGGATTGCAAGAGGGCCGAGACCGTGACGACTGGACTATAACCGGCCCTGATCGTTGCAACGCACTCAATCCCCTTCAGGGGATTGCAAGTTCCGGAGCCCGAACTCCTCTAGTACCTGGCGGACCCGGCCCTGTGTTGCAACGCACGCAATCCCCTTCAGGGGATTGCAAGTCGACCAACCGGCGCAAGAGACTTGCTTCCTGACGAGTCCACAAGTTGCAACGCACTCAATCCCCTTCAGGGGATTGCAACCTGGATCTCTGCCAGTTCTCCGGTCTCGGGATCCCCACGTGTTGCAACGCACTCGATCCCCTTCAGGGGATCGCAACGACGGAGCGGCCGTGGCCTCAGCCGCTCCGAGGTCCACCCTGCTGGCACGCATGCTCCTTCCGGGTAAGGCGTTCGCCACTGCACCGGAGACGCCTCGTGCACCGGCCAGGTCGGAACCTCGTACGAGCCGTCTCCCGTCAGCACCTGCCACGCAGTCTCGCCCTCCTTGCCGTCCAGGCCGCCACCTGGTACACTATCGAATCGCACTTCCACCAAACCGCGCGCGACGCCACCCTCGGAGGCGAGCGCAAGCCCATGCACGACTGGACGGTCACGCTCGAAGCCACCTTCGCGGGCGAGCTGACCTTCACCGTGACCGGCCACCCGGCACGCTCCCTGCTCGATGACCCTCGCCCCGAGACCGCGCGCGAGATCGTCGTTTTCGATCCCCGCGGGTACATCATCGCTGCCTTCGACCTCCGGGACGAGCCCGAGGAAGACGACGACGCGTTCGTCATCAGGATCGGCGGGAATGGCTGCTCGCCCCGACGGGCGCTCCGCGTCGCCTCCGGACGGATCGCCGGTTCCCTGGTCGGGTACTTGCCGCTTCCCGGCGAAAGCGCTCGCGTCGAAAGCGGCCCGCTGCCGCACCGCTTCGCCGATCTCCAGCGGCGGCTCCTTCGGTCGGCGCGTTCGGTTCACCTCTCCTTGTCACCGAGCACCGTGCTGGCACTGCCGAGAGTCAGAGCGGTCGCCGTCGACGGAATCCCGATCATGGAGGCTCTCCCGATGCACGCACATCCCGCTGTCCTCTCGCTCGAGACCTGCGTGGCACTCGACCTCGAACTCTTCCTCCCCCGCGCCCTCGACGAGTTCTCGAGGCGGCAACAGGCCATCGCGAGCTCGGCACCGCGAACCGCTTCCAAGCGGCTGCTCGCCACGCTCGCACGACTCCAACGGACGAGCCCCGACATCGCGCTCACCGCGGACGTCCTGTGGCTCCCGTTCCGCCTCTTCCCCGCTCCGCTCACCCTCGGTCGCGATGGGATCGCAACCGTCCTGGGCGGCGTGCGCGTCCGGACGGCACACGAGGCCTGGCAGGCTCTCTGCCACCCGGGCCGACTCGCCCACCTGCTCGGCGTCAGACCCGACCGGATCCCCTCCCTCTTGGCCGATCCTGACCTCCTCGACGACCGCTGAGCGGGCCGCCTCGCCAGCGGACCGGCAGGGAACTCCAGGTCGGGAAATCGGAACGACAACGACGGGACGGTACTCGGAGCGATGCGGAGGACCGACAGCGCACCAGGCCGATCGCGTCGCCGATCGCGTCGGAGACACACGACGATCGCACGGTTGCGAAGGGCGCGGTTCCTCCGCCTCGGAATCGCCGTCCTCTCCGGACCGGTCGCCGCGCTCCTCTTCACCGGGCTGGTCTGGCTGTTCCACTCTCTGGCGCTGCGCTCCTTCGCCCGCTGGCCGACGCCCGCGGAGATCGCGCTCGGTGGTGCTGCGGCACCCCTCCTGTGGTGGGCTCGCCTGGCTGGTGTCCACCGTAGCGGCGTGCAGTTCCTCGTCGCACCACCGGAGTGGACTGCTGCCGACTTCCGCCCCCGCGAGCCGGTCTCCTGGCAGACCTGGCTCGCCAAAGCCGCGCTCGTCCTCTATCTCGCGCTCCTGCCGCTGCTCGGTGCGCTCGCCTTCGCCCGTTCCTACCTGCCGCGACCGCTCTCCGCACTGGTCGGAGCGGCGCTGGCTGGAACGCTCGCTGTCCTGCCGTTCCTGGTCGCCCGCTGGCCCCACCACGTGAACCGCTTCCTCGCCCGGGTCGAGGTCCTCGGCTTCATCCTCGCCGGACTCTTGGGTGGAAGCGCGACCGAAGCAGCGCTCCTGGGCCTCTACGCCTCCCGGCAGGGCAAGCTCGGGTTCGTCACGCTCGTCGTCGCCCTGAACCTGGCCTGGTTCGGCCTGTGGATCGCGGCGACCGGCTTCCTGCAACTCTGGTCGGAACGACCGTGGGCCGCCCCGAGCGCTTCCCGCCCTCGACCCCCCTGACCGATCGCCGGACAGCGCTCGGCACGGGCTACCGCACCCATCCGACCGCTGGATACCCGGAACCGACGGTCTTTTCAGTCCGGTCGACGCGATCGGAACTGGGTGAACCGGCAAGGACACCATCGATGCGCGCGCTGTACGTCGTCGAACAGGGGGCGGTCCTCCGCCGCAGCGGCGAACTCCTCGTCGTCGAGCGTGACGGCGAGACGCTCGCGCGCGCCCCCCTGCTCCGTCTCCAGCTCGTCATCCTTTTCGGGAACGTCCACGTCACCACCCCGACTCTCGTCGTCCTCCTCGAGCGTGGCATCGAGCTGGTCCTGCTCACCGCCGACGGCGAATACCGGGGTCGCCTAGTGGGCCCGGAAGCGACCTCAGCGGAACTCCGCATCCGGCAGCTGGAAGCTGCTCGCGACGAAGCGCTCGCCCTCGATCTCGCTCGCCGTTTCGTCCGCGGCAAGCTGCGGAACCAGGGCGTGCTGCTCATGCAGTATCGCGACCGCCACCCGGATATCCCACGCGCCATCGACGCGCTCCGCGACGCCCTCCAGCGCGCCGCCCGTGCCGGTGGGCACGGCGGGCTCCTCGCCGCCGAGGGCTACGGGAGCGGTGCCTACTTCAGCGCGCTCGCCACGCTCTTCCCTCCCGCATTTTCCTTCCCCGGTCGCCAGCGCCGTCCCCCACCCGACCCGGTCAATGCCCTCCTCAGCTTGGGCTACACGCTGCTCGCCCAGCGCGCGGTGAGTGCCCTGCGCGCCGTCGGCCTCGACCCGCACGTCGGCTTCCTCCACCAACTGCGCCCCGGCCGCCCCTCGCTCGCCCTCGATCTGATCGAGGAGTTCCGTCCGGTCGTCGATGCGTTCGTCCTCGACCTCCTGACGCGCGGTCAACTCCTGCCCGAACACTTCGCTCCCCCACAGCCGGAACGCGGTGTCCGCCTGACCCCTGACGGCCTGCGGCTGTTCCTCGCCGCCTGGGAAGGCTGGTGGGAGCAGCCGGTCGCGCTCGCCGGAACCCGCCGCCCGGCCCGCGACGCGCTCTTCGAGCAGGCTCGCCGTCTCGCGCGCGTCCTCCGCGCACCGGCCGAGCCGTACCTCACCGTCCCGATCGAAGCCTGGTGGCAGGCTGACGAGTCCGTTGATCCCCACCCGGCTCGCGAGCAGCCCTGAGCCGTCCTCCGTGTCCCGCTCCGACTACTCTACGTGCATGCGCCGACGACGCACGTTACCATAGAGCACCGGTCGGCGTTCCAGCCGACCTAGGCGGAGGGAGGAGGCGATGCGACGCCGCCGGTTTCTCGCGCTCGCACTCAGCAGCGTCCTGGCGATCGCCGGGTGCCGCAACCACCAGCAGGCGGGGCAGCCGGGAGCGAGCCAGACGGCTGCTGCCCGAACACCGGCCACGACGAGCGAAACGTCGGGCGGTGCCACTCCGACCGCTTCGTACGAGTTGATCCCGG